>NZ_NBYR01000010.1:0-172710 GCF_002119345.1 Halomonas sp. CSM-2 | reverse complement strand
CCGACTGCGTTATCCACGAGGAACGCCATGCTGACCGTCAATCGGCGACACTCTATCCACAAGCAGTTCCAAGCGACACGCGATCGCCAGATATGTCGTGCCTGGCGGGTGGAAAGGCATGACAAAACGGGCCGTCAGCACCGATCAGCACGGTGGGTTTTGGCAATAACGGGCTTGCGAAAGCCAACTTGCACGGGGCGAATGATCAAAAAGTGCTCGCTGGCGGTGATAGGGAAAGTGTCGGCGCCGGCTTCACGGATTCAGGTACACACTTATATAGGCACTGAAATTCTGTCTCTTGCAACACATACACCATCTAAAACAGCATAACATTCTACAAAATGATCGCCTTGAAACGAAGTTCTCTCACTTAGCTTTCCATCAGCATTTCCTTGCTTTATTTGACCCCTAATTTGATTATTACTCTCGGCCCATACCCCTACATTTCTTACTTTCCAATAGTATGTAACTGGCTTTGGCACTCCATTATACTTAACGTAAAAGCTAAGACTTTTCCCCGTTGGAATTTGGTAATAACCAAATAATTTAGCCAACTTTTCTCTCAGCAGTCCTTCAGCATTTATCTCACAATCAATTTCCAACTCGTATTTTATATTGACTGGAAATTTATCGTCTATAAACTCTTCTGTATTCGCATAAGCTAATGAGCGATTACCATCCATTGCTTTTTCGGACAACTTAATTTCAAGCGGGAATTTACGTCCAAATACTGACCTCCATTTTTTATCAGGCTTTTCTTCTTCCAGTGCCTCTTCACACCTTCTAAGTGCTTTTTTTGCTTTTGGATGAAAATTTGCTTTTTTATATACGTGAGAACCGCTACCTGGTGCTCTCCAGTATTCTTTATCTTGGTCCTGATCCACTAGGTAGGAAAAGAAATCACGAACCATATATTTATATGATGCATACGATTTATTGTCATAATCATTGGTGGATCGTATGAAATGGTAGCCTAAAGTATCAATCAAAATTCCACTCAATGGCACTCCATGTTCATTTTTCCAAGCACGAACCATCTTACAAAGAGTTCGAAGATTTCGATTCTTCAAATCGTTTATTTCTTTCATCTTATCTTGCTCAGCGACAGGATCGCATTCTCGCCACTTACCTCCATCATTTGTATCTGGAAACTTATAACTTCCATCAATATTTTTAAATGCTGGAACCAACTCAATAACATGGCCTTTCGTAAACTTTACTGCAACAATCTGACCATCAACTCGTATATCAGAATTATGATACGTGTCTTTAAGTGCATTACAAACCTTTGAAAGCAACTTATACTGCTTGTTTCCTGAATAGCCCTGAACTTCACTATACAAACTCCAAGGAAGTTCAAATATCATATCCAAATCACTTACACCATTTATTGCAGTGTAACGTCCGTAAGAGCCGACTTGGCGACAATGAGAAAACTCAGAATCAGTATTCCAGAATTTTTTATTTAACGATTTTGTTATTCTTTTGTAGCTGGTTGAAATTGACTCTGCATTTTTGACGGCAAGGTTTTCACGAAACTGAGAAAATAGCTGGCTACTCATTACCTACCCCTTTAAAATGAAAATAATAATAACGGCTAAAAGAATGAAAGCTAGAAAGGGATAAGCAGTGAATGGGATCTTGTCTCTCCACAAAGAAAACGGTCTTATTCTGTCAATCCACTCTATCTGCATCTGTCCAAAAAATTTATAATGTGCATAAGCATCGCTGACGAAAACCTGCTTACTTATCGCTATATCTTGGAATTTCTTATCTATCTTCTGCAATTCATCCAAATACTTATTGGAATTAAAGTCATCATCGCTTTCAACCCTTGCTGATAATTCTTTTAAATTATGAAAAAGACTAGTCATCTTTTTTCCTACCGATTCATATTTTTTCTTTTCCGCACGATAAGGTTCAATGTATAGTGCAGATATACCAAAAATGATCAGTAAAGCGGATGAAAAAGAATCAAGCTCAAAATTAGTGGCTAAAGCAACAATACCTATAGATATCGAAATGAAAGATATCCAGCCAGGTGCTTTGCTGATAATATCATAAGTAGCCAAGTGCTTTTTAGCTCCAAAGCCTACGTCATATCCCTTTTCGGCTATTTGAAGTAGTAAATCCTCTTTTCTCATAGTATCTTCTTCTCTTAATTTCTATAATCGATAAAAAATAATTTCGCATAAGGTTTATTCAACATCATACCATAACACTTACTCATTTAATTTATACTCATATTCAATTTTATGCCCTTTAGCAGGAAGACACTCAAAGGAAACCTCACTCCCTTTTTTAGCTCTCTTCAAATCATCTAATGGATTTAAATATACAGACTTTATATATGTAATCTTATCAGGTAACGATACTTCTTCATCAAAAATCTTCAGCACTCTCCCCTCCTCTTCTATCCTTAAATCTGTTGAAGACCCTATCTTCATCTTGTCTATAGCTTCTGGACCTTCACAATCCAATATTAAACTTATTTTTGAATTACTCTTCAAAGACTCCTCATGATTAACAAGCACACTCGATAGAATACTTGCCGCATCGTATATTTCTAAAACTTCTTCTTCTGGATGAAAGCAATTTTGTTTATACAATATCTTGTGATTTAACTTTTCAGAAATTAGCCTTACTTTATCTATAAAAACGAGAATACTGTCAACATCCTGAATCCGTGAAGCCGGCGCCGACACTTTCCCTATCACCGCCAGCGAGCACTTTTTGATCATTCGCCCCGTGCAAGTTGGCTTTCGCAAGCCCGTTATTGCCAAAACCCACCGTGCTGATCGGTGCTGACGGCCCGTTTTGTCATGCCTTTCCACCCGCCAGGCACGACATATCTGGCGATCGCGTGTCGCTTGGAACTGCTTGTGGATAGAGTGTCGCCGATTGACGGTCAGCATGGCGTTCCTCGTGGATAACGCAGTCGGCTCCGCAGCGTCTTGAGCACCGTCATGCGCCCGATATCCTGCCCGAAGTCGAGGATGATCTGCCGTGCCTTGTGAATCACGAGAGCCGCACGGTGCACCARCTCTTGTAGCACGGTGCGCAGCCGGCGCCGCTTGGCCGGGTGGCGAACCGGGCTCAGCTCGCCGGTCATGCCCAGCTGTCCCATCAGGCGCAGGATGTTGTAGGCCAACTGGGCGAGATGCAGGATCAGATCGTTGGTGGCGAACTTGCCGGACGGCAAGCGCTCCAGGTCGAGATCGGTCTTGATCTCGCTGTGAAACTGCTCATGGGTGGCATGCGCCTGGTAGCGYTTGATCACCGCCTCCGGCGCCTCGTCCAGGCTGGTCCACCAGCCTTCCAACTCATAGTCCGGTTCGAGCAGCAACTGGCCATCGCSATCGGCGGTGCGCTCTACCAGGCGCATCACGCGTTGGACGACGTATTCGGTCTTGTTGTCGTCGTGGATCGAGACGGTCTGCGKCCACAGCGCCTGGCGCTTGCCAGGACGCAGCTCTTCCCAGTAGTCCGCCGCCACCGCCAGCCAGGTATCTCGATCAGCCGTGGCCGAGCCRCGCGGGTTCCATTTGACGACATAGTCGAGCCGGCGCCCCTCGTCGGCAAAGACCTGGCGTTGCTGTTCGAGAAGCGCCAGGTGCGCCTGGCTGTCGAAGCCGCTGTCCTCGCGTAACAGGATCGGTTGCTTGGTCARGCATTGGGCGCGAGGCAGTACCCGCTCCAGGAAGGCGTTGCTCTCCTTCATGGTGTGCTGCTTGCCAGGCCGCAGTTCCAGACCCAGGCACCACCCTTCGTTGCCCAGATAGGCGGCGATCGGGGTGTAGCCATCGACCTTCTGGTAGGTCCGCGAGACGCCTTCCTTCTTCGAGTTGCTGTTGTCCATGACGAAGGTGTCGATGTCCAGGCAGACGTGCGTCGTCTCGGCGGTGATCGGTGCTTCGATCAGTGACAGCAGGGTCGTGGACCAGGTGGCGGTGCGCGCCTGCAGGTCGTTGGCGGCAAGTTTTTCCAGCCGCTGTCGCAGCGTCGCCGCGCTCGGCACCTTCTGCAGGGTCAGCAGTTGTTGGAAGGGCTTGTCGCGGCGGAAGTTCTCGACAGCGTCATAGTCGCTCATGCCCAGACACAGCAGGCCCAGGTAGCTCTTGATCACGTCACTGGTGCGCATGCCCAGCGTGGTGGGGAAGCGGCTGTCGATGCTGTCGACGCCAGCGATCTCGAAGCATTGCCCGATGATGGACAGCCCGGCGTGGCTGGTGAGGGTGCGGCAACTGGCGCGGAACTTTATGTTGGGCATGGCACTGTCTGGGTGAATGGCGATAATGGCTATATTGCCATGCAGGTCAGTGGGTTAGAAGTGCTTCCGGGGGCCGGTCTCACGGATTCAGGATCAAGTTATAATGGATACGCCGACGCTGATTAAACGCGTGTGACACTTTTGTATGAGGCGCTCATCAGCCTCTCGGCGAAAGCATCCGCTATTGATTAAGGAGAAAAGGCATGCAGCGCGAACAGGACCCCAAGACACGCGACTGGACGTTCACACTCGGACACAGGGAATTGGTGGTGCACCAACGCTATGAAGCGCTGAGCATTCTGAATGATTTCATGTTGGGGATCTGGTTCACCATCGGCAGCGTCTGCTTTTTCTACGAAGGCAGCCTCAGAACACTGGGCGTCTGGCTGTTCGTGATCGGCAGCGTGCAGCTGCTGTTACGCCCGGCGATTCGCCTGCATCGCTATATCTACTTCAAGCAACTGCCGGACACCAATCACGATGCCTAGCCGACAAGGAAGACCGTTCAGCGCAGCTGGCTATCCTTGCTGCCTCGACGGTTATAGCCGCTGACGCTTGCCTGCTTCTTGTCCACGGCCGCCTGGCAGTCCACGCACAGCCGAACGCCAGGAATGGCCTTGCGGCGGGGCTCGGGGATCGGCTCGCCACATTCTTCGCAGGTGTCCAGGCTTTCGCCCCGGGGCAATTGGCTGCGGGCTCGCTGCACCGCGTCTTCCAAGGTGCTTTCTATCTGCGCTTGTTCAGCGCCGTCTTTTGCCCATCCACCGGCCATGGCCGCGCTCCTCGCTAGGTTAAAACCTCTTTCAGCATAGCAGCTAGGCGGACGGGTCGTGTTGCTCGACGCCCTCGAACACCTCGGGGTATTTGCGCTTGGCGCGCGCCAGCCGAATGATGGTAATGATATTGGTGACCACGATCAGGGCTTCGGCAAGCGTGCCGCCAATCGTGCCGATCAGCAGGTTGTTGAGCATCCATGCCAGGGCCGCCAGCCCCAGGAAGACGCGCATGGCGATGCCGCGCAGCAGGAACATGCCCAGCGTGCCCAGCACCATGGCCGTTAGGGGCAAGACGTCGATCCAGCTCTGCCAGGTAAGCCATGCCGCGATACCGCTGACCGCCAGTACTCCCGCCATGACCGGCTTGCTGCCCAGAAAGCGCCGAGCCAGCACGATGCGTACGATCACCAGCACCGTCAGCGCAGCGGCGGTCCAGCTCCCGAAGAACACAAACTGCAGCGCAAAGGCCACGTTGGCCGAGATCAGCAGCACCAGCAGGCGGTCATCGTGCTTGCTTGAAAATGCCACCAGGCAAATCACCAGGGCGACCAGGCCAAAGAACTGACCAGCCAGGGCGCTGTGGCTGAATGTTTCAAGCATAACGACAGGGCTCCTAGGTCGGCTTTGCCCCAGGCTACCACGTCGTTACCGTCACTGCCTCTGGCCAGTGGCGGCCATTGGTAACAGCTTGAGCGGTGACCAACCCAAGCCTAAACGCTATTTGTTGAGTTTTTTGCGCCGCTGTTCGGCCCGCTTGATGGCGGATAGTTTTTCGGGCCGCTTCATCGACTTCCAGTGGCGGATCTCTTCAATACTGCGCCCACAGCCAGTGCACATGCCTCCTTTCAACTGGCAAGCCGAGATGCAGGGACTGTCGATTTTCTTGGCCATCAGTGCCTCGCGGCACGGGAGCGCAACCGGCGCTGCCAGTCGCCACCGTGAGTATGCTGGCACGACTGCTCACTATCGAAATCGATATGCTGGCTAACGCTGTCGATTGCCACGCCCGCATCAACCAGGGCATTGGCCGTAAGGTCATGAAGGCGATGCTTGTCGCCTCCTTTCAGCGCTGAAGCCAGGTGTGCATCAGTATCAAATACCCAGATAACGACAAGGCTTGCGGGGAAGTTCTGATAGTCAACGCAGTGGGTCAGCCAGACAAACCCAACCACCTCCGCTTTGGCCTGTTCGCAGGCATCGGTCAGCGCAGCAATTAGCTGGCGCTCCAGTTTGCCGCGTTCCCGTTTGGCAATCATGAGTGTTCCTGCTCGTTCGTGTGTGTAGAGAAGTAATCCGAACCGCTGGCCGACTGCCGGGAGACACCCGGCAACGCCTGCATCCTCGTGCCAAGCGCCTTGACGATCACCGCGTGGCATTTGCCAACCGGGCTCGGTACTGCCACACCAGCACCATCACGGGCACCAGCGCGACAGGCATCAACAGCAGGTTGAGCATTGCCCAGCCCAGGCTGCTGACCAATGGCCCCGCCATCAGAGCCGTGGTAGCGGCGGTGCCAAACACCAGAAACTCGTTGGCGGCCTGAGTACGGGCTTTATCCACCGGCCGGTAGCTTTCGGTGAGCAGCCCGGTGGCGGGCAGGAACGTAAAGTTCCACCCCAGGCCCAGCAGCATCAGCGCCACGTTGAAACCGGCGAGACTGATACCCAACTGAGCGACCAGTGCGCTTGCCACCAATAGCAGGCAGCCTACCACGATGATCCGTTTGGCACCGAAGCGAGTGGCCAAGTGACCCGTAAAGAACGAAGGCAAGAACATGGCCACCACGTGCCACTGAATGGTCATCGAGACGTGGTTGAAGTCGTGCCCCGCTCCCGCCATGGCGAGCGGCGTTGCGGTCATGGCCAGATTCATCACGCCGTAACCGACCATCGCCGCGCTCACCGCCACAATAAACCCGGGCTGGCGGACTATCCTGCCCATCGGCAAGGCGGTGCCTTCACCGTGGGTGCGCGAAGCGGGCGGTAATTGCGTCAGGATCAGCACCACCAACGCCAGGGCGTAGATGGCAGCCAGACCGGCAAAGCTGCCCAGAAACGGCACCTCACCCAGTTCCCGGCTGACTCTGGCAAGCCACGGCCCGGCAAACGCGGCCAGGACACCGCCGCCCATCACCAAGCCAATCGCCCGATCACGCAGGTGCACAGGCGCCGCCTCCACGGCGGCAAAGCGATACAGCTGACCAAAGCCAATGCCGATGCCGATCAACCAGGTCGCCAGCAAGAACAGCCCAAAACGTTCGCTCATCAACGCCTGAACGGCCACCAGCGCGCCCACCAATCCCACTATGTTGCCCAGCATGAACCCGCGCTTGCGGCCCAGCCTGGCCATGATCAGCGAGGCGGGAATGGTGGCGCACATCAATCCCAGCCACTGGGTGGCAACCGGTGCAGTGGACAATGACGCGCTGGGCGCCAGAGAGGCCCCGATCAACGGCGAAACGGCAATCAGCAGGACATTACCAGTGACCAGCAGCGCCTGGCAGAGCGATAACAGAGTGACGGTTAAAGGCATGAGTGATGCTCCAGGGTGGAATCCGCATGGGAAGACGCAAAGCGTTGGCGATAGACGGAGGGGGAGACCCCGTAGTAGCGCTGGAACTGTCGGCGCAGCTGCTCGGCACCGCCCAGCCGCCAGCGCGCTGCTAACCGCTCCAACGCGACGGGCTGATGCGTGTCGAGTAAGGCAAGGCGAGCTTGTTCGAGCCGCAACTGCGTCAGATAAGCGCCCGGTGTGGTGTTCAGATACCGCCTGAACAACCGCGACAGATGGCGCGGCGTAACGGCCATGAAAGCCGCCATTTGATCCACGGCATGTTCGCCAGCGGGGTCGGCATGCAAGTGGTCAAGCAGGCGGCGCAGCGGGCCCGCGGATTGCTGGCCGCGCAGTATCTCGCTGAACTGGGATTGCCCGCCAGGGCGATGCAAGAACACCACCAGCTCGCGGGCCACGCGCCCGGCAAGCTCGGCGCCGTGATCGGCTTCCAACAACGAGAGTGCCAGATCGATCCCCGCCGTTACGCCAGCACTGGTGTAGCGTCCGCCGCTTTCAACGTAGAGTGCGTCCGGCGCTACCTTGAGTGACGGGTAGGCGTTGGCCAGCGCGTCGACGTATCGCCAATGGGTGGTCACGCGCAGGCCGTCCAGAAGCCCAGCCGCCGCCAGCAAAAAAGCGCCACTGCAGATAGATCCCAGGCGTCGTACCTGCGGGGCGAGCGCGCGCAGCGTCGCCAGCATCTCGGGCGTCTCGCATTGACGGGCCACGCCGCTGCCGCCCGCCACCAGCAGGGTATCCAGCGGCGGTAACGCTGCCAGCTGGTCGAGGGAATGACTGGCATCAAGCGCCAAACCGCCGTTGGTCATCAACTTGCCAGGCACATCGGCAGCAAGCGTCAATTGATAGAGCGGACGTTGGCTCAGTTCATTAGCCGTGGCAAATACCTGCCAGGGGCCGCTCACATCGAGCAGTTGGCAGTCGGGATAAGCGATTAGCGCAATATGGCGGGACACGGTGGTTCTCCCTTCAGACGATAGAAGCCTTCAGTCGATAGAAGAGAGTGTCACCGTTCAACGAAATGTCGGCAAGGACCATTACCCCACCGATTAAGACATTAGCCGTTCACCCCGTTTGGCTGACGGGCGCGCCTTCCATCCGGCGCACGCTGGACACAAAGTCGCTGAAGCGCTCGCCCTGGATCAATACGTGATCGCTGAGCGCCTGCTGGGCACGTACCGCATCGCCGCATTCGATGGCATCGAAAATAGCCTGGTGCTCGCTGAGCGAGTTGTGCACGCGCTGGCGAACCTGCAGTTGCAACCGTCGATACGGCTTCAGGCGCTGCTTGAGCTGGCGTGCCTCGCTGGCGAGAAAGGTGTTGTGGCTCGCCGTGTAGATACAATCGTGAAAACCTTCGTTCTCGTAGTAATACTCATCGGTGTCCCCCGCCAGCGCTGCCGCTTCGCAGCGTTGATGCGCCTCACGCAGGGCAGACAACTCCTGATCGGTAATGCGCCGTGCGGCCAGCCGACCGCACATACCCTCCAGCTCGGCCATGACCTCAAACATCTCGATCAGTTGGTCGATGCCTACCCTGGCAACGAAGGTGCCCTTTTTGGGGGAGACCGTCACCAAACCACTGGCCACCAGTTGCTGAATCGCCTCTCGAACCGGGGTGCGTGAGACGTTGAACTCCGCCCCCAGGGTTTCCGGATCAAGCCGCTCGCCGGGCGAACGGCGTCCGTTAATGATGTCGTCTTCCAGTGAATCCTTGAGCCGCTGGGCGTTGGAGCGTTTCGAGCCTGGCATGCGTCACCCCCTTTATTGGCAGCGCTAAATTGTACATAAAGAATATGTCATAAAGTTGACATTAGCATACGTAGCGCCTATTGATGTATATATCAGCTCGACTGATGAATACATAAAAGCCAATCCAAGACCACAACAACAACCGTTGGAGACGCCACATGCAACGTAACCACCTAGTCACTGCCGCCGCTTTAGGACTGGCAATCGCCGCTTCGCACGCCTCAGCCAATACCGTACTGCGCGCATCCCACCAGTTTCCTGGTGGCCAGGGCGATGTGCGCGACGAAATGGTCCAGATGATGGCCGAGGAAGTGGCCAACGCTGACGTCGGCCTTGAAATAGAAGTCTACCCTGGCCAATCACTGTTCAAGGCGCGCGAGCAATGGGGCGCGCTGGCGCGGGGGCGGCTGGATATCACCTCACTGCCGCTCGACTATGCCAGCGGCCGTCACCCGGAGTTTTCCGCCACGCTGATGCCCGGCCTCGTGCGCAACCACGAGCACGCCCAGCGTCTTAATGATTCGGAATACATGGACATGATCAAGGATGTCATTCAGGAAGGCGGTGCGCGCGTGCTGGCCGATGCCTGGCTGTCCGGCGGCTTTGCCTCCAGCGAGCAGTGCATCACCTCGCCCGACACCGTGGACGGTCAGGTTTTCCGTGCAGCGGGGCCGGCATTTGAAGAAATGCTCGAGGCCGCCGGGGCGTCCATCGCCTCAATGCCGTCATCGGAAATCTACACCGCCATGCAAACCGGCGTACTCGACGCCGCCAACACCTCTTCCATGTCGTTTGTGTCCTATCGTCTGTACGAACAGGTCGAGTGCCTGACCGAGCCCGGCGATTTTGCCCTCTGGTTCATGTACGAACCCATCCTGATCTCCGAGCAAGTCTGGCAGGGCCTCAACGATGAGCAGCAGGCGGCGTTGATGGACGCTGGCGAAAAAGCCGAGGCGTTCTTTGCC
The DNA here is from genome assembly GCF_002119345.1 of Halomonas sp. CSM-2. Taxonomy (NCBI): domain Bacteria; kingdom Pseudomonadati; phylum Pseudomonadota; class Gammaproteobacteria; order Oceanospirillales; family Halomonadaceae; genus Halomonas; species Halomonas sp. CSM-2. Next base: position 162,376 of record NZ_NBYR01000010.1, on the reverse strand, counting down.
GAAGAGGCCGCCGCCATTGACCAGCAGATGGTCGACGTCTACGAGGAAAACGGTGTTGAGGTCGTCAAGATGACCGAAGAGGATTACAACGCCTGGCTCGAGATCGCCCGTGAAACCTCGTATAAAAACTTCGCCGAAAACGTCCCTAACGGCCAAGCCATCATCGATGCGGCGCTAGCCGTCGAATAAGTCACGCTGCATTTAACCTGTCCGACCATCCTGCGGGATGGTCGGCATGATTGATGACTTACCCGATCTGATGACCCCGCTTGATGACACCGCTTGATGAGGGACGTATGGCAACCACAACGCACACTCCGGCAACACGCAGCGGCCTGATAGGTGGCTACATCCGGACAATGGACCAGCTTTCTCGCTTTTCAGCCTACATCGCCTGCGCCCTGTTTATCGCCGGGGTGCTGGCCATCTGTCACATGGTGTTCACGCGCTACGTGCTCGGCTGGAGCACCAGTTGGCAAACCGAATTTACGATTTTTTCCGTGACTGGGGCGATGCTGATGGGCAGCCCCTATGTACTCATGACCGGAGGCCACGTGGCCATCACCATCTTACCCGATGCCATTGGCGGCCTGGGCCGCAAGATCATGCTTACCATCGCCTCGCTGTTTGGCTTCGCGTTCTGCGCCGCGCTTGCCTACGCCAGTTGGGTCTACCTCTTCGAAGCGCTCCACGGCGAATGGACAACCGGCTCGGTGTGGAACCCACCGCTTTGGCCGGCGCTGCTTCCTGTGGCGGTCGGTACGACCTTGCTGGCGTTACAGTACGTCGCCGACATTCTGCGCGGGGAGGGCTGACCATGGATCCGATTACGCTGGGTATTATCGTGGCCGTGGGCCTGATCGTGCTGATGGCCATCGGCACGCCGATTGCCTTTGCCCTGGGCGGTGTCTCGCTGATGGCGCTGCTCTATGACCGCGGCCTTCCCGAACTGACTTACTTCGGGGAAACGTTTTTCGACCGTATTGCTGAATTCGGCTTTGTGGCGATCCCCATGTTCATTCTGATGGGCGCGGCCGTGGCGTCCTCGCCCACCGGGCGCGATCTGTATCGCTCGCTGGATTTGTGGATGGGACGGCTACCGGCGGGGCTTGCGGTATCCAATATTGGTGCTTGCTCGATTTTTGCCGCGCTGTCCGGCTCCTCCCCCGCCACCTGTGCGGCCATCGGCAAGATGGGTATTCCTGAAATGCGCACGCGGGGCTACCCCGACGGCGTCGCCGCCGGCTGTATTGCCGCTGGTGGCACGCTGGGGATACTGATTCCACCGTCCGTGACCATGATTATCTACGGCATTTCCACCGAAACCTCCATCGGCCGTCTGTTTATCGCCGGCGTTGTGCCGGGCTTCATGCTGGCTGGGCTGTTCATGATCTGGACGATCATCGCCTGCAAGCTGGCGGGCGGCTACGCCAATCCTCTGGCGGCCTCCGCGGAAAAGCTCAAGAACACCGTCCAGCAGAATGTCGACAGCAACATGAAAGCCGTGGTGCGTGTCCTGCCCTTCCTCGGGGTGGTGGCCGGTATTCTGTTCGCACTGTACGGCGGCGTCGCGACACCGTCCGAAGCGGCGGGCGTCGGCGCCTTCCTGTGTCTGATGCTGGCTATCCTGATCTACCGCATGTGGCAGATCGGTCCGATCAAGCTGATCATGCGCGACTCCCTGCGCGAAAGCGTGATGATCATGCTGGTTATCGCCTGCGCCGAGGTGTTCGCCTATGCGCTGTCGTCGATGTTCATTACTCAGACCGTCGCCGCAGCAATCGCCGACCTGGAGGTCAATCGCTGGGTGCTGATGGGGGTCATCAACGTCTTCCTGCTGGTCGCGGGTTTCTTCCTGCCGCCAGTAGCCGTGATCGTGATGACCGCGCCGATTTTGCTGCCGATCATCCTGGCGGCAAACTTCGATCCTTACTGGTTCGCGGTGGTACTCACCATCAACCTGGAAATCGGCCTTATCACCCCGCCGGTCGGGCTCAACCTGTTCATTATCAAGGGCATTGCACCGGATATCTCGCTGCGCGACATCCTGATGGGCAGCCTGCCGTATGCGCTGTGCATGGTGCTGGCCATTCTATTGCTGTGCCTGTTCCCCGGCCTAGCTCTATGGCTGCCCAACCTGATCATGGGCTGAAAGGAGTACGATCATGAACATGATGTTTCTTCAGGAACTGTTCAACAACATTACCCAGCGCGACGCACTGTTGCGGCGGCGTCAGTCTGTCGCCTCAGCGGTGGACCATACGCATCTGGTCAAGGCCTGCCAGGCGCTACTGGAGAGCGACGGCGAAGCCTCCAGCATCGCCCTGGCCAGCCGCGCCCTGGCGATCTACCGGCGCCTTTCCGAAGAAGAAAAGCAGCGTTTCTTCAAACGCCTCGCCGAGGACTTCGCCGCCGAGCCCGAGCAGATTGACAGTGCCTACGAAGCCTACCGCGACGCGCGGGACAACCGCTCCCTGCAGACGCTGTTCGAAGCCTGCGAGCCGCTTCGCCAGGAGCTTTTCCGGCGGCTCAACTTCGCCAGCGACGGCACCTACGAACTGGTCAACATGCGTCAGGATTTATTGGGTATGCTGCGCGATCAGCCCGACCTTGCGCCCATCGACGACGACTTTGCGCACCTGTTCGGCTCCTGGTTCAACCGCGGCTTTTTGATGCTCAAGCGCATCGACTGGAACACGCCCGCATCGATTCTCGAGAAAATCATTCGTTACGAAGCGGTACACGAAATTCAGGATTGGGACGACTTGCGGCGCCGCCTGGACGCCCGTGATCGCCGATGCTTTGCGTTCTTTCACCCTGCCATCGGCGATGAACCGCTCATCTTTGTAGAAGTCGCCCTTCATAAAGGTCTGCCAAGCCGCATTCAGCCCATCCTTTCCGGGCAGGATGGCGTGGATGACCCCGACGATGCCGACAGTGCCGCCTTCTTTGGCATCAGCAACTGCCAAACCGGCTTGCGTGGTATTTCGTTTGGTAACTTCCTGATCAAGCAGGTGGTACAGGAGCTTTCCCAGGAGCTTCCCCAGTTGAAGTACTTCGTGACGCTTTCACCGGTACCCGGGTTTGCTCAATGGCTCAGCGAACAGCGACAAAACGACCACTGGCCGTCCAGCGTCCGTGACACCCTGGCAGAGCTCGATACGCCGGGATGGCATCAGGATACACAGCGTCAGGAACGGCTCAAAGCAACGCTACAACCGCTCGCTGCCCACTATCTGGCCGACGAAAAAAACCGCCATGGTTTGCCCCTAAACCCCGTTGCCCGCTTTCACCTGGGCAATGGCGCCAAGCTTCAGCGTATCAACTGGCTTGGCGATATTTCCGAAAAAGGCCTAAAGCAGGCCGCCGGCCTGATGGTCAACTACCTCTATGTGCTCGACGACATCGAGCGTAACCACGAAAACTATACCGCCAAGGGCACCATTGCCTGCTCGAGCGACGTGCGCGACCTCGCCAAGCGGGCGCGCAAGCTGGCCAAGGGAGAACCTGCCAAATGAACCACAATCTGTTTGCCACCTTTGCCACTCAGATGCGCAAGCGCGGGGACGCCGACTTTATCACCACCCGCGAAGGCCGCCGCTATTCCTACGCCGATGCGCTGAGCCAAAGCGCCCGCCTTGCCGGCGCTCTGACCGCTCTTGGCGTACGCCAGGGGGATCGTGTGGCGGTCCAGGTGGACAAAAGCCCCGAAGCCATTTTGCTATACCTTGCCTGCCTGCGGATGGGCGGTGTCTATTTGCCCCTCAACACCGGTTACACCGGCGATGAAATTCGCTATTTTCTGAGCGATGCCGAGCCCGCGCTGTTTGTCTGTCGGCCTGCCGACGTCGACGAGGCACGCCGCATTGCCACCGACACCGGATGCCCGGCGGTTGTCACTCTGGGCAGCGCAGCCGATGGTAGCCTGATGGACGAAGCGGCGAGCGCCGCCCCCCATGATGAAATCGCCGAGCTGGATATTCGCGACCTGGCGGCGATTCTATACACCTCGGGCACCACCGGGCGCTCCAAGGGGGCCATGCTGACCCACCAGAACCTGGCCTCCAATGCCGAAACCCTGGCCAAGGCCTGGCACTTCAGCGCCGAGGATCGCCTGATCCACGCGCTGCCGATTTTTCATACCCACGGGCTGTTTGTAGCGTGCAACGTCACCCTGATGGCCGGTGCCAGCATGCTGTTTCTGCCCAAGTTTGACGCCGACGTGATTTTCGAGGAACTACCCCGCGGCAACGTGATGATGGGCGTACCCACCTTCTACACGCGCCTTGTTCAGGACTCGCGCCTGACACCTGACGTCACCGCCAACATGCGGCTGTTCGTATCCGGTTCAGCACCGCTGACCGCCGAAACCCACGAGGCCTTCGAGGCCAAGACCGGGCATGCCATTCTCGAACGCTACGGCATGACCGAAACCAACATGAACATCTCTAACCCCTACCATGGTGCGCGCCGCGCGGGCACCGTGGGTAGGCCGCTGCCCGGCGTGGAAATACGCATCACCGACAGGGAAACCGGCGATGAGGTCGCCCCCGGCGAGATCGGCATGCTGCAGATTCGTGGGCCCAACGTGTTCATCGGCTACTGGCGAATGCCGGAAAAAACCCGCGAGGAGTTGCTTGAAGACGGCTTTTTCATTACCGGCGATCTTGCCCAGGTCGACGAGCAGGGCTATGTGCATATCGTTGGACGGGATAAAGACCTGGTGATTTCGGGTGGCTACAACGTCTATCCCAAGGAAATAGAACAGGTCATCGACGAACTGGAAGGGGTATCCGAGTCTGCGGTGATTGGCCTGCCCCACCCGGACTTTGGCGAAGGCGTCACCGCCGCCGTGGTCACCCAGCCGGGGGCGGACCTCGACGAAGCCACCATCCTAGACCACCTGCAGGGAAAACTTGCCAAGTATAAGCAGCCCAAGCGCGTGTTCTTCATCGATACCTTGCCGCGCAACACCATGGGCAAGGTGCAAAAGAACGAGCTACGCAAACGCTTCCACGATACTTACCAGTCAGCTTGACGCAGTAAAGCAAACGCCCCGCTCCCTGCAAGGCACAGGAAACGGGGCGTTTGTCGGTTGGTCGAATCGTCGTGGCGCGCTTAACCGGCGAACGAGGCGTACATGATGATGACCAGCAGCACCAGTACGATACCGGCAGGCACCGCCCCTTTCCACGGGGTGAGGTCAACATCGCCAGAGTGCTCCTGGACCCAGTCGGTCTCGCGCGGACGTAGCTTGCCAATCACCAGCATCACCGCCACCAGCAGCACGAATACCGCCGCGACAAAGTGGAACTCATGCATGACGGCGGGTAGCTTGTCGAAGGGTGGCACGAAATAGCCCGCGGCGATCAGCAAACAGCCACCTACCAAGCCAATTTTCGCCGCCATCGGCGGTACACGCTTGGTCAAAAGCCCCACCAGCACCACCGCCAGGATAGGAATGAAGTAGATGGCATTCATCTTCTGCAAGTAGCCGAACAGGCTTTCCTGACCTGCCAGTAAGGGCGCAATGGTCATGGTGGTAATGGCCATGATCCAACCAAACACCTTGCCCGACTTCACCACCTGCTCCTCTGTGGCGTCTTTCTTGAGGACTTGCTTGTAGATACCCAAGCTGAAGATGGTCGTCGTGCTGTTCAGCGCGGAGTTGAACGACGACAGGATCGCCCCGACCATCACCGCGGCAAAGAAACCGGTGAGGTACGGCGGCAGCACGTTAAACACCAGATGGCCGTAAGCTTCATCGGCGCGAATGCCATCATCGGCGTACAGGTGGTAGGCAATGATCCCTGGCAGTACCAGATAAATTGGGCCCAGCAGCTTGAAGAAACCCGTCAGCAGGACACCCTTCTGGCCTTCCGCCAGGTTTTTAGCGGCAAAGGTCCGCTGGATGATCTGCTGGTTGGTCGTCCAGTAGAACAGGTTGATCAGGAAGACACCGGTGAAAAGCGTGAAGAACGGCACCTGTTGATCACTACCGCCGATCGAATTGAGCTTGTCAGGATTGCTGGTTTTCAGTGTATTCCAGCCTTCCATGATGCCTTCACCACCGCTGACGGCTTGCAGGCCGAAGTAGACGATCACAAAGCCACCGATCAAAAGACCAACGCCGTTAAGAGTGTCGGATACCGCGACCGTGCGTAACCCGCCGAACAGCGCATAGATGGCGCCCACAATCCCTACGACCCATACCGTCAGCCAGAGTAGCGTGGTCGGTGATTCGATACCCGTCAGCGCGGGCAGGTCGAGCATGCCCTGCAGCCCTATCGCACCCGAGTAGAGAATAATCGGCAGCAAAATCACCGCGTAGGCAATCAGGAAGATCACGTTGGCGATCAGTTGCGTGCCTTTATCAAAGCGGATCAGCAATAGTTGGGGCAACGTCGCAATACCGCTTTTTAAAAAGCGCGGCAGGAAGAACAGCGCCAGCGCCACCAGGGCAATGACTGCTACCACTTCCCAGGCCATTACGCTCAGGCCATCGCTGAAGGCTGAGCCGTTCAGCCCCACCATCTGCTCGGTGGACAGATTGGTCATCAACAGCGACCCGGCAATCAAGGGAAACGTCAGCGTCCGACCTGCCAGGAAATAGCCGCTGGTGCTGCTGTGATCATCCCTTCGCGTAATGCGCCAGGTAATAAAGGCCACTAAACAAGTGAAGAATAGAAATGACGCCAGGGTGAGGGCATGCATAAGAACATCCTTCGGGGCGGTCGCGCATGCTCGCGTGCTACACAAAACATCAGCGCAGTGGATTTAGGTAAATTTACCGAGTGGCGTTGGATTTTAGAACGGTGACTCGATTCTGCTATTCGTCTTTAGTCGCAATCAAGCGCCTAAAGAGGTGTTTTTCTAACAAAATTTTCTAAATATCAGACATTTGTACCCCACCTATCGACTGACTGCCCGTTGCCGCGTTTCACTACGTCGCTGGACGTTCACAGTGTTAGAGTGGCGCTATGGAATCGCTTTAACGCATCAAGAAACGCCAGCTATCTAACTTGGCCAAGATACAAGCCGCTGATGAAATGGCCGCTTCAGAGAGCGGAAGCTCACTGGAGGAACGCCTTGAATCGGCCGGTATCGGCGGCAGCCAGCAAGGGCGGCGACTTGCTGGCACGCCTGAAAGCCAAGAAACATGCCACGCAGTATTAACCTGCTGGTATAGCCCGCCCTGCCGGGTGGGCCTGTTCTAAAGGGGCTCGCAGTGCCTGTTCTATTACGTCTGTTCAAGGCGCTTCAGGCGTCTACGATCAATGTCAGTTGGATGTTTTTGTTGTTGATGGTCATCAGCCATGCGGCACTTTCATGGGCCCTTATGGCGATGAGCAGCGAAGCGGTAGCCGAGACTTTCGGAACATGGGTGTACTTTTACGTCACCACGGCGACAACGGTGGGCTATGGCGACTATAGTCCGGTAACGTCCAGCGGCCAGTGGGCCGCCGCCTTATGGGTGATTCCCGGCGGCATTATGCTGTTTGCCGCGTTTATCGGTAAAGCAACCGCTAATATCAGTTCAACATGGAGAATGCTGGTGCAGGGTAATGCTGATTACAGCCATCTTAACGGACATACCCTCGTCGTCGGTTGGCATGGCGAGCCAACAGCGCATATTATTCGCATCCTGCAGGCCGACACTAACCTCCCCGACGATATTGTGCTGTGCGTCGCCAAAGATATCGACAACCCATTGCCGGGCAGCATCAAGTTCGTCAAAGGCGATAGCTTTTCCGATACTGAACTGCTGGCACGAGCGGGCATTCAAGGAGCCAGCCGCATCATTATTTACGATGAGACCGATGAGCGCGTGGCCACCATTGCCTTATCGGTCTTCGATCAAAAGCCGGCTGGCTGCCACGTCGTCGCCCACTGCGATAACCCGGCAACGGCCAACATGTTGCGGCGTACCTTACCGGGTATTGAGTGTACTCAGGGGTTATCGATCGAAATGCTGGTCCGCTCCGCCACCGACGCAGGCATCAGCCGTGTGGTCAATGAGCTGCTCGCCATTGACCACGGCGCAACCCAGTTCCAGGGGTGCTTACCCAACACACTGCCAGCCGATCAAACAGCTCGCTACGGCGACCTGATGAGCCTGGCCAAATCAAGCGACAACATCACACTGTTAGGGGTGTGGCGCCCATCCATTGAGGCGCATCAAATGCTCAACCCTCCGGCTGATTTCGCGGTAGGCAAAGGCGACACTCTGTATTATATGGGTGACAAACGACTTACAGAGGCCGAGCTAACTCGCTTGTTTCAGTCTGCTGCGCAGGGGGCCGCCTGATGCTCAAGACGCTTAAGAGGTTATATCGCGCCACCACCGCTCCCTCTGCGCCACCTCCAGCACCGGGTTTGCCCAACGGTATGCCCCCAGCAGCGCTGGAAGGCTTGCGCCTCGATGGTCGCGTCAACATCCAACTGATTGACCTGTGCACCTACCCCGATGCCCTGTTTCACTGGGACAACGAGGCCTTTCATCATATCGCCGCTGTCGGGCATGTTGATCTCGGCCAAGGTGCCCACCTGGTGCGCTTTTACCTGGATAACGACACTTGGTTGCAAGCCAATATCGAGCAAGAGCAGGTAGTCGAATACAAACTGTTCGATTTCTATCGCGTCGCGCAGCTATCCCCTGTCGAGTTTGATACGCTGGTCAACGGCACTGACCCGCACACCAATCCAACAGGCGCGCAAACCGTTACGATTACCTCGACCGATACATCCGAACGTCGTTGTACTTACCAACGCGTGTGGGGTGATGACGCCCAAGAATGGTCGCCGCCGGCCGTATTCGAGGAACAGGTAGTCACCACTGACAGTATTAGCAGCCGCTACGTTACCCACCACGCCATGCTTTTTGAACGCGCTATCCAGGACGCTGAGCGCATGGAATACGCATTGGTCAGCGCCGAAAACGATGGCGACGGTGGTTTCATGGTGGTGTATAACGTCGGCGTTGACGTTGCCCCGATGGATATCGACGCCCTTTGACTTTTCTCAACCTTCACGAAGGAAACAACGTCCATGCTGCATTATCTGCAGGGTTTACCGTATTTTATTGCCTACCTGGTCGCGGCGATCATTTTGTTGGTCGCATTCATGTACTGCTATAGCCGCATCACGCCGCACCACGAATGGAAGCTGATTCGCGAGGGCAACGCGGCCGCCGCGACCGCCTACGGCGGCTCTATCCTGGGCTTTACCATCCCGCTGTACAGCGCCATGGCCAACTCCATCAGCTTTGTCGACTTCATTTTGTGGGGCGTGGTTGCGTTTATCGTCCAGTTGGCAACCTTCTTCGGCGTGAAGCTGTTCCTACGCAAGCAGGGAGAAAGCCTCTCGCAACATATTACCGAAGGCCACCAGGCTTACGGCATTTTAATGGCAAGCATCGCCGTGGCCGTTGGCTTGCTCAACGCCGCCTCGATGACGTGGTAAAAGGAAGCCGCTGACATGTCCAGATACGATCAAACACCGCATTTGCCGAGACGCAAACGCAGCGCACGCCTGTCACTCGCGATGATGGGCGCCAGCGCCTTTGGCCTGACTGCCTGCGGACAACCACCCCAGGAAGAACACATTACCGACATCGAGTTTGATGAGCCGCGCAGTTTCCAGAGCGTCGAGGATTGTGTCGCCGCAGATGTTTATACGCGCAATGCCTGCGAGGCTGCCTACGAGGCTTCGCTTGAGGACGTGCCGCGCTTTAACACCCTGGAAGAATGTGAGGCGGAACATGGCGAAGGCGCCTGTACCGAACCCACAGATGAGCAGTCACAGGCGGCAACCGGTAGCAGCGGCGGCAGCTGGTTCATGCCTGCCATGATGGGCTATATGGTCGGCAGCATGATGTCCAACACCAGCCGCGGGCGTTCGTTCGAGCGGGTTTATCAAGAGCCGGTGTACCGCAATCGCCAAAACCAGGGCAACTGGAACACCGCGTCAAGCCAGGCTACCCAGCGGATCTCTCAGCGTAACGACGCCATGCGCAGTTCGGTGCGCGCGTCTTCACAGCGTAGTGGCTTTGGCTCGCGTTCATCCACACGGAGTGGCTGGGGCTCTTAACCGCCAGCAAAGCTCACCATGCTACGAATCGATATCCCTGAGCGGCAAAACTGGAAAGCCCTGGCCCACGAACTGGGCTTTCATTTCCATACCATTGAGGGCGAGCCTTACTGGAAGGAAAACGCCTACTACCAGTTCACCATGGAGCAGGTAGAGCGCGACATAGAGGCACCCACCGAGGCAATCCATGAGATGTGCATGGAGTTGGTCGACAAGGTCTGCCACTCCAATGCCTTGATGCAGCGTTTAGCGCTACCCGAGCACATGTGGGACAGCATCCATCACTCGTGGAGAGCCGGTCAGCCGCACCTTTACGGGCGTATGGATTTTGCCTATTCCGGCGATGGCCCGGCAAAGCTGCTGGAACTCAACTACGACACCCCGACCTCACTTTACGAAGCGGGCTTCTTCCAGTGGGTATGGCTCGAGCAAGCCATGGCACAGGGCATCCTGCCGCGTCACGCCGATCAATACAACTCGATACAGGAGCGGCTGATCAATGCCATGGCACACCTGGGTGACCGTCTCGAGGGCCGCACGCTGTATTTCTCGTGCATCAAGGATAACGCCGAAGAGCGTGCCACGGTGCACTACCTGCAGGATGTCGCGGTGCAGGCAGGCCTCAACGCCCCCTTTATCTACACCGAAGATATTGGCCAACATCCGGCGGCCGATCACTTCGTCGACCTCGACGACCAGCCCATTCAGGCGCTGTTCAAGCTGTATCCCTGGGAAGAAATGGCCGACGACGCTTTTGGTGAATTGATTCCCCAGTTAAACACTTACTGGTTTGAGCCGCCCTGGAAGGCGGTGTTATCCAACAAAGGTATCTTGCCGCTGCTGTGGGAACACTTCGAAGGACACCCCAACCTGTTACCGGCATTTTTCGAGAAAGCCAATAGCTCACCGCTACCCGCCGGCTGGGTGCGCAAGCCGTTTTTCTCGCGGGAAGGCAGCAACATCGAACTGATTACCCCTTCGGGCCAGCGCGAAGCGGTCGGTGGCCCCTATACCGATAGCCCCTGGATTCGGCAGGCGTATCACCCCATGCCACGCTTCGGTGATAATCACGCCCTGGTCGGCAGTTGGGTCGTCGGCGACCGTGCCTGCGGCATGGGCATTCGCGAAGACGTCGGGCACATCACCAAGGATTCTTCCTGCTTTGTGCCCCACGCCATTGTCTAACGGTTGATCATGCTTCAGCCCATCAGCCATAAACAGCTGACCGAATCACCCTGGGCGATATCGCGATGCGGCGGGATGACCGCCAGCGCATTGGCCTGAATACACGAGGACAGAACCGACGAGTTCTGATCATCAAACGCCTTGGCATGCGCACCTTGAGCATCAAACGTCAGGACCACGCGCATATAGTGCTGCCGAGGGCCAGTGGATGTTGAAAACTCTGCTCGCGCGGTGACACAAGGCAGCGCTGTCAGATCGGGGCAGCTTAATAGCGCGCCCATCAGCGGGCGTAAAAAAAGCCAGGCGCCGACAAAGCCGGAAACGGGATTACCGGGTAATCCGACAAAGTGCGCCTGCCCGCCTTCGCGTCGCGGCAAGTGCCCCAGCGCCAACGGCTTGCCCGGCCGAATGGCGAGCTTCCACATCGTGAGCTTACCCAGTGCCTCGAGCGAGGCTTTCACGTGATCCTCTTCGCCGACACTCACCCCGCCGGTGCTGACGACGACGTCGGCATCTTCCGCCGCCTGGGCGAGCAGTTCCCGGGTGCGTTCAGCATCGTCGGGCACGCTGACCTGGGTAACCACCTCAGCGCCAAAGGTTGTAAGCAACCGCGTGAGCATGGGGCGGTTTGAGTTATACAGCTGTCCCGGCTTGAGCGGCGTACCGGGGTCAACCACTTCATCGCCGGTATACAACAGCGCTACCCGCGGCCGACGGCGAACGCCAACCTCTGTCACCCCCTGTCCGGCCAGGTGGCCTAGCGCTGCGGCCTCCAGGCTCTGACCGGCGCTCAGCAGCACATCCCCCTGGCGCACATCGCGCCCCTTCAAACGCACATTGTCGCCAGCGGGGATATCCGCAGGGATCGTGGCAACATCGCCATCCACCTCGACGCGCTCCTGCATGACCACGCAGTCGGCCCCGGGGGGGATTTCACCGCCGGTAAAAATCCGTGCGCAGCTGCCCGGCGCCAGCGGCGTGGCAGGCGTGCCCGCCGCAATCCGCTGGCTGACCCACAGTCGCTGCCCGGCATCCCCCGCCCGCAGCGCGTAGCCGTCCATCGCGCTATTGGTATACGGCGGCACATCAAGCTGCGCGGTAACGTCTTCAGCCAGCACCCGCCCGGCCGCGTCGGGAAGCGCCACGCGCTCCGCCGTCATGGGCGTGACGTCTGCCAGCAGCGCAGCCAGGGCATCATCAATGGAGTGCAGCTCAGCCATGCTGGCCTCGCTCGGGGATCACCAGGTTGGCGAAGTTGCACGGCTTGTGGCGGCTGTCGAGCTGTTCGGCAAGAATGCCGTCCCAGCCGGTGCGACAGGCGCCGGTCGAACCCGGCAGGCAGAAGATCACCGTGGCGTTGGCCAGCCCGCCGAGACAGCGGCTTTGAATTGTGGAGCTGCCGATTTCCTCGCCGCTCAGCTGACGGAATCGCTCGCCAAAGCCTTCAATTGGTTTGTCGAGCAGCACCCGTACCGCCTCCGGCGTCGAATCGCGGCCGGTAAAGCCGGTGCCGCCGGTGGTGATCACGCCCTGCACCGCAGGGTCAGCAATCCATTGGGCCACCACGGCGCGAATGGTGTACACGTCGTCCGGCACGATACGCTTTTCTACCAGCTGGTGACCGGCCTGGGTCAGCCGTTCGACCAGGGCCTGGCCACTGCGATCGGTCTCATCGGTGCGCGTATCGGAAATCGTCAGTACCGCGATACGCAGCGGAATCATCGGCTCCATGGGCTACTCCTTGGCGCGCTTTTGCGCTTGCCGGGCCTCAAGCGCCGCCAGTTGTTCCGGCGTTGCCTTGCCTTGGTAGAGGTCTTTCCACTCATCGTAAGGCATGCCGTAGACGTACTCGCGGGCCTCTTCATAGCTCAGGCTTTCGCCCCGCGCCTCCGCCGCGCTCACCAGCCACTTGGACAGACAGTTGCGACAGAAATCGGCCAGAATCATCAGGTCGATATTCTGCACGTCTTTATTGTCATCAAGATGCTGCAACAGCTGGCGAAAGGCCGCCGCCTCGATCTCGGTACGGGTGGTATCGTCAAACTGATTCATTTAGGTGACCTCCATGATAGATATTACGCTCAGCATAACAAAAGACACCGCCCGTAGGCGGTGTCCTTTGCGACATTCCAGCGCGCCTTACGACGAGCGTGGGGCGGGTGACTCACCCGAGTTGTTTGATGCTTTCTGGTCAGCCAGTTCCTGCTCGGAAACCGACTGATCCTTGACCTCTTCGTACCACAGGTTGTGGTGCTCCTTGGCCCAGGTCTCATCAACGTAGCCAGTGGTCATGCCTTCCAGCGACCCTTCAGTGCCCAGGGTGCCGATGTAGATATGGCCGACCGACACGGCCGTGAGCCCCAGGGCGCCTACAGCGTGAACCAGGTTGGCCCACTGCATGGTGTCGCGACCTTGCCCGAAATTCGGGAAGTCGAGGACGAGGCCGCTGGCAACCACCAGCAGCCCCACCGAGGCCAGCAGCCAGTACCAGGCTTTTTCACCGCCGTTGGCGAAGCCCGCATCCACGTGGCCTTTACCAACAAGGCCACCGCCTTTCTTGAACCATTCCAGGTCGTGCTTCTTGGGCATGTTGTCCTTGATCAGGCTGACCAGCATCACGATCAACAACACGCTGAAGATCGGCCCCAGATAGTTGTGCAGCAACTTAGAGGACGAGACCATCCAGCCCCAGAAGGCATCGCCAAACAGCCCCCGAAAGACAAACTTGCCAAACAGCAGGTTGAGACCGGTGAGCGCCAGGACGATAAACAGCGACGCCACGGACCAGTGCAAGGCACGCATGAATAGCGGCCAGCGGAACAGCTTGCGTCCCGATCGCGGCTCTTCAAGGTGTTTACGCCCGACGATGAGGTAGAACAGCGTAATGATCACGATCATGCCGCCAATCACGATCAGGCCGAAGGGTGACACCCAGCGGTTACGCCACTGACGCCAGGTTTCACCGCTGGCGTTGATCAGGTTGTAGTTACTGTCGGCTCGCGAATCACGGTAGTTGGGACCGGTCTCGCCGCTACGGACTTGTCGCCACTGGTCCGCATCGATGCCGGGCGCCGCCGTGCTCATTTCACGATTGGGGTCAGCTTCCTGGGCATGAGCTACCTGCGCCACGCCCAGACTGAACACCAGGGCGAAGGCCAACAGCAGCCAGCGCCAGACTCCTTGCCATTGAGACAGGTGCGGCACCCCACCGGGTGCCTGAGCAGTCAACTGGTTCATGGAAAGCCTCCTTACCCTTTACGGGCAGCATCATAGGCTAGGTTGTCGGCACTGGCCTGAGGGTTGTTGGACCAGGCGCCATCTTCATGGCCTCGATGCACCACACGCTGACGGAAAATATCCGCCACGTCTTGGGCATCGCCTGCCAGAAGTGCCTTGGTGGAGCACATTTCCGCACACAGCGGCAGCTTGCCTTCGGCGATGCGGTTGGCGCCGTACTTCTCGTACTCTTCTTCCTTGCTTTCGGCAGGGCCGCCCGCACAGAAGGTACATTTGTCCATCTTGCCGCGCTCGCCAAACGCATCCTGCTGCGGGAACTGCGGGGCGCCGAACGGGCAGGCATAAAGGCAATAACCGCACCCGATGCACAGGTCCTTGTCGTGCAGCACGATGCCGTCGTCAGTCTTGTAGAAGCAGTCGGTCGGGCACACGGCCATGCAGGGGGCGTCGTCACAGTGCATGCAGGCGACCGAAATGGACATCTCGTCGGCTTCGCCGTCATTCAGTGTCACAACACGTCGACGCTGAATGCCCCATTCGACATCATTGGCATTTTTACAGGCGGTCACGCAGCCGTTGCATTCGATGCAGCGCTCGGCGTCACACATAAATTTCATTTGAGCCATGGTGTTCTCCTTATACGGTGCGGGATGTCTCCCGCACCGTGGATGCTGTCAGGTCTAGGCGAGCCTCAGGCACGCTCGATGCGGCAGATGGTGCACTTGGTCTCTTGCATCAGTGTCACCGGGTCGTAGCCATAAGTGGTCGCGGTATTGGCCGCTTCGCCGATTACGTAGGGAGCAGTGCCCTCAGGGTACATGCCCTCCAGGCTTTCGCCCTGGAACATGCCGCCAAAGTGGAATGGCATGAAGGCCACCTTGCGGTCCACGCGTGGCGTGACCATCGCCTTCACCTTCACGCGTCCGCCTTCGGCCCCTTCGACCCATACCTGGTCGCCATCGCTGATGCCGATATCATTGGCATCGGCCGGGTTGATCTCCACAAACATCTCTTGCTGAAGCTCGGCCAGCCACGACATGGAGCGCGTTTCTTCACCGCCGCCTTCGTATTCGACCAGTCGCCCGGAAGTGAGGATGATCGGGTAGTCATCCACCGAGGGGGCACCGTCCTGTACGCTCTTGTACATGGTCGGCAGGCGCATGATGGAGTCAAAGTCGTCCCAGGTCGGGTATTTGTCGACCAGGTCACGGCGGGTTGAGTAGAGCGGCTCACGGTGCTTCGGCACTGCGTCAGGGAAGGTCCACACCACTGCCCGCGCCTTGGCGTTACCGTACGGGGCGCAGCCGTGCTCGATCGCGACACGCTGAATACCGCCGGACAGATCGGTTTTCCAGTTCTTGCCTTCCGCCGCTTGTTTCTCGGCGTCGGTAAGGTCGTTCCACCAGCCAAGGTCTTTCAGCAGCTGGTCGTTGAACTCCGGGTAGCCATCGTCGATATCGCCATTCACCGGCGCGGAACCTTCAGCCAGCAGATTGACGCCGTCCCGCTCGATGCCAAACCGAGCGCGGAAGCCCATGCCGCCTTCCATCACCGGTACGCTTGGATCATAAAGATTGGGCGAGCCGGGATGATTGAACTCGGCCGTTCCCCAGCAGGGCCAGGGCAAACCGTAATAATCGCCATCCGCCGGGCCGCCTTGGGCGCGCAGGTTTTCAAAGCTGAAGGTGTGCCAGTTTTGCTGGTGTTCCTTCAGGCGCTCCGGGCTTTGACCGGTGTAGCCGACGGTCCACATGCCAGCGTTGATTTCCCGCAGGATATCTTCGATCAGCGGTTCGTCGCCGTTCATCTCATAGTTGGCGACCAGCTCGTCGCCAAAGCCGAGCTTGCGGGCGAAAAGGTACATGATCTCGTGATCGGGCTTGGACTCGAACAGCGGGTCGATGACCTTGTCCCGCCACTGCAGGGAACGGTTGGTCGCCGTCACGCTGCCGGTGGTTTCGAACTGGGTCGCGGCCGGCAACAGGTACACACCGTCGGTGCGGTCGTGCATGACGGCCGCAACGGTCGGGTAGGGATCGACGATGACCATCATTTCGAGCTTTTTCATGGCCTGCTGCATTTCGACGCCGCGGGTCTGGGAGTTGACCGCGTGACCCCAATAGAACATGGCCTTGAGCGCCGTACGCTGGGAGATGTTCTCGTCTTCTTCCAGCACTCCGTCCACCCAGCGCGACACGGTGATACCGGCGCTGTTCATGGGCTTGCCATCGTTGTACTCGGTATCGTCGAAGCGGCCCTGCAGCCACTCGTAATCAACGTTCCAGACGTTGGACCAGTGCTGCCAAGCGCCTTCCGAGAGACCGTAGTACCCTGGCAGCGAATCGGAACCCAGCCCCAGGTCGGTCGCCCCCTGCACGTTGTCGTGACCGCGCAGGATGTTGGCACCGCCACCGGCCACGCCGATGTTACCCAGCGCGAGCTCGAGGATGCAGTAAGCGCGGGTATTGTTGTTACCCGTGGTGTGCTGGGTACCGCCCATGCACCAGACGACACACCCCGGACGGTTTTCGGACAGGGTCTTGGCCACGTCGAACATGTCCTGTTCGCTGACCCCGGTGATGTCCTCAACGACGCTCGGCGGGAAGTTGGCTACCTCAGCGCGTACATCGTCCATGCCGTAAACGCGCTGGTTGATGTATTCGCTGTCTTCCCAGCCGTTCTCAAAGATGTGCCACAGCAGACCCCAGACGTAGGCAACGTCGGAACCCGGACGCAGGCGCACGTATTTGTTGGCCTTGGCGGCCGTACGCGTGAAGCGCGGGTCGGCCACAATGATCTGGCAGTTGTTGCGTTCCTTGGCAATCAGGAAGTGCTGCATTGCCACCGGGTGCGCTTCGGACGGGTTCGAGCCAATGAACAGGATCGCCTTGCTGTTGTGCGTGTCGTTGAGCGAGTTGGTCATCGCCCCATAACCCCAGGTATTGGCAACCCCGGCCACGGTCGTGGAGTGACAGATACGCGCCTGGTGGTCGGTGTTGTTGGTGCCCCACATGGAGGCAAGCTTGCGCATCAGGTACGCCTGCTCGTTGTTGAACTTGGCCGAACCAAGCCAGTAAACGCTGTCGGGGCCGTGCTCGTCGCGCAGCTCAAGCAGCTTGTCGCCAATCTCGTTGACGGCATCTTCCCAGCTCATGCGCTCCCATTCGCCGCCCACCAGCTTCATGGGGTACTTCAAACGGCGGCTGGAATGGCCGTGCTGGCGTAGCGAAGCGCCTTTCGCACAGTGGGCACCACGGTTGATCGGGTGGTCAAAGGCCGGCTCTTGCTTGGTCCAGATCCCCTCTTGCACTTCGGCATACACGCCGCAGCCCACCGAGCAGTGCGAACAGATCGTGCGCTTGGTTTCCACGGGGGAATCCAGCACCGGCGTTTTGTCAGCCGATTCCGCGCGACGCATCATGGGCGCGCCCATAAAGCCTAGTGCGGCCACACCGCCCGTCGCTACGCCGCTGCGCTGTATAAACTGGCGGCGCGAAATACCCAGGCCGGGCGCTTTGGGAGTGTCTGTTTTGCGAGTTAAACGCATGGCAATTCTCCTGGCATTCCGCCGTCAGTCACGCAAGGAAGCGTAAAAAGCACGGACGTGATCGGTCTCACGATAATTGGTTGTTGGTTTTTCAACGTCGCTGGGAGCGCTATCGGCTTGCGCCAGGGTGACGTGTCCGACCGTAGCGGCCGCGCCTGCAGCGGCTGTTCCCAAACCTACGGTTTTCATGAACCGGCGGCGCTCAGGATTATGTGACTGTTGCATGGTGCTCTCCTCTCTTGCCATGGCCGTTGGCCGTTTTATCTTATGCTATGGCTGCTGCGCGCTCACCGGTGGGCGAATCAACGCATTAGCGCGTCACGTCAAGGTTCCACAATGTTGACTGGGGCATGGCTCGCCTCGATTGCCAGACGATCCTCTTCGCTTGTCATGAAAGCACTGCCCAACTGCCCGAGCGCTGCATAAAAAGCGGTATCGACTTGCCCTAAGTCGTCAAAACAGTCGCTTGCCCAAGGGGCAAGGTGATGCATAAAGAAGTGCGCCTGGTCGGGGCTCGTCGCGTCGATCAGCATGGCCATCACCTCGCACAGCGCGGCCAGGTGATCTTCGGGATCCTTTGTGTGCTCGCTGCGCTCGAAGCCCAGCGCACCAAGATCGCGACGTAGCGCGACCAGTGCCGCCTCCATCAGTTCACCGTTGCGGTACCAGGAGGCATAGGGCACCACATCGCCCTGGATCACGCCGACCAGATGACCAAAGTGCGCTCGCTTCAGGCTCGCTGCGTCAACGCTGTTCGCGGCTTGACTGAGCCCATGCCAGCATTCGGCCAGGCGGCTGCCGTCCTGCTCGATATCGAGCGACGCCAGCCAGCCAAGCAGCTCTTCGGTGGGCGCTTCGCGCAATAGCGCGGCGATAAGCCGGTAGATATCTGCTCGTAACGCATCGGCTTCGCTTAATGTCGGGGCAGCTTGCGTCATGGCTTATACCTTCAACTGGGCGTCGGGATCACGAATCATGGTTTTCCATACGTCTTTCACCCGACAGTCTTCGCACATCTCCAGGCGCAGCATGGCGTCGCCTGCAAAATAGGGATGATCAGCCAGCTTGGCCTTGATATTGGCGACCGTGCTCGCCGTGGCAAACGGCTTGCCGCAGCCGATGCACTCAAAGGGCGCTTCTTCGTGACACACATGGCGAGCCTCACGCTCGGCAGTGGCCAGAAAGCCGGGAGTCAGGGTAATGGCATCTTCAGGGCAGGCCTGCTCGCAGAGCCCACACTGCACGCAATCCGCTTCGCGGAAGTTCAGCGACGGCGTATTGCCACCGGATGACAGCGCAGGGGTTGGACAATTGCTGACACAAGCGTGGCACAGGGTGCAGGCATCACTGTCGACCTGAATGCCGCCGTAGGCGGCACCCTCTGGCATGGCATGTCGCTGGCCGCTGGGCTCGCCAAGTTCGCCCAGGCGCGCGAGCACGATATTCAGGCGAGCACGCTTCTCAGGCTCATTCAACGACAGTGGCTGGTCGGTCAGTGGCGTTAGCAATGGCAGCGCGTCGCGTGCCTGAGCAGCGTCAGTATCCAGCAGTTGCACGCGTTCGGGGTTATGCCCCAGCGCCGACAGCAATGTCCGAGCCTGGGCCAACTGATCGGTCAGGAAGGCGCTAAGGCGCTGAGGCATATCGGCATGTCGCTGAATGCGCACCTCTGCCGCGCCGCTGGCAAGGGCGGTTAGCCACTGGTCATGACCGGCCGCACCCAGTTCTTCCAGGGGAATATCCAGCACGTGCCCGGCGGGGACTACACCCGCCGCTTTTTCGGCGTCCTGGGAATCGTGAGTGATAAAGCGCAGTACCGGTGCTTGACCGCCCGCCTCGCGGTAGGCGGCCAGCCAGCTTGAGAGCGTGTCCTGCTGGCGGCGTGTATCGGGCAAGCGAAATTCGATCGCGCCGGTGGGGCAGGCACTCGTGCAACTGCCTACGCCCTGGCACAGGTAGGGATCAATCTCGATCTGCGATTCGATACGCCCTTGATGGCTGCTGATGGCATCGGCAGGGCACACGTCCAGGCAGCGCGTGCAGCCAACATTGCCGCTGGCGGAATGCGCACAGAGATCGCTGTTGACCTGGAAATAACGCGGCTTGTCGAACTCCCCGATCAGCTCGCCGACGCTGTCCAGCGCCTCGCGGCGCCGCTCGGTATCGGTCCAGTCGAGGGTGACATACCCCGGGGGTGGCAACTCGCGCGACATCACCGGGCGGGCGCTCAGGTCCAGTACAAGATCGAAGTGATCACGATCAATGAGTGCCCGAGCCAGACTAAGCGGGGTACCGTCGTTATCAAACTGGACAGCAAAAGCGCCAAGGTAGCCTGAAATGCTTAACACCTCGGCCTGCTCAGGCGTCATTTGATAGCGGACAAGCGGTTGAGCATGTCCCTGTGGCGATGAGTCGGACGACAGCGTGTCCTCGGAACCGGTATCTTGCGATTCACCGGAGCCGGCGGGGGTATTGATGGTCAGCAACGTCAACGAAGCGAGCCCGCTGCCCTTCAAGGCATGGGCAGCTTTCTCGGCGGCGTCGCTTGGACCAATCACCAACGCATGACCACGGCTGTGATAGGTCACATTCGCGGGCGTCAGGTTCGCCGGCCATGAGATGCGTTGGCGTACAGCTTCTCTGGCTTCGGCGTTACGCTGGTCGTCCAGGGACGCCAGTTGGATTCTTTGGTTCATGCATTCTCACGGTCAGAGGATCATTTTTTATTATATTAGTGGGTCATATTTTTTAACTATTTTGGCATATCGGCTGCACCAATACATAACATTAGTGCACAGCGATAAAATCATTTTCCATTTTTTTAAGCCTATTCGCTCAGCTTATGGCGATTTCGTCATCTATGCCAAGAAAAACGCGCCTTGCACTTTCAACGCTGTTGTTCCGATATTTATTCAAGTCATTGTTTTAAAAAAACTAAAACTCATCTCATGCTTTGGTATGAGAGCCATCAGACTGGTCGTCTTGCGCCACCTTTCCCTCAGAGCCAGTCGGATTGGATGCATCTCCATTGGAAGAAGATACTTGCTCCTTGTCGCCCTCTGCCGGTGCTTGTTCGGCCTGGGTATCGTTGGCCTTGTCGGCCACGGATTCATCGGCTTTCTTGGCCCACCGACGCAACTTGCCCGCCAGCTCGGAGGCCATGGGCTTCAACTGCTGGCGATAGTCAAGGTCATAGTCATCCAGACCGTCGCGCACATTGTAGTTCCCTGTTGCCCAAAGGCGTTTTAACGCCCGGCGCCGCAACGCTGAACTGACACCGGGTACCATGTAGCCACTGAAATCACTGCCCGCCTCCAGCGTTTCGGGGTCGGGCAGGGTTTCATCCAGGCTACCGGGCGGGGGTGGCGCAGGTCGTATGGGCTCGCCAGATTCGGTATCGTCTGCTTCATGATTTTCCGCCGATCCAGCCCTGTTAGCCGGGTCCGTTTCATCCAGCGGAAGTGGTGGTGACTCGCTGCGGTCTTTCGTCTCGGGGGCTGCTGCGGATGGTTGATCGTCCGGCTCGAGACCTCGCTTGATACGCGACCAGCGCTCTAAACGACTCATTGCGGTTTCTCCTGGGTGGGCGTTTCCTTGGCGCGCCCGGCCCCCTTGTGTTTCTTCTTGCGAATTTCCATCGGCGCTTCACCGTGGCGGGCCAGATAGCTTTCGATCCATATCTGGATCGCCATCGGCATCGCCACTTCCAGCACCTGCTGCTCGCCATCCATCCAACCGGCTGCGACATCTTGACTCGCCGTCATCGCCGCAGGCTCAGGGGCCTGTCCAGTAAAACCGGCACGCACGAACAATCGTGGCGTGGTGGCCGTCAGGTTAAAGCGATAGGCAGCGCGCTCGGTCATGAACAGCTGCAAAAACAGCACGTGTGGGCCCTGCTCACCTAGCGTCACCTCACCGATACGCCATTGTGTCTGGCTAAACCGGTTGATCTGCTTGTTCTCGGCGACCAGCGTAATACTTAACGGGCGGAGATTATCGGTCATTACGGCGGCCCTTATGCTTTATTCGGAACGAAAGGTTCAGGTAGACAAGTAAGCCTTTCGAGCGCCATCATCGTCAACTCAAACGTTGTACGCACCATGAGGATCACGGATGCCCGCCCTGGAGCTAAGCCGAGCCCGCTTACCGGCCACCACCGAGATTGACGTGGTAGACGAATTTGGTGATACCCGTCGGCAGGCGATTGCCGCCGAGCGGGCCTTGACCGTTTATCTCAACAAGCGTGAGATTGTCACTCTGATGACGCTGGGTGACGACCCCGAAGCGCTGGTAGTCGGCTATCTACGTAATCAGGGGCTGCTGCGCGCCGCGGCTGACCTTTCGGTCGTTCAGGTGGACTGGGAGGTTGAAGCCGCTGTGGTCGTTACCGGCCACTTACCTGACGACCTTGAGGCTCGCCTCAGCACTCGCACCGTTACCACCGGTTGCGGGCAAGGAACGGTATTCGGCAAGCTCCTCGATCAGACTGACCTGACCGAGCTGCCTGACACGCGGCTGGCCCAGTCCACGCTTTACCAATTGCTGCAAAATCTCAATGCCTATAATGAAACCTACCGTAGCGCCGGGGCGGTGCACGGCTGCGCGCTATGCTGGCAAAGCGACGTGCTGGATTTCGTTGAAGATGTCGGCAGGCACAACGCCGTGGATACACTAGCAGGCCGCCAGTGGCTGCAACAGGCAGACAGCGCCGATGCGGATATTTTCTATACCACGGGGCGATTAACTTCAGAAATGGTGCTCAAGGTCGCCCAGATGGGTATCAGCGTCCTGGTATCCCGCTCCGGCGTGACCCAAAAAGGCGTCGAGTTGGCGAAACGCTTTGGCGTCATGCTGATTGCCCGCGCCAAAGGCAAGCACTTTCAAGCCATTAACGCTCAAGACCGCCTCACGCTGGATGCCATTCCCGCACGCCCGCCTCGCGCCCGTGCAGCCAAACAGGAGGCACGCCAATGATTTCCGCAAAGCAACTTACCGGCATGGTTCTCGCCGGCGGTGAAGGCCGCCGCATGGGCGGCCGCGATAAAGGCCTCGAACCCTTTGCTGGCCTGCCGTTGATTGCTCATGTCATTCAGCGTTTCGATGGCCGGGTAGCCGAACTGCTGATCAACGCCAACCGCAACAGCGACGCCTACGAGTTGTTCGCTGACCGTGTCATTGAAGACGCCGAGGGCGGTTTCAAGGGGCCGCTGATGGGTATCTACAGCGGCTTGCGCGCCGCTAAAACCCCCTGGCTGCTGGTGGCGCCCTGCGACTCCCCTGCGCTGCCCAACGACCTGGTGGCACGCATGGTGGCGGGCATCGGCGAGCATGATATTGCCGTTGCCTTTGACGGTGAACGCATGCACCCCGTGGTAGCCTTGATTCGCACCTCTCTGGCTGATGATCTGGCAACAACGCTGGCCGATGGGGAACGCAAGATCGACCGCTGGTATGCCCGCCATGCCTGGTGCAGGGTCGATATGTCAGACTGCGCGGAAGCCTTTGCCAACCTGAACACCGAAGAAGAGAAAATTCGCCTGGAAACAGCGCTTGGCAATGACGCCAGCGCGAAAAAGGCCATCACATGACGCTGTCCTGTTTCGAGCTCGGCGAGCAGATGCTCAGTGTGAGCGAGGCGCGAACGGCGCTTGCCACCCTGATCGAACGGCCCCTTGTCAGTGAGCGCGTCGCCCTAGCGAATGCCCATGGTCGGCGCCTTGCAGAAGACATTACCGCCACGATTAACGTGCCGCAGAATACCAATGCGGCGATGGACGGTGTGGCCCTGGCCTGGGAGAACAATGCCCAAACCCAGTGGGCACTGGCAGGCGATGCCTTTGCCGGCCAGGCGTTTGCGGGCAACGTCGCTGCTGGGCAGTGTGTGCGCATTACGACCGGCGCACCGCTCCCGCCCGGCACCGATACTGTCATCATGCGCGAGCAGCTGGTCGAGCAGCACGACAGCGTCGTGATTGAAGCGCCTGAGCGTGTCAAACGTGGCCAGAACGTGCGCCAAGCGGGAGAGGACATCACGATCGGCGACGTCGCCCTTACCGCCGGTACTCGTTTAGACGCCGCCGCCCTGGGGCTGGTCGCCTCGTTGGGCTGGGCACAAGTACCCGTTTATCAGCGCCCCAGGGTGGCGATTTTCTCGACCGGCAATGAAGTCACAGCCCCAGGCAATACCTTGCCAAGCGATGGCATTTACGACGCCAACCGCTTTACCCTGACGGGGCTGCTCATTGAACATGGCGCTGAGGTCATTGACCTTGGCATCTTGCCGGATGACTTTACCGCACTGACGGATACCCTGGCAGACGCCGCGGCGAAAAGTGACCTGGTGATTTCCAGCGGCGGGGTTTCGGTCGGCCATGCCGATTTTACCCGTGACGCTCTCGAGCACCTTGGGCGCCTGACGTTCTGGCGGGTGGCCCTCCGCCCTGGGCGCCCCATGGCCTGCGGCTGGCTGGGCACGGCGCATACGCCTTTCGTCGGCCTGCCCGGCAATCCCGTGGCCGTCATGGTAACCTTTCTGCAGTTTGTGGTGCCGTTGCTGCAGCGGCTCCAGGGTCGGCCGGTGACGTCCCCGCGCCGCCTCCAGGCGGTTGCCGACGACGCCTTGAAAAGTCGCTTTCAACGGACAGACTTTATCCGTGGCATCTACCATAATGATAAAGAAGGACGGCTACACGTACGCAGCACCGGTGCCCAGGGGTCGGGCATTTTAACCTCAATGGTGGCCGCTAACTGTTTGATAGAGTTAGCCGATGACCAGGACGGCGTGCAACCAGGTGAGGTCGTCAGCATACAACCATTAACGGATTGGCTATGACCGAGCAACTGATCGACAACTTTGGCCGCCGCATCAACTATGTGCGTATATCGGTAACCGACCGCTGCGACTTCCGCTGCGTTTACTGCATGAGCGAGGAGATGACCTTTCTGCCCCGCGCGCAGGTTCTTACACTGGAAGAGCTGGCCATGGTCGCCCGCGCCTTTACCGAGCTCGGCGTCGAGAAAATTCGCCTCACCGGCGGCGAACCCCTGGTACGCCGTGACATCACCCAGTTGGTGGATGAAATCGGCTCGATGCCGGGACTCAACGACTTCACCA
This sequence comes from Halomonas sp. CSM-2, assembly GCF_002119345.1. NCBI lineage: Bacteria > Pseudomonadati > Pseudomonadota > Gammaproteobacteria > Oceanospirillales > Halomonadaceae > Halomonas > Halomonas sp. CSM-2. The sequence continues at coordinate 137,204 of NZ_NBYR01000010.1, read as the reverse complement.
TGACCACCAATGGTGCCAGCCTGCGCAAGCATGCCAAGCAGCTATACGCTGGCGGCATGCGGCGTCTAAACATCAGCCTGGATTCGCTGGACCCGGAACGCTTCAAACAGCTCACCCGCACCGGCGATCTGGATAAAGTCATCGACGGCATCCATGCCGCCAAGGAAGCCGGCTTCGAGCGCATCAAGCTCAACGCTGTCATCCTCAAGGGCCGCAACGAGGATGAAGTGCTCGACCTAGTCGACTTTGCCCGCCGCGAAGGGCTGGATATCAGCTTTATCGAGGAAATGCCGCTGGGCGATGTCTCCGACCACTCCCGCGCGGAAACCTTCTATTCAAGCGATGACGTCCAGTCGCTGATCGAAACCCGCTACCCGCTGATCGCCACCCCGGAAACCACGCCCGGCCCTTCGCGTTATTTCCGAATGGCCGACAGCAACAGCCGTATCGGCTTTATTTCGCCACACAGCCATAACTTCTGCGATACCTGCAACCGCGTTCGCGTGACCGTCGAAGGTCGCTTGCTGCTGTGCCTGGGCAACGAGCATTCGGTCGACTTGCGTGCGGTATTGCGTCGTCACCCGGGGGATATGCAGGCGCTCAAAGATGCCATCATCAATGCCTTGCCACTTAAACCCGAGCGTCATCATTTCACCACCGACGGTGATGTTCAGGTGGTGCGCTTCATGAACATGACCGGCGGCTAATGGTGTCAGCGTTATCCAATGTGCCGGTGCATATCATCACCGGCTTTCTGGGCAGTGGCAAAACATCGCTTATCCACAGCCTGATCGAGCAAAAGCCTGTGGATGAAAAATGGGCGATTCTGGTCAACGAGTTTGGCCAGATCGGCATCGACCAGGCAATGTTTGAAGCGCGCGACGATGTGGTGGTTAAAGGCTTGCCGGGTGGTTGCCTGTGTTGCCAGTTGGCCTTCGTGATGCAGGCCGCTCTGGTCAATCTGTTGTCGCGTAGCCAACCTGACCGGGTGATCATCGAGCCTTCCGGCCTTGGTCATCCGGCAGGGTTGGTGGATCTGCTGCGTAGCGAGGCGTTTCAGGGTGTCGTAGACGTACGCGATATTGTGACGACGCTCGATCCACGTCGCCTGGATGAGCCACGCGTGGTCGACCACGAAACCTTCCGCGACCAGCTCGAGATCGCCGACGCTATTGCCTTGACCATGCGCGACCTAAGCACCGCCGAGCAACTCAGTGCGGCCCACGCCTTTGTTGCCGAGCGCTGGCCACCGCGCAAGTGGGTCCATGAGGCCGACCATGGTCGGCTGCCGCTGTCGCTTTTGCTGGAAAGCGACAGCGCTCAACGTAACGCGATTGAAACGCCTGAGGCCCATCAGCCACTACCTGTTCCCCCCAGTCTGGACGGCGGCTTTTTCGACGTCCCGCCTGCCCCCGGCACGCCGCAATGTGAAACCGGCGCCTCGCTGGGTTACGCAAGTATCGGCTTGCGCTGGCATCCGAGTGATTGCTTTGACCTGGACGGCCTGGCCGCCTATCTCAGTGAGCTTTCCCGGGATGTGCGAGTCAAGGGCGTGTTTCACACCCAGGATGGCTGGCGACAGCTCAACCGAGCTGATGGCACGCTAAGCGTCACGCCATCCACCTGGCGTCAGGACTCACGTCTGGAGATCATTGCCCACGAGTCGTCCAGCCCACATATGCCCGATGCGGACACGCTAAAAGAGGCGCTCGCCGGCACCTTACAAAGCTAAATGCTCATGCCTAAGCCACATCTCAAGCACGTTCAGAGGCATTGCTTTTCCGTATAGGAAGCCTTGATAAGCTCGGCAACCATGGGCCAAAAGCCACGCCTGCTGGTCGTCTCTCTCGACGCCTTCGGCCACGATCTCCAGCGACAGACTTTGTGCCAGCGCAATGGTACTTTCCACGATGGCAGCATTCGCCTTACTGTCAATCACCTGCTGAACAAAGGATTGATCAATTTTTAACTGATCCAGAGGGAGGTGTGCCAGATAGGCCAGCGACGAGTAACCGGTCCCATAGTCGTCCAGCGCAAAACGCACCCCCTGCTGTTTGAGTTGCAGCATTTTCTCACGGGCATCATCGCGCTCTTCGACAAATAGCGACTCCGTCACCTCCAGTTTAAGCTTGTGACTCGGCGCGCCTGTGCGCTGCAATATCGACTCCACCTTGTTAACAAAATCAACCTGCCGGAACTGCAGCGGGCTGACGTTGACCGCCACGCTCAATTCGGCAAACCCAGGCTGGTGGGCCCACTGCGCCAGCTGTTGACAGGCAGCCTCCAGGACCCAATCACCTACCGGGTTAATCAGCTCGGTCGATTCGAGGAGGGGAATGAACACGCCCGGCATGACCAAGCCGCGTTCAGGATGCTGCCAGCGCAGCAGGCCTTCGACCCCTATGCAGCGGCCGTCCTGATCAACTTGAGGCTGGAAATACAGCTGCCATTCTTCATTCGCCAACGCTTGGCGAAGTTCGTTTTCCAGGCGAACCCGCGCCAACAATTCGGCTTGCATGGTGGGGTCAAAAAAGCTCAACGCACAGCGACCGCTGCTTTTGGCCTGGAAAAGCGCCATGTCCGCCTGTTGCAAGTAATCATCGACTGTACTGGTATGATCACTTACCACGGTAATCCCGATACTTGCCGTGACGCTAAGACTGTCATCCCGGACCGTCATCGGCTGGCTGATCATATCCTGAAGTTTCTGCGCGATATTTTCGGCCAGTTCAGCGGTATGCTCCCGGCTTTTACCCAGGCCTTCGATCAGCACGGCAAATTCATCGCTTCCCAGCCGCGCCAGGGTGTCCGTTTCACGCAGCATTTGCCCCATTAAACGTGCAAGATGTTGAAGCAGTTGATCACCAACGTAGTGCCCCAGGGTATCGTTGATTTGCTTGAAGTTATCGATATCGATAAACAGCAAGGCCCCCCAGCGAGAATGACGATTCACGTCCTTTAAAGCTGCCTCCATGCGGTCCATGAACAGTCGCCGATTGGCAAGCCCGGTCAACGGGTCGTAAAACGCCAGTTGATGAATTTCCTGCTCTGCCGCTTTGCTCTCACTAATGTCGCTCATGGTGGCTACGTAATGCGTCAAGGTGCCTTGCGGGTCGTAAACGGCACTAATGGTCAGCCATTCGGGAAACACATCGCCATTCTTGCGGCGACTCCAGATTTCACCTTCCCAACTACCGGCTACCTGAACCCGCTGCCATAATTTGCGGTAGAAAGCGGCATCGTGTCGGCCTGAGTTCAACATTCGCGGGCTTTTACCCACCAGTTCGGCTTCGCTATAGCCGGTGATTCGCGTAAAGGTATTGTTGACCTTCAACACATGGCCGTTTGCATCGGCAATCAGCATGCCTAGATGGGTCTGGAACGCCGTGGCAGAGATTCGCAGCTCCGCTTCACTTTGATGTAACCGATGTTCAAAGCGCAGCCGGTTAAGGTAGTGACGCACACCCCAGGCGCCCAATATTGCGATCAACAGCATCACCCCAGCCAGAATCCCGGCACGTTGTCGCCAGTTGGCCAATTGAAGATGAACATCCTCGCCCACGACCACCAAAAGCGGCAGTTCTTCTATCCACTGCATCTGAAACAGCCGCTCGCGCTGATCCAGCGGTGAGGTCACACGTAACGACCACTTATCGACATCCCGTTCAAGCATCGCCAGGGTCTCGGGACTGTCCACCTGCCATCCAGCGGTGAAGGGATCCTCAAGACTAGGTAAACGGGCAATCAGCTTGAGTTCACCATCTACCAGCGCAATACTTTCGCCGTTGGACACGCCTAGACGCTGCAAGGCGCGTTCAAAAACCGCAGGGGAAATACGTGCGACCGCTATGCCGTCGAATTCACCGTTATCACGGGTCAAGCGGCGAGCTTGATAAAGATAGTAGCGCTCGTCAGGGGCGGTCGAATAAAGCGGCGTCACCAGCTCCGTGCGATCGTCCTGATCACGAAATTTTTGAAAAAACGAGCTGCTGCTTAGGTCGCGACCTATTGAGTCAGCGCTACGTGCGCTGGCCTGAACAATACCTTCAGCATCGATAACACCAATATCATCGACCCAGTCGACAGAGCGTGTTCGGTTGCGTAATGCCTGTTGAATAGCAGAAGACTCTCCCTCGGTCGGCATGCCCTGCAGTTGCACCAACTCGGCAACGCTAAAAAGGGCCTGACCGCTCTGCGCAAAAACGCCTTTTGCCCATTCGACCACGACGTCGGCTCTGGCCGCATTGCGCGTCTCAAGCGTCTGGAGTTCCTGGCGATATTGTTCGTAGAGTATCCATGCAAAAATACTCAGGAGCAGCAACAGCGCTACCCCGTAAAGCGTTAAAGCTCCGCGGCGCTGCTGGCGATACTTTTTCGCCAAGTCGGATGTTAACGGGGCAACAGGTTGTGGCATTGCGCGGACGCCTTGTCATAAAGTGGCACTAAACAAACGGAACCGCCCTAACATAAGCTTAAACGTCGATGATATTGAAGAACTATTTTTGAAAAGTACATCGGCCTTTTTCAATTCCCTGAATCCGTGAAGCCGGCGCCGACACTTTCCCTATCACCGCCAGCGAGCACTTTTTGATCATTCGCCCCGTGCAAGTTGGCTTTCGCAAGCCCGTTATTGCCAAAACCCACCGTGCTGATCGGTGCTGACGGCCCGTTTTGTCATGCCTTTCCACCCGCCAGGCACGACATATCTGGCGATCGCGTGTCGCTTGGAACTGCTTGTGGATAGAGTGTCGCCGATTGACGGTCAGCATGGCGTTCCTCGTGGATAACGCAGTCGGCTCCGCAGCGTCTTGAGCACCGTCATGCGCCCGATATCCTGCCCGAAGTCGAGGATGATCTGCCGTGCCTTGTGAATCACGAGAGCCGCACGGTGCACCARCTCTTGTAGCACGGTGCGCAGCCGGCGCCGCTTGGCCGGGTGGCGAACCGGGCTCAGCTCGCCGGTCATGCCCAGCTGTCCCATCAGGCGCAGGATGTTGTAGGCCAACTGGGCGAGATGCAGGATCAGATCGTTGGTGGCGAACTTGCCGGACGGCAAGCGCTCCAGGTCGAGATCGGTCTTGATCTCGCTGTGAAACTGCTCATGGGTGGCATGCGCCTGGTAGCGYTTGATCACCGCCTCCGGCGCCTCGTCCAGGCTGGTCCACCAGCCTTCCAACTCATAGTCCGGTTCGAGCAGCAACTGGCCATCGCSATCGGCGGTGCGCTCTACCAGGCGCATCACGCGTTGGACGACGTATTCGGTCTTGTTGTCGTCGTGGATCGAGACGGTCTGCGTCCACAGCGCCTGGCGCTTGCCAGGACGCAGCTCTTCCCAGTAGTCCGCCGCCACCGCCAGCCAGGTATCTCGATCAGCCGTGGCCGAGCCRCGCGGGTTCCATTTGACGACATAGTCGAGCCGGCGCCCCTCGTCGGCAAAGACCTGGCGTTGCTGTTCGAGAAGCGCCAGGTGCGCCTGGCTGTCGAAGCCGCTGTCCTCGCGTAACAGGATCGGTTGCTTGGTCARGCATTGGGCGCGAGGCAGTACCCGCTCCAGGAAGGCGTTGCTCTCCTTCATGGTGTGCTGCTTGCCAGGCCGCAGTTCCAGACCCAGGCACCACCCTTCGTTGCCCAGATAGGCGGCGATCGGGGTGTAGCCATCGACCTTCTGGTAGGTCCGCGAGACGCCTTCCTTCTTCGAGTTGCTGTTGTCCATGACGAAGGTGTCGATGTCCAGGCAGACGTGCGTCGTCTCGGCGGTGATCGGTGCTTCGATCAGTGACAGCAGGGTCGTGGACCAGGTGGCGGTGCGCGCCTGCAGGTCGTTGGCGGCAAGTTTTTCCAGCCGCTGTCGCAGCGTCGCCGCGCTCGGCACCTTCTGCAGGGTCAGCAGTTGTTGGAAGGGCTTGTCGCGGCGGAAGTTCTCGACAGCGTCATAGTCGCTCATGCCCAGACACAGCAGGCCCAGGTAGCTCTTGATCACGTCACTGGTGCGCATGCCCAGCGTGGTGGGGAAGCGGCTGTCGATGCTGTCGACGCCAGCGATCTCGAAGCATTGCCCGATGATGGACAGCCCGGCGTGGCTRGTGAGGGTGCGGCGACTGGCGCGGAACTTTATGTTGGGCATGGCACTGTCTGGGTGAATGGCGATAATGGCTATATTGCCATGCAGGTCAGTGGGTTAGAAGTGCTTCCGGGGGCCGGTCTCACGGATTCAGGTTTAATACAAGCTCTTCCAGTAAGGGCAGCAATGTTTGATACAAAAGCTCAGGTTGCCATTGTGCATGATTCATACATGCCACCTGAACAGCTGAAAGCTATTCACCAATCATTCGAACGAGGTTGTGAGCCTAACCAAGCAACTCGCATCCGATATGGCTTTCGAGATGGCATTGCTGCGTTGGATTATACTACTAGAGCAGGCCTAGTCGCGGTCAGGATTCCCGAGAGGAATTCAAGAATTTTTGAGATAGCGAAAGTTTTGCCCAAACATCCTTGGGATGCAGTACCAGAGTTTAGCAACGAAATCGTCGTAACGAAGGGGCCTAGAGTCTACGAAAAACTAAAAGAACAGAAGAACATTACCGGTTGGCTGCATTCTGGTGAAAATCCCATGCTTGAGGGCAATGGTGTTGCACCACTTGAGATTACCTGCGGAAGACTAAACGTACTGGTTAACATCGGCCCAGATATTTTTTCTTCTAGCCGGTTTTCTTTTACTGAATTTATAAAATCCATGGAAGAGTATGTAGATGCGATATCAGAGATATTAAGAAAACTTCCGGCCTCAGCCAATATAATTTTGTCTCCTCATCCTCGACTTCCTAAAGACTCTGCCGTACTCCAACCTTTGCTCGAGTTTGGAGAGGTTGTAACTAGTGGCACCTTAGAGGTTTTGCCGTTTACAGATTTATTTATAACTTATGTCGGATCTGTAACTAATCTTGATGCAGAGACTTGTTTGATTCCTATGATAGCAATATCACTTTATGATGGTGCTGAAAACTATGATCAAAACGACTTTGATCTAAAAGACTTCTCATGCATCACATCATGGCATCAGTTATTTAAGTTGAGTCTCGAGAACTTTGAACCAAAAAAATCGGAACCACTGCAATTGCCTCAAGGTACTAGCGCAGAAAGTATTATTAATAAATGGAGCCTAAAAAATGAAGAGTTTAAGTGCGAGCGAAAGGACAGCTTTTGGTCTTATGTTTCATCATTTTTCAGGACCGACTGATCCGGGATACGCTAAAGGGTCTCTTTCTTCCGAACAGTTTTTATCCGTTTTAAAAGGTATTGATACTGATCGTCTTGCGTCGCCTAATGTTTTTAGAGAGTCTTACTTTGATAACCAAGGTGACGTTTGCGTTACCTTTGATGATAACCTTAAGTCACAGTTGTCAGTGGCTATACCCGTGCTTGAAAAGTTGGGGTTGAAGGCTTTTTTTTTCCTTTATTCTGGAGCGTTCGAGGATACCCTTCCGCTCTTTGAACTTGTGAGATATTTCGCTAGTAGTCAGTTTGACTCGGTGGAGAGGTTTAATTCAGCCTTCATTAATTCTGCCATTAAGCAATCATCGGATATTTCATATAAAGAATTAGCGGGACAAGTTTCAGAAGTAGATTATTTAGGTGAATTTAGTTTTTATTCTCAAAGTGACCGTATTTATCGATATCTGCGAGACGTTATTCTGGGGCAAGAATTATTCGAGGCTCGAATAGTCTCCTTTATGAAGGATTATGGTTTCGATCAGTCGTTTGCCCCCAACATTCTTCTTGATCGTGATGATATTCGATATTTGGTTAAATCTGGGCATGAAATAGGGTTTCATTCGCATTCACATCCTACATCGCTAGGTAGACTAGACATAGATAGTCAGCGATTAGAATACTCTAAATCTAAGAAAATACTCGAGGATATAGTGAATCGTCCAATTTGGAGTTGTTCTTATCCAAATGGAAGCTACGATGAATCAAGCTTAGCTTTGATGGGTGAGTTGGATGTCGATATAGCATTCAGGTCTAGCCCTCTCCCTTCTGATTTAAAATCAAAACCTCAATACGAAATAGATCGGATTGATCACGTAGATATGCCGATTTATTCAAGGAGTAAAATATGAAGGTTGCTCTTTATACCTCCAATCAGCCACGACATATATACTTAGCAGAAAAATTAATCGCAGCTGGCCATGATTTACATGTCATCCAAGAGGTTACAACTGTATTTCCTGGGCAGCGAAAAGGTGTGTTTCAACGGTCTGAAACAATGGCCAAATACTTTTCTAAAGTCCAAAAAGCCGAGCGAAAGTTCTTCGGCTACCCGCGTGCTCTGGTTGGTGGCTCATCTGTTTTATCATTGCCAATGGGAGAGATTTCAAACATTTCATTGAATAGCCTTGATAATGCGTTGGATGCAGATGTTTCGATCGTATTTGGTTCAAGTTATATAAAAGGTGAGCTAGCTCAATATCTAATCGATAGAAATGCGATTAATATTCACATGGGGATTTCACCTTTTTTTAGGGGTAGCTCTTGCAATTTTTGGGCTCTATATGATGGGTTCCCAGAGTTGGTGGGTGCAACAATTCACAAATTGTCTCGAGGCTTAGATAGTGGAGCTATACTTTTCTATAGTTTTCCTAAATCAGCTCATAATAATGGGTTTGAATTTACTATGTCTGCTGTTGAAGCCGTAATTGATGATTTGTTGCATGCAATAGATGCTGAAATTTGGAAGCAATCTGGCGAGGAGCAGGATTCCAAGAAGCAAATTCGTTATTCTCGCTCAACCGACTTCACTGATGAAATTGCACAACGGTTTATGGAAAGACCCTTTTACCCTCAAGAGATTGAAAAGGTTTTGATTAATCGAAGTATTTCCGAGTAGCGGTAGTTCAGGCCTACATTGATAGAATGAACCCAAAACTTGGTGTCATAAGGTAGAGGAAGGATGACCAGCGTCGGCACCTTCGACGTCAATCCCTGATTGAGTAGCGCTACAGTTTAGAGTCCGATCCAATGCGTAAGGAGATTGGACATGAAGAAGCGTTTCAGCGAAGAACAGTTCATTGGTTTCCTGGGCGAAGCCCAAGCAGGACTGCCCATCAAGAAGCTGTGCCGTAGGCACGGCTTCTCAGAAGCCAGTTACTATCTCTGGCGCAGCAAGTTTGGCGGCATGAGCGTGCCCGATGCTAAGCGCCTCAAAGAGCTCGAAGCCGAAAATGCACGTTTGGAAAAGCTGCTCGCGGAGTCGCTACTGGAGATGGAGGTCACTCGCGAGGCGCTGGAAAAAAGTGGTGAGTGAACCGGCACGCCGAGATGTGGTGCGCTTTATGGTTTCATGTGGCCTGAGTGAGCGCTGAGCGCTCCGTGTCATCCGTATGAGTGCTAGTGCATTGCGTTATCAGCGAATGCCAGACCGCAACTAGAGCTTATGCGAAAGCATCCTGTCGCTCGCCGCATCGGCATTGTCGCTATGGTCGGGCATGATCTATCTGAAGCTTCGTCAGGCCGGAGAGCCGGTAATTACAAGCGTGTTGAGCGTCTGTATGACGAAGCGCGCTTGCAGTTGAAGCGTCGCAGCGCAAGGAGTTTCCCACGTCTGAGAGAAAGCCCCTTGGCCGCCCTGGAACAGCCAATAGGCTCTGGTCGTTGGATTTTGTGTTTGACCGTACAGCAGACGGGCGAGTGATAAAGAGCCTCACCGTTGTCGACGACGCTACCCATGAAGCCGTGGCTATCGTTTCTGAACGTGCCATTGGTGGGTTGTTTTTAACACGTATTCTGGATTATCTGGCTTTACAGCGTGGCCTACCTAGCGTCATTCGCACGGATAATGGAAAGGAATTCTGTGGCGCGCCATGCTTTATGGGCTCATCTACGTGGCGTTGCCCTTTTTAACTCAACTTGGAAAACCAACCAAAGCGCCTACATCGAATCGTTCAATGGGCGCTTTCGAGATGAATGCCTAAATGAGCATTGGTTCACCAGCCTTCAACACGCCCAGGTTGTCATCGAGGCATGGCGGCGGGAGTATAACTAAGAAAGCCCGAAGAGGAGTCTTTGAGGGCTGATACTTTCAGCCTATGCCGAGCAACTGGTGGTTAAACACGATAAAGTTACTTCTGAGTCTATCCCCGGCTGCTACCGAAGGTGGGGTGACGTCGAGTGCTTTTGTTTCTTCCAAATACCATTAATATAATATTATTGAGGATAGTTGATGTTAGCGTATAGACCAGAAATAGATGGCCTTAGGGCTTTAGCAGTAATATCGGTGCTTTTTTTTCATGCTGAATTTTCTAGTTGGTCAGGTGGTTTTGTAGGCGTTGATGTTTTTTTTGTTATTTCAGGTTATTTGATAACCTCAATAATAGTAAATTCGGATTTAGGAATTATTGACTTTCTCAAAAAATTCTTTGAGAGTCGATTGAGAAGATTATTTCCTCCCGCTGTTCCTGTAGTTCTATTTTCATGCATTATGGCATATTGGATATTCACGCCTGAAATGATGGTGGACTTTTCCAAAAGCCTTCTTTCTTATTTAGGGTTTGGTTCAAATTGGTTTTTTCTTAGTGAGGCTGGATATTTTTCAGCACCTTCACAATATAAACCTTTGCTTCATACTTGGTCACTGTCGGTAGAAGAGCAATTTTACTTCATTTTTCCTCTATTGTTCTTGTTTGTTATTAAATACAAAAAGTCATATCTCCCTGCCTTGGTTACTGCTCTTTTCGTACTTTCTTTTGGTTATAGCGTTTATCTTGTGCAAAATGGAAATTATGATGCTGCTTATTTTAACTCTTTTGGCCGTTTTTGGGAAATCATGCTGGGCTCGTTGTTGGCCCTAGGTGTTTTTAGAAGCCCTAGCTTGCCTTTTTTTAAGAATCTTTATGCAGCGGCAGGGGGCTTTATGATTTTATACGCAGTTTTTTCATATGATAAAACCACACCCTTCCCTGGTTTTTATGCTCTAGTGCCAACGGTTGGGGCTGGGCTGCTTATTCTTGCAGGTAAGGAGACTTTAGTTGGGCGAGTTCTGGCGTCCAGATGGTTTGTTTTTGTTGGCTTAATTAGCTATTCGCTATATCTCTGGCACTGGCCTATTTTTGTAGCTATGAATGCATACTTTATAGAAACTGGCACACTTCACTATTTTGCTGGTATTGCAGTATCTTTTTCTTTATCTATGATTTCTTTTTATACTATTGAAAAGCCTATTCGGAAAAGAATGGCTTTACCCAAAGCCAAGCATGCGTACTGTTTTTTTGCAGCGTCATGTATTGCTCTCGTTCCTCTAGGCGCAGTAGGAGTCTCGACAGGAGGCTTGCCAATGAGGTATCAAGCATCAGAGTTAGCAATATTAAACAATGGTGTCAAGAGAGGCTTTATTGAGCAGGAAGGTGTTAGGTGTAGTAGAAGAGCATTAAATGAAGCTTGTGTCATAGGTAATAGAGATGTTGAGCCTGTGTGGGCAATTCTTGGGGATAGCCATGCAGAAACGCTAACTAGTATGTTGAGCAAACTTATGGAGGAAATGGGCGTGTCAGCCTATCTCTACACTTATCCTGGATGTCCATTTGTAAAAAATATTCAGCGTATGGATACGGGGGCTAAGTGTTATGAGTTTGTTGATAATGTGCTTGAAGAGTTGAAAGGAAGTACGATAAAAAATGTCTTAATACATGAATATAGTGGAGGCTATATTCATGGAAATGAGTTTGATAGAACAGGGTCTGTAGAGCTTCCTCTCGTGTATGACATTGATCCCGTTGACTCAAATGAGCAAGATGCTACTCAAGAGGAAATTGTTTTAGGTAGGATGATCAAGACACACCAAGAGTTACTTGATGAGGAGCTAAATGTTTATTACATGATGCCAGTTCCTGAAGTTGGTTTTCATGTTCCTCAAGTAGCAATGCAACATGTTAGACAAAGAGAAGAACTGCCAGAAAATGATTTTTCATTGTATAAAGAAAGACACAAAATGCTTTTTGAAATGATTAAAGGCTATGATGATGAAAAATTTACCTTTGTCCCTTCGTATATCCCTTTTTGTCCAGATGATACATGCATAATTAGTAATGAAGGTGGTCTTTTTTATACAGATAGCAACCATTTAAGTGAGCATGGCGCTTTTATGCTTTACGATCTTTTGCATAACTACTTGTTCAGAAATGAATGATCTTTTTGTCGCCGAGCATCTATCTATAAACCTTGAACTTTTGAATAATGAAGACCTTGAAGGGGCTTAGATGTCTTCTTTGCAGCGAAATAAGGGCGTTTTGATTATGGAGCACGAGTTGAAGGGTTGTCTGAGTAGAACTGGCCTCGCCAGTTTGGGTGCAATGCTTAGATCCCATGTCAGATCGCGATGAATTAAGCAGACTATGACTCAATCTCTGGTATCCTAAGCCCCTTTGAAATAAACAATTGGCACCTGATGAGGTTCGCATGACCCAACGGGTACCTCTGAACGAATGAACAGCTCACATCAGGAGTAGCATCGTAGATGCAGCCCAGTAACAAAGAGTCGCAAAGCGGTTGGCTGGCAAAAAATCATGCCGTTGGCTGGATTGCGTTAACCATCTACGCGTTTGCATGGCTGATTAACTTTGACGTTTCACGCTCGGCAGAATCGTTTTTCATTCTGTGCTTCGCCATTGCATGGTTTAAAGAAGCTGACCCCGCATTTAAGTGGCATAAGGTATTTCTCCTTCTGCTTGCGTTTGTTGTTCTCCAGATAGGCGTTTATTTTTTTGCGGTTGACCGCTTTCCCAATGTGGCGGACGGACAGGTAAAAGCGGCACGGCATATAGCCAAGCTTTTTTTATGTATTGCCGTGGCTTGGTGGATTCGGGGGTCCTTGAAAGCCGCCAAGTACTTGCTGCTGGTCTTTATCGCGGGGATTCTTGTTTCGCTGGTGTTGAACTCAAGCGTTGACGCATGGCGTGCGGGTCTGGCGGGCAGCCGTGTTGATTTCGGGTATACCAACGCGCAGCACATCGCCTTTTACTTTGGCCTTTTGCTCATCATGGGGGTGGGTTGGCTTTTCAAATGCGTAGGTGTCAGTGCCGCCAAGTATGAATGGGGAGTCGCACTTGCCTTGACGGTACTCGGGGTTGCGGGTGTCGTCGTGACGCAAACCCGGGCTGTCTGGTTGGCGCTGGGGCTGATATTTTTAGGTTTGATCGTCTTTAGCCTGCTGCGCCTACTCATGCAAAGGCGGCCAGCCGGGTTACGCCCAAAACTGCTTTTGTCATGTGTTGTTCTGATCGGCGGGGTAGCGTTGACGGTGAACGCGGTAGCGCCCGTGATCGAGAAGCGACTGCTAGATGAGCATGAAGTGGTTGAAGCGATTGCGGCAGGAAATATGGAGGATGTGCCATTCAGTAGCATTGGCATACGCGTGCATACCTGGTCGTACGCCTTGGACAAGATTCAGGAAAGGCCGCTGACGGGGTGGGGGGCCAAGAGCCGGGGCGCGCTCATTGATGAAGGGCCTTTCCCCGATTGGCTGAAAGTTAGGTTTGGGCATTTTCATAATTCTTACCTGGAATTGCTCCTGGCGTATGGCGTATTAGGCCTGGCGGCCATTGCCATTCTCACCGCCATGATCTTAAAAGGTACAGTGACGTTACTTACTACGCCCCACAAACACTGGGGAGTGGGGCTGCTCGTCTCGTGGGTGTTTTTCTTTATCATTAACGTGTTTGAGTCCTACGTGATTTTTAATTCAGGCATGTATTTCTTTGTTATTGTCGGTGGCGTAGGGATGTCATTTTATATGTTCGGTAAAAATGAAAATGCCGGGACGGTAACGCGATGAATGTGGTTCTGAGTGCCGATGAAGCCTATGCGCGGTACGGTGCCGTGGTGATGGCGTCGATTATCGACAATGCAGCCGATCCAGGCCAGATCCGCTTTTTTATGCTGACGCCGGACATGGGGGAAGAAACCAGACACCGCTTGCATGCGTTCGTGGAAGCGGGCGGTGCAGAACTCGACATTATCGACGTCGATGTACAGGCGTTAAAGGGCCTCAAGGTCGGTCGGTTTGGTACGGCCGCCTTGCTTCGGTTGCTGATGCATCGTTACCTGCCTGATGACTGCGAACGTGTCATCTATCTTGACTGTGACGTACTGGTGCGAAGTGATCTGTCCGATTTATGGGCTCTGTCGCTTCACGGTCTTTCCGCGGCGGCTGCTATGGATATATGCAATACGTCCATTAGCGCGACTCGAAAGAACCCGGACGACTACTTTAATTCAGGGGTTATGCTCATCGACCTGGCGGCATGGCGCAGTCGAAGTGTGGGGGAGAGAGCACTGGCATACCTTGAGCAGAATGGGGATAACGCTCGGTACCCCGACCAGGATGCCCTGAATCACGTACTGGAGGGTGACTGTTATCAGCTGCCGCTGTCGTGGAATTTTCAGCCAACCACCTACAGGGCGGTTAAAAAGCATTATCCGCATCTGCACAAGCATCTGGCTGCACTTGAAACGGCGGTTCTCAATCCGCGGATTGTACACTTTATCGGCGCTGTTAAACCGTGGCACCCAACATGTGTCCATCCGTTTCAGGAAGACTTCATCGCTTATTCATGCCATACCCCATGGCCCATCGATAGAAAGGCATTGATGTCGTCATTACCATGGTCTGAACGTATGCGGATGGTGCTCAAGCAGCCCAAGGTTCGCCGACGTCGACGGCTAACGGCACCCTAGTCTATTCTGTTCATACAGTTACTAAAAAAGCGCCTGGCAAAGCCAAGCGCTTTTTTATTTAATGTGATACGTTTTATTTAGGGGGCGTCAATGAAAGCGGCTTTTGGAAATGCTAAAAATTACTTTGCCAGGTTCTTGAAAGAAAACAAGAGTATTTCTATCGGTTTTGCTGGCGTGAACGTCAACATCCCCTTGATGGAGAATGGCAAGATCAAGCCTTCAAGGAAAGGTTTTGATGCTAAAGATACGACCAGCCCTTTTGTGCAAGAGAGTTTGGGGGCGATTATTTCTTTTTATAATGCATATGAAAACGCCAAGGAAGTCGTCTATTGTCAAGCTCCATATGTTGAGACAGTTCCCTTAAAGAAGGGGGATGCTGGTTTTGAATTTGGTATTGATGTCAATGAGATTAAAGTAAGGTTTTTGAAGGCCAAATATACGCCTCCCGTTAGAATAAAAAACCACTTCGATAAGTCAATTGAGCTTTTTAAAGAGATAGGGAAGGTGAGGAAGGCAGGTGACGGAGAATGGGAAAATGATGTTACCGTCAAGATTGCCGATATGAATGTTGAGAAAAGAGAGATCGTTATACAGCCTGCCACTTACTTCGATCAGGTCGGCACCAACTTGACATTAGACTGGGCCTCTGGGGCTTTAGGTGAAACCGCATCATATACATTAAGAAATGATATCGAAAAGACTGTCAATGGCACGCTCCCAAGGCTGAAAAATTCTGTTCTTGCCAACACCCTGGGCGTGGCGGTCGTGCTTGTTAGCCGCGGAGAGGATGTTTTAATTCCCATTAGGGGGAGCGAGCAGGCGGTGATGGTTGATGGAAAAGGTAAATTCCATTGTTCTGCTTCTGGGGTTTTCTCCTGGGATATGGATAACACTAACCTTGCTGATATTGATTTTGAATTTTTTATCAATGGCATGGCCAGGGAGATCCATAGTGAAATCGGTCTTTTGAAAAGCGAGTATTCATTAACGCCATTAGCGTTTTCAAGGGAGCTTATCAGAGGAGGAAAGCCTCAGCTTTTCTTTATTGCGGAAACAGAAATGGGGTTGGATGAACTTAAAGAAAAGATGGTTGGCGCGGAGGAGAGCTGGGAGTTCCTGTCGGTTGATGATCTGGCTGAGGATAGCCAGCTGAGACCACATCTGAATTCGCCTTTAGAAGCCCCCCAGGAAATGTTTACCTATGAAGGTTGGATGGCGCTTCATGTGGCTATGGCATATATCCGTGATGAAGAGCCGCCTTTCGAAATATTGTGATGTTGAGAGAGCCAGCGCCAGCGATCAACCATCCCTGTTACACTGGAAGATTCAGAATCAAGGCCGTCAAGCAGGCGGTCGACCAGGGGTCTTGATATACGAGTCGTACATGACGAAACGCAGCCAAGTCACTATCACCGATATCGCCAAACATGTGGGCATGACCAACATGACGGTGTCGCGTGCATTGAAAAAGCCTGAGAAGGTCAGGCCAGAGACGCGTGAGAAAATACTGGCTGCGGCAAACGAGCTGGGCTACGTACCGAATGCCTTCGCCAGCCATCTTCGAAGTCGCAAGAACCGGCTCATTGGGCTGGTGACAGCCAGCGTGGATAACCCTTTTTACAGTGAAGTGATCAAGGCCATTTCACGTGCGGCCAAGGAGCATGACTACACCATCATGCTGATCGACACCGATGGCTCGCCAGAGCTTGAAGAAGTGGCGATCGATACCCTGCTCAGTTATCAGGTGGCGGGGATCATTCTGTCGCCCGTTTCTGACAATGCCAGTTACCGACCCAATTATCTGGAACGGCTGCGCAAGGCCAACTTGCCGGTGGTGATGCTGGACCGAACGCTGAATGTGACGGACTTCAGCCGTGTGGTACTGGACAACCACCTGGCCGGACGATTGCTTGGCGAGTGGCTGGTAAAGAAGAACATCGAGCGCGTGCTGACACTAACAGGACCCAGTGGCTCGCAAATCACACGGCATCGGCTGGCTGGGCTTAAAGCGGCTTACGGGGAGGCGGGCGTTCCTTTGTCATTGGAGCAACGCCCAGGCGACTATACCTTACAGCCTGCCTATCGCGACATGGCCGCCCATCTTCGCCAGGGTAAGCTCCCCGACGCCGTATTCGGTTTCAACCAGTTGATCACGCTGGGGGCGATGCGGGCCCTGCACGATGCCCACGTATCACGGGATGATGTGCTCGTCGTCGGCATCGATCGGCTTCCCTATGCCGATATTTTCGATGTATCGATCCCCTGTGCAGTGCACGACACCTACCAATTGGGGCATGAAGCCTTTCGATTGCTCTTCGAGCAAATAAAAGACCCCACCACCGATGGCCGTGAGGTCACGATCTCTGCCACGCTGATTCAGTAAGTCGCGCGGGAACTTAACATCACAGGGTGGCCAAGCGTTCGGCAATCTGCTCTTCAAGGCGCGACTGGTCATCGGCGAAACGGCGGATACCCTCGGCCAGCTTGTCATTGGCCATGGCGTCCTGATTGTGTCCCCAACGAAAAGCAGGCTCGTTGAGCGGTGTTGGCCGTGGGCCGCCATTGCGTGTCATCAGCACATTGGCCTTCACGTCGCCCGATGTCGTCGCCAGTTCTTCGAGCAACACCGGCGAGATGGTCAACCGGGGGCAGCCGGCGAGTGCCAGCACCTGGTCGGCGGTGCGGAAGCTGGCGCCCATCACCACGGTATCGTAACCGCCTTGACTGACCCGCTCGCAGACGCCACGCACGAACTGTACGCCGGGGTCGTTTTCGGGGGTGAAGGTTTGCCCGGTCTCCTTTTTGTACCAGTCGGTGACGCGGCCGACGAAGGGAGACACCAGGAACACACCCGCATCAAAACACGCCTGGGTCTGCGCATCGCTGAACAGAAGGGTCAGGTTGCAGTTGATGCCTTCTTTCTCCAGCACTTCTGCGGCACGAATGCCTTCCCAGGTGGAGGCTAACTTGATCAATATTCGGTCTTTGGCCACCCCTCGCTTCTCGTAGAGCGCCACCAGCTCGTGGGCCTTGCGGATGCTGGCCTCGGTGTCGAAGGACAGCTTCGCGGCCACTTCGGTGGATACGCGGCCTGGGATGAGCTTGGCAATCTCGCTGCCCATGGCCACGGCGAGGCGATCCACGGCATGTTCTGCCTGCTGGTCGCGGGGTTCGCCTTTGACGGCAGCGAGTTCCTGATCAATTAATGCCTGGTAACCCGGTAACTCAAAGGCCTTGAGCAGCAATGACGGGTTGGTCGTGGCGTCGTGCGGTTGGTAGCGCTGAATGGCCTCCAGGTCACCGGTGTCGGCGACCACCATGGAGTGCTGACGAAGCGCATCGAGCTGATAGGTCATGGAGTTTCCTCTTGGCACTAGTGAGACGTGAAGCCGCCGTCTATCGGCAGGCTGGCACCGCTGATCATTGAGGCCGCCGAGCTGAGCAGGAAGGCAACCGGCAGCGCAACTTCACGAGGAGCGGCAAAGCGCCCCAGGGGAATGGCTGCCAGCATCGGGTCGCGCTTGGCGGGGTCTGACCAGGCGCGTTCGGCCATCGGGGTCAGTGTCACTGTCGGGTTGACGCTGTTGACGCGGATGCCCTTGGGGCCAAGTTCGAGACACAGCACCCGCGTCATGGCGTCCATGGCCGCCTTGGACGCGCAGTAGCCGAGATGCCCCGGCAGGGCCGCCATGGCCGCCTGACTGGAGACATTGACGATGCTGCCCTGGCGAGCATTTGCAATCATGTGACGTGCTGCCTCCCGGGCGACCACGGCACTGGCGGTGACGTTGGTGGCCATGATGTGCTCAAGGTCTTTCGCCTTGACGTCGAGAACGTCGTCGAGGATCGAGACGCCCGCGCAGTTGACCAGACCATCAATGACAGGCATTTCAGCGAAGGCCGCGGTGACCGCCGCTTCATCGGTAATATCGACGGCCAGGGTAAGCGCCCCGAGCGACTGCTCAAGTTCGTTGAGAATGTCTTGATTACGGCCTATCAGCACCAGGTTAGCGCCCAGCTCGGCGAGGGCCTGGGCAATGTCGAGACCGATACCGCTGGTCGCGCCCGTGACGAGAATGCGTTGATTCTGCAGTTCGAAATTCATGGAATACATTCACTCGCTCTGTGTGTGGCGGGTATTGAGCTGATGCATGATCGGCTTGAGCGTCGGATAGAGCTGGCAATAAAGCGTGAAGAGTTCATCGTATCGACAAGCCGCCGTCTCGCATGGCGTGGCGCGCTCGACGAGGGTGCCATGCTGTAGCGGCTGGGCGAGGTCGAGCAAACCGCAAGCCTGACCGGCCAGCAGGCCAGCCCCCAGGGCGGCCTCAACGCTCTCCCGGTAGGTGTAGACGGGCATGCGGGTCACGTCGGCGATGATTTGCATCCATAGATCCGACTGCGTGGCACCGCCGACCACGATCAGATGGTCGTCGAGGGTTACTCCCTGTTGGGAGCCTGCTTCGATGTTGTGCCGTAGCGCGAAGGTCACGCCTTCCAGCACGGCTCGGTAGAGATGATGGCGCTGGTGATAAAGGCTGAGCCCGATGAAACCGGCGCTGGAATGGGCATCCCATACGGGGCTACGCTCGCCCATCAAGTAGGGCAGGAAGAGCAGGCCATTGGCCCCCGGGGGGAGTTCGCGCGCGGGCGGCTCGAGACGTTCAAAGGCACTCCCGCTCTCACCGGCGGCGGCCTTGTCCTCACCACAGAAGGTATCGACGTACCAGCTGACGGAAGCCCCCGCGGTCAGGGCCCCGCCGAAGGTGTAAAGGTCCTGGTCGCCGTTCAGCACATGCGGCATGCTGATGAGCCCCTGCCGGGCATCGACGCGCCGATTGATCACCCCCCAGCACATGCTGGTCCCTATCATGGCGACGTGGTTGCCTGGACGGGTCGCCCCTGCCGCCAGCGTGGCCATCGCCGCATCGACGCCTCCGGCGACCACGGGGATACCGGCTTGCAGGCCCAGCGATTCGGCCAGCGAGGGCACCAGGCCGCCGACTGTCGCGCCCGAGTCCACCAGCCGGTTCGGCAGTTTGTCTCGATCGAGACCCAGCGCATCGAGCATTTCGGGGGACCAGGCGCGTTTTTCCAGGTCGTAGATACCGCCGATATTACCGGCTGAGCTGTGATCGATAGCGATTTCGCCACTCAGGCGGTAGTTGATGTAGCTGTTGGGCGGCAGCAGATAACGGGTCTGCTCCCAGACCTCGGGGCGTTCGGCCTTGAGCCACATCATCTTGGTGAACCCGTAGTAGCTGTCCACGCCGTTGCCGGTGATATCCCCCAACCGGCTGAGGTCGACGTGCGCCTTCACCCACTGCACCTGAGCCTCAGCCCGACGGTCCATCCATATCAGGCAGGGATAGACGGGCCGGATATCCGCGTCGACCGGGATACCCGAACCGCCGTAAAGGCTGCTGACGCATAGACCTTTGACATGCTGGGGGTCGACCCTCGGGTCAGCCAGGCAGTCGCGAAGGCAGTCGAGCACCGCCTCCCACCACACATCTGCCCACTGTTCAGCCCAGAGTGGGTGTGGCGTGTCAACGCGATAACCCCGGCTATGTTCGGCCAGTATCTGGCCCTTGCCATCGAGCACTAGCGCCTTGGTGCTCTGGGTGCCAATATCGATACCGATCACAGTTTCCATGCAGCTCTCCTTTTTCCCGCGCGCGGCTGAATCTCGCCAAAGCGTATGTCGGGATTCACAGCGTGCGCTTGCGGCTGATATAGATCGCCAACAGAATGATCAAGCCCTTGATGACAGTCTGGAGGTAGGGCGACACGCCCATCAGGTTGAGGCCGTTATTGAGCACGCCCAGCAGCATGGCGCCGACTAGCGTGCCCAGGATCATGCCGCGTCCCCCGGTGATGGCGGCGCCCCCCAGTACCACGGCGGCGATGGCGTCGAGTTCGAAGCCGACCCCGGCATTGGGCTGCCCGCTCATGAGCCGTGAGGTCAGAATCAACCCGGCGATAGCGGCCGTGGTACCGCTCAGTGTGTAGACCAGCAGTTTGTAGCGGGAGACGCGAATACCGGACAGCCGGGTCGCTTCCTCGTTGCCACCGATGGCATACAGGTAGCGACCGGTCGATGTATGGCTGAGCAGTACATAACCGACGGCATAAACGGCAATCATGATCAGGATCGGCGTCTCGATACCGGCCACGCTGCCGCGCCCGAAAAAGGCAAACCCCTCCGGCAGACCGGAGATCGGATAGCCGCCGGTGTAGATCAACCCTAGGCCACGGGCGATGCCCATGGTCGCCAGGGTGACGATAATCGGGGGCATCCCCGCAAAGGCGACGAAGACACCATTGAAGGCCCCGAAAGCGGCACCTACCAAGAGCCCGAGCACGATCGCCAGCGTCGGTGGCAACCCGGCCACCATCATGCCGGCCATGAGCGTTCCCGATAGCGCCATGACCGGGCCGACCGACAGGTCGATGCCGCCGGTGAGGATGGCCAGGCTCATGCCGACGGCGATGATCGCGATGATCGACGACTGGCGCACCAGGTTGGCCAGATTGCTGCCTGACAGGAAGTTGTCATTGATCAATCCCATGGCGAGGAAGACGACGATGAAACCGATCAACGGGTAGAAGACTGGCGTGCGGCGCCAGCGAGCCAGTCGCATCTTGAGTGACTGACGGGCGGAGCCGGGAGTAGATGCAAGCTGGTTCATGCGCTGAGTCCCCCAGTAGCATGGTGCATGATAGATTGTGAGCTGAGATGTTCGCCTTCGAGTTCGGCGGCGATCCGGCCTTGATAGAAGACCGCGACGCGGTCACACAAGCCGAGCACTTCGGGTAGTTCTGAGGAGATCATGATGATCGACACGCCCTGTGCGGTGAGCTCCTTCATCAAGGCATAGATTTCCGACTTGGCGCCAACATCGATGCCGCGGGTAGGTTCGTCGAAGATCAATACCTTGCACTGGTGTCCCAGCCAGCGGGCGATGACCACTTTTTGCTGATTGCCACCACTAAGGTTGTCGACCGGCGTTTCAGGGCTAGGGGCTTTCACCCGTACCGAGTTCATCAGGTCGGCGGCAGTACTTGATTCCTGACGGCGTTTGATAAAAGGCAAGGCGCCCTGGAATTGCGCCAGGTTGTTCAGGGAGATGTTGTCGCGGCAAGAAAATGGCAGAACCAGTCCTTGGGTCTTGCGGCTTTCTGGTAGCAACCCGATTCCCTGCTCAAGGGCGGTTGCCGGGTGGCGGAGCTTGATCGACTGGCCTTCCATAGTGACCTTGGCATGTGCGGGACGTGTCGCACCGATAAGTCCCATGGCCAGTTCCGTGCGGCCGGAGCCTACCAAGCCAGCGAAGCCAAGGATCTCGCCACGATGCAGTTTCAATGAATACTCGGGACCACCGGGGTCGAGGCGCAGCGACTCAATGTCCAGCACCACGTCAGCGTGGTCGGCATCGCACCGGTATTCGGGGAACAGGTTGTCCACACGCCGTCCGACCATCCTCTCGATCAGGTCATCGGGGGTGGTCGAGGCGGTGTCACCGTCATAGACCTTTTCGCCATCACGCATCACGGTGACGTGATCGCAGATGGTAAAGATTTCTTCCATATGGTGAGAGATAAACACCATGCCGACCTCTTGCTTGCGTAATTCGCGCATGATGCTGAACAGGTGGTCGGCTTCACTGGGCGTCAAGGTGGCGGTTGGCTCGTCAAGCACCAGGATGCGTGCATCCAGCGATAGTGCTTTGGCAATTTCGATAAACTGCTGGTCGGCGACGCTCAGCTCCACGATAGGGCAGTCCAGGGGGATACTCACCTTGAGGCGCTCGAACAGGCGCTGAGCTTCGGCGACCATGCCACGTCGGTCACGTAGCCCTAGTCGGTTGCGTTTTTCACGTCCCAGGAAAATATTGTCGACGGCGTCCAGGTCGGGGATCAGACTGAACTCTTGGAAGATAATGCCGATGCCGGCGTCGAGCGCATCCTGATAACCGTGAAATTCGCAGCGCTTGCCATCAATGATGATGTCTCCCTCATCTTGACGGTAGATGCCGCAGAGAATTTTCATCAGCGTCGACTTGCCAGCCCCGTTCTCGCCAAGCAGGGCATGCACCTCGCCAGCGTGGAGATCGAGCGACACATCTTGCAGGGCCTTCACCCCGGGGAACGACTTCGAGATGTGCCTCAGGGAAAGTAATGGAGTCATGGAAATACCCTCATGTGCCGCCTGGCGGCGGCACACGTTGTCAGCGTCAGTGGTATCAGGGTTACCAGCTGAAATCGGCGGCTTTATCTCGGTCAATCAGCTCGACGTCGATGGGGATTTCTGCGGGTGCGGTTTCAGCGCCCCAATGCTTGGCCAGCGCCAGGCCCAGGCCCACACGCACCATGTCGGCGGGGTATTGTGCCGAGGTGGCGATGAACTGCGAGTCGTCTTTCTGAATTTCGGCAACGGCTTCGGGGTGACCGTCGACGCTCACCAGTTTGATATCATTGCCGCTGGAGTTGATGGCGATCAGGGCCCCCAGGGAACCGATGTCGTTGACGCTGAAAAGGCCGTCGAGCTCGGGATTGGCTTGAATCATGTTCTCGGTTACGGACATGGCGTGGGTACGCTCCTGGCGACCATTCTGCTTGTCGACGACCTCAATGCCATCGTATTCCGCAAGCGCATCGTTGCAGCCTTCGATGCGTTCAAGGATAGGCACGACCGGAATGCCATCCAGTAGCGCCACCTGACCTTCTCCGCCGAGTTCCTGGGCCAGGTAGTCGCAGGCTTTATAACCGGCGTCGTAGTTCTTTGACCCCACGAAGCCGTCCACGGGTCCCTCGGCCTGAGCGTCAATGGCAACGGTGGTGACGCCTGCTTCCTCTGCGGCCAGCACCGCCGTTTCAACACCGACCGAGTCGGCGGGATTGAGCAGCAGGATATCAATGTCTTGCTGGATCATATCCTCGACATCGCTGACCTGCTTGGAGACATCGTGGCGGGCATCGGTGGTGATCACTTCGGCGCCAATGCTCTCCGCGGCGCTCTCGAGCGCCTTTTGCATGGTCACGAAGTATTCGTTGTTAAGTTCCTGAAAAGACATGCCGATCTTAAGGTTATGCTCATCGGCCGTTGCGGTTCCCGCTGTCAAAACGGCGGCGCTGGCGGCGACGATGGCCGTCTTGCGAAAGGGGGCTGCGATATCATTAATTTTCATGGTTGGCTCCAGGGTTTTTGTTGTGGCATTGCTGTTGTGGCATTTAATGATGCGAGAAAGCTGACATTTATTGAAATGTTAACGTCAACATTGAAAAGCTAGAAGAGTCCTGATGACAAAGCAATAGAACTCAGACCAATGTCTACTAGCGCCTGATGACTCTCTCCGAGGTTTACTTTACATATCGAAATTGCTGGGCAGGACCACCATGTCACGAATGGTGACATTGCGAGGGCGAGTCAGGATGTACATGACAGCATCAGATACATCCGTTGGCTCAATAATGCTGCCTGATTCTTTCGCCTTGCGCAGGTTTTCTTCTGGCCAGTCAGCCAGCAAGGCACTGTTGACAGGACCCGGTGACACCGAAGCCACCCGGATGCCATGTTTCAGGACTTGGCGACGCACGGTCTGAACGAAATTGTTCATGGCCCATTTGGAGGAGGCGTAGACCGGCTCCCAATGGACGGGGAAGTGCCCGGCGACCGAGCTTGTCACCATGATGTCGCCCGTTCCGCGTTCAATCATGTGTGGCAAGACGTTCTGGACGTTTTTCATCACGACGCTGACATTGAGGCTCACCATGCGGTCAATGGCATCTGGGTCAGCGTCAAGCAAGTCACCCCCGATATAGCTACCCGCGTTGGCGTGGAAGATATCGAGTTGGCCGGCTTTCTCCAGGATTTGTGACAGCAGCGTTGCGCAGTCCTTGGGATCGAGCAAGTCCATGACCAGCGGAATCGCCGCATCGCCCAGTTCCTCACAGATTGCCTTCAGTGCGGCCTGGTCGCGGTCAACCAGTACAACGCGAGCGCCTGATGCAATCATCGCCTTTACCGTCGCAAGCCCTATTCCCGACGCCGCGCCGGTGACGGCGGCTACTTTTCCTTCCAATTCATTAGCCATCAAATTCTCTCCTTTAATTGTCTTTTGTCGTTAAAGCAACTTGACGTTAGACAAACATTTGTACAGCGGGTGAGTGCTGATATCTCTCGAATGTTAACGTCAACATTAATGAACACTAGTCGTCCGCCATGGGCAAATCAATGGAGGGTAGACCAATGTCTAGCCTATTGGCTGGGGGGAGGGCAGGTGCCCACTAGGTTTTGCCATTTACTTTCAGGAAAACCACCACCGCCAGGATGCCGCGCAGGTTATCCCTACCGCGATTGATACCAGGGGGCTTCGCAGGCCGATCGCTACCGCCCCGGCGGCCACGGCTGCAAGCCGTGCGCCTCCGTCGCCATGCACGATCATGGGCGTTATCACGGCAATCAGCACTGAACTTGACATGGCATCGACGAAGCGCCGTACCAGAGGGCTTAAAGGCACCGTTGCCATGATCAATAGCCCCAGGACCCTGGAGCCGTAGGCGATCAGGGCCATTAATGAGATCGCCAATAACGATTGCCAGACCTGCAGCGAACTCATGAGCCAGTTTCCCTGAACCAGCGCCCGGGCAACACCACGGCGATCACTCCCCCCGTCAGGGCGCCTACCATGACGTGCAGATAGGGGGGCAGCCACCAGTACGCCATGAGCGCGCTGATAGCGGCCGCCAGCCAGGGGACGGCCATGATGGCCCGGGGCTTTCCTCCTACCACGATCATGAGTAGAAAGCAGAGCATGATCACGTCAAGACCGAACCGTTCTGGCTCGGTGATGCCGCCACCAAATACCAGCCCGATGGCGGTCCCTACCACCCAAGCGCTCCATAGCGCGATCCCTCCCCCCAGCAGAACGCCCAGGTTACGCTCACCCCGGTGATATTCCCCCAGGGCCATGGCCCAGTTCGAGTCGGTGAGCAGGATCACCATGGCGAATTGCTGACGGCGCGGCAGGGGCTTGAGCCAGGGGTAGAGTGCTGCACTCATCAGCATATGCCGGGTATGGATGGCCAGGGTGATCGCGGCTAACGCCAGCAAGGGCAGGGGGGAGTGCCACAACTCCAGGGCTGCAAACTGCGACGGTGCGGCAAACACAAAAAGGCTCATCAGCATCGCTTCCCAATCGGCGAGCCCCTGATGCACGGCCGCAACGCCGAACGCCAAGCCAAACGCCACCGTGAAAGCCGCCAGCGGCAGCATCAGGCGTATCCCTTTCCAGGTGCCCGCTCTATCGAGTCGAGTCGGGTTTTCCTTTGATGTCATCGCGTAACCTTTCTCAAAACGGCAGGCCACTATAAAACAAACAGACCTGCTTGTTTTTTTGTTTCTTGAAGTCTACATTGAATATCGTGCACTCGCCAATCCGCTAGGTGCCGCCTTATATACAGCAAGATAATAGCAACAAACTGTCGATTAACTCGGCCGGGGAAACTGTATGAACGTTACTCGCAATACGCTACCGCTCGTCGTCGCCGCTCTGGCGCTTCCTGCCTACGTAGCTTCAGCACACGCATCGACTTCCTTCATTGCCAATTCCTTCTATGACCAGCAGCACCCTTTCTCTCGCTATGGTTACATCGAGTGGGCTGAGACGGTCAAAGAGCTTTCCGATGGTGAACTTCAACCCGAGGTGTATACCGGGACGGTGCTGCTAGCCCCCCGTGCCAGCCTGCAAGGGATCCAGGACAATATTGCTCAAGTCGCTCACCATGCGGCTATTTACACGCCTTCCGAAATGCCGGTAGCCAATGCCGTGCAGGAACTGGGGTTCAACTATTCGGATCCGTTGATCAGTGTTCTGGCTGTTACCGACTTCAGTTTGAACAATCCCACGCAACTTGCCGAGTGGGAAGAACTGGGTATCGTCTACCTGGGCGCCTACAACACCCCGCCCTATGTGTTGATGTGCCGTGAACCCGTTCGCAACCTTGAAGAGCTGAGTGGCAAGCGCATCCGCACGGCCGGTTCCACGGTGTCTGCATGGGTCGAGGAAGCAGGGGGCACGCCGGTCAACGTGCCTTCCAGCGAGATGTACAGCGGGCTCGACCGCGGGTCACTGGATTGTGCGACCAATGCGGTCAACGATCTGGTGGATCGCTCGCTGTGGGAGGTCGCCGAACACACCACTCTTTTGCCTACCGGTATGTATTGGTCCGGCCCTCAGTGGGGTTTCAACGCGGGTTTCTGGGCCGACCTTAGCGATGAGCAGCGTGAGGTCTTCAAGGAAGCAAGCGCCAAGGCCATGACGCGCATGGTGGTTCAATACATCGGCGCGGCTGAAGCCGCCATGGAAGAGGCCGAAGCAAACGGCAACAATATTTACGAGCCTGAAGACGACCTGATGGCGTCGGTGGAAACGTTCCGCGATGAAGCGCTGGAAAACGTCTATGACAAGGCCCGTGATCAATACGGCGTCGAAGACCCGGAAGCGCTGATCGATGATTTCCTGGCCACCTATGACAAGTGGGAAGCCTTGATCAGTGAGGTTGACCGCGAAGACGAAGAGGCGTTAGCGGAATTGGCCATGGAAGAAATCTTCGACAAACTTCCTGCAGACTACGGTATTTATTAATGCTTAAGCCGCAAGGCCGCCTCAATGAGGCGGCCATGGCCGAGATAGGGAAGGGTTCGCCATGACAAAGCGACAGAACCAGGAAGAACGCTCACACCAAACCCAGACCCGGGTCACGCAGGCAACGATTGAATGCATTCTTGCCAAGGGGATTCGTGCGACCTCTACCGTTGATGTCGCGCGTCAGGCCGGTGTTTCTCGAGGCGCTTTGGTTCATCACTACCCGTCTAAAACGTTGTTGATGCAGGCCGCGCTCGAGGATTTGCTCAACCGTGAGGTTGAAAGCGTCCGGGAAATGGCGATAGGCGTCAGCGAAGGCAGGATGAACTTCGATAGCCTGTTGAAAGCCTTGCATGAGCATTTCAAGGGGGACATGTACATGGTAACCCTGGAGTTCCTCACCAATGCGCGCACCGATCCTGACATCATGAGTGCACTGGTGCCGCTTGCCGCAAGGTTCAATGACTCCTTGGAGAAAATCTGGGAGCAGTTAGTCTCCAGCTCGGAACACACATCGCATCAGAACCGGGTCGCTCTTAATGCCACCCTGTGCATGATGCGAGGCATGGGGGCTCAGAGCATATGGCGTGATGACCCTGAGCTCTACAGGGATATGCTGGTTTTCTGGAAAGAGACGCTTCTGAAACTGGGTTTTTCTGCCTCGGATTTGGCGAGGAGTGAACCCGCATGATCATCAAGCGCTTCGAGTCTTTGAGCTACTGGTTTGCCAAAAGCGCCCTGGTGCTGGCAACGCTCTTCTTGATACTGATGGCGTTGCATGTCTCGCTGGACGTAGCGCTTCGATACGTGTTCGGAAAGTCGTTCGCGGGGACGCTGGAATTTGTTTCTTTCTATTACATGGTCGCGGTGGTCTTCCTGCCGCTGGCCTATGTCGAGCTCCAGCAGGAGCACATCAGTGTCGATGTACTGGCCGGAAGACTCCCTCCTTCCTTGCAGCTAGTGCTTTACCTGTTTGCCAGTTCGCTCGGCCTGATCTATTTCGGCATGCTTTGCTACAAGAGCTACCTCGATGCTTTAGAGGCCACAATACGACTGGAAACTGCCATGGCGAATTTCCAGTTCTATCTTTGGCCTAGCCGCTGGGCGTTACCGGTTGGCTTTGCCGCCATGTGCCTGGCCATCATCGCCAATATGATCAAGGCGCTGCGTCTACGCCGAGCCCTGTAGGAGTACCCCCATGAGTAATATCGAAATAGGCGTGGCAGGTATTGCCATCGCCTTGGCCCTGATCGCCCTGCGGGTGCCCATTGGCATCGCCCTGGGACTTGTGTCGATCATCGGCATCAGTGAGTTGACCAATATGCGGGTGGCCTGGGGCATGATTTCTGCCACGCCGTTCGACTTTGCGGGCACCTGGGAACTGACGGCCGCGCCCATGTTCCTGTTCATGGGCTACTTGTGCACCAGCACCCGCATGACCCAGGGGCTGTTCCATGCCATGCGGCTTTATCTGGCTCGATTGCCCGGTGGTTTGGCCGTCTCCAGTGTGATGGCATCTGCCTTCTTTGCTGCCGCCTCTGGCTCCAGCGTTGCAACGTCGGCGGCCATGTCGCGCATTGCCGTCCCCGAGATGCTC
The DNA here is from genome assembly GCF_002119345.1 of Halomonas sp. CSM-2. Taxonomy (NCBI): domain Bacteria; kingdom Pseudomonadati; phylum Pseudomonadota; class Gammaproteobacteria; order Oceanospirillales; family Halomonadaceae; genus Halomonas; species Halomonas sp. CSM-2. The sequence goes on along the minus strand of NZ_NBYR01000010.1, from coordinate 108,230 downwards.
AAGCACCACTACGACAAAGGGCTGGCTACAGGTACGGTGGCGGCGTCAGGCACCCTGGGCTCCCTGATCCCTCCCAGTGTGCTGTTGGTGCTCTACGGTGTTTACGCTCAGGTTTCGGTGGGCCAGCTGTTCATGGCCGGTTTTATTCCGGGGGTGCTCTCGGCGCTGCTCTATATCGCCATGATCATGGTACGGACCAAGCTTAACCCGAGCTTGGCCGGCGACGTTGATGTGCGTTCCACCTGGGACGAGAAATGGGATGCCTTTAAAGATATCTGGCCGTTACCTCTTCTGATCGGCTCTGTGCTGGGCGGGATTTTTCTGGGTGTTTTCTCGCCTACGGAAGCTGGCGCTGTGGGCACTACCATCGCGGCCGTCATCGCCTTTGCTCGACGGTCCCTTACCATGGAGGCGATCAAGGAGGCGCTGGTCAGCACGGCGGTAAGCACTGCGAGTATCTTCATTATCCTGATTGGCTCGCTGTTTTTCACCCGCTTTCTCGCCATGAGTGGGGTGCCTGCTGCCTTCTCCGAACTGATTCTGGGGGTCAGCACCGAGACGTGGTGGATCATTCTCGCCGTCGCGCTGATCTATCTGGTGTTGGGTATGTTCATTGACTCCATCGGCCTGTTGCTTCTCACGCTGCCGCTGATCCTGCCATTGGTCGAAGGCGCCGATCTCAACTTGATCTGGTTCGGGATTATCGTCGTCAAGCTGCTTGAGGTGGGGCTGGTGACGCCGCCTATCGGGCTGAATGTTTATGTCATCAAGGGCGCGCTGGGTAAAAGCGTCACTCTTTCGGAAGTCTTCAGGGGCGTAAGCTGGTTCATCGTCATGGACGTTATCGCTCTGTTACTGATCGTGCTGATCCCGGCACTGTCACTTTATCTCCCACAAAAAATGTTTTAACGCTCGCTCTATCAAAAGGAATTCCAATGAAATCGACTCGTTTTATTAATGCCAACGTTATTGATACGCGTAACGGTAAAGTACTTGCCAACCAGCAGGTGCGTGTACAAGAGGGCCGTATCGTTGCGGTCAGTGATTCCCCCTTAGAGGGCGACGATGACCAGGTCGTTGATGTCCGTGGGCACTTCTTGATGCCGGGCCTGGTTGATTCTCATGTTCATGTGACGGCCATCACGCCCAATTTCGCCTTGCTTGAAACGCTTTCGCCGTTTTATGTCGGCGCCAAGTCGAGTGAGCTGCTTGAAGATATGCTGATGCGTGGCTTTACAACCGTGCGGGATGCCGGTGGTGCCGATTACGGCCTGGCGAAGGCGGTCGATGAAGGGGCTTTGGTGGGGCCGCGCATCATGTACGCTGGCAATGCCCTTTCCCAGACCGGTGGTCATGCTGATATGCGCGGGCCGGGGCAGCAAACCTTCGAAGGCTGCTTCTGTTGCTCTGGCCTGGGCCGGGTTTGCGACGGTGTCAGCGAAGTGCGCCGTGCTGCCCGGGACGAGATCCGCAAGGGCGCCACCCAGATCAAGATCATGGCGTCCGGCGGCGTTTCATCGCCCACGGATCGTATCGATAGCACCCAGTTTTCCATCGAGGAAATCGACGCTATCGTCGAGGAAGCAACGGCTGCCAATATCCATACCATGGCCCATGCCTACACGGCTCGCGCCATCAACCGGCTGATTCCCCGGGGCGTCAAAACCATTGAGCACGGGAACCTGATGGATGAAGAGAGCTGCCGTTTGTTCATCAAGCACGACGCCTACCTGACGCCGACGCTTGCCACCTATGATGCCCTGGCCAAGGAAGGCGTGGAGGCCGGTATGGCGGAGCACTTGCAGCGTAAGGTGTTTGATGTTCTTGATGCGGGCGGTAAGGCGCTGGAAATGGCACAACGCCATGGCGTCAAGATGCTATTCGGCACGGACTTGCTGGGCCGAATGCAGCGTCATCAGCTCAATGAATTTCATCTGCGCAAGGATGTGGTGCCAACCGATGAGTTGATCCGTACCGCCACCTGCAATGCTGCTGATGCCTTTGATTACGTTGGCGATTTTGGCGAGATTGTTCCAGGCGCACGCGGGGATATTATTATTCTCAAGGATAATCCATTGGATGACATCAATGTGCTCACCCAGCCGGATGAACAACTGATGCTCATCATGAAAGACGGTGCTTTCTATAAAAACACGCTGTAGTGAACGTTGTGATGTGGACTGAAGAGGCCTTTATAAGGCCTCTTTAGTCAAGAACTGGCTACCATGGGTCTTCCGGTCTTTGTCGATACAAGGCTTCTCCGGGGGATCGCATTGGTGGCTTGATCCTTTCTGATCGCCCAATGAATTGGGCTCTTACGAACCTCCATGCACATGCGCTGGTGGTTGGCACCCAGCCTCTGTAGGAGCCCGACTTCGTCGGGCGATAGCCTTTGGTGGCTTGATCCTTCCTGATCGCCCAATGAATTGGGCTCCTGCGAGACCTACCTGCATGGGGCGGGTATCTCCGCTTCATGGCCCGTTCGGTGTTTTTAAGTGTCCCAACACATTCGGCTGACCTTGAGGGCAGTTGCTACAGGTAATGTTTGATCTATCATAATAGATCAAAATCGTTCTATAATATATTATTGCAGATCAAGGCTTCTTGAGTTTTACCGTATAGTGTGATCTAGTTTAATAGATCAGAATTGCTATGTGATATAGAAAAGTAGATCAAATGAGCTATGGAACGGAACAACTGGCCGCACAACTCAAGGCGGCACGAGAAGCTAAAGGGTTGAGTCAGCGGGAACTGAGCGCGCTTGCCGGTGTGCCGCAGTCGCACATCTCGAAAATAGAAAATGATGCCGTTGACCTGCGCGTCTCAAGCCTTTCTTCCATCGCCCACGCGCTGGACCTGGAGTTGATGCTCGTGCCCCGCAAGGCGATTCCGGCTGTCCAGTCAATCACCCGAAGCGTCGCCAGTGCGACGGTCATCAACGGGGCAACACAGCGGGAACTCGACCGCATCCGTGAGACGGTGGATGAACTCGCATCGCACACATCCATCGCGAGCATCGACAACCTCCAGCGCCGCATCCGCGAGATCACCCAAATCCAGAGCCAGATTGACCCTGACATTCTAAAAAAGGTACGGCGCATCCTTGAGTCTATCGAGTCCTCGGGCAGCAATGAGGCCGTCAATCGGGCTGTCGAAAATATCCGCTCTTTGCGCAACCAGCTCGCCCATCGAGCCTCGTACCAAGAGACGCCGCGTGCCCCAAGACCGGCCTATCGGCTAGAGGAGGATCAAGATGGCTGATGTTTCTGTCCTTGATGTCCTGCTTTATGGGGAGCCTATCGGCACGCTCACCAATGTTGGCGGAGACCGAACGATTTTTGCCTTCAACGACGCCTATATCGACAACCCTGACAGGCCGACGCTGGGGCTGGCCTTCAAGGACGAATTCGGCGCGCTGCTTACGGACTTCCGGGCCTATCAGAAGCGCGTGATGCCGTTCTTCTCGAATCTTCTACCTGAAGGCCATCTGCGTAAATACCTTTCAGAGAATGCGGGCGTAAATCCCGAGCGTGAGTTTCATCTACTTTGGGCATTCGGTCATGACCTGCCCGGTGCGGTCACGATCAAACCCGCTGATGGCGAGGCATGGCCGCCGATTGGCGGTGAGAGTACCGATGCCGATGAGACCGAAGGTGGTCGCCGCGAGAACGCCTTGCGGTTCTCGCTTGCAGGGGTGCAACTCAAATTCTCGGCGGTTCTGGCACCAACCGGCGGCCTGACAATTCCCGCATCCGGCGTTGGCGGGTCATGGATCGTGAAACTCCCATCACGCGAGTTCGAAGGCGTTCCCGAAAACGAGTTTTCGATGATGACGCTCGCGCGCCTTATCGGAATAGATGTCCCACCGATTGATCTTGTCGATGTCGGCAGCATCAAGAATCTGCCCGAAGGAATCGATAAGATCGGCCAAAGCGCCTTCGTTATTGAACGGTTCGACAGGCTGTCTGACGGCAGCGCTGTTCATATCGAGGATTTCGCACAGGTCTTTGATGTCTATGCCGAGAAAAAGTACAAAACGGCCACCTTGCGCAATATTGCACAGGTACTTGCCGCTGAGACCAGCGACGCCGATATCGCCGAATTCATCCGGCGGCTGGTGTTCTGCGTTCTGATCGGAAACGGCGACATGCACATGAAGAACTGGTCGCTTATTTATCCCGACCGGCGAAACGCTGCGCTCGCTCCGGCTTACGATCTTGTCTCGACCATCCCTTATATCCCCAACGACAATATGGGGCTCAGGATCAGCCGGGCTCGCGCGTTTTCCGAACTGACCAATGACGAGCTTGAGCACTTGGCAGCCAAAGCCGCCATTCCCGAAAAGCTTGTACTGGATACGGCTCACGAGGCTGTCGCACGCTTCCACCAGCACTGGCAGGTCGAGAAACACAATCTCCCGATGACAAAGCAAGTTCGTGAGGCTATCGAGGCTCATATCAAGAGCCTCCCAATAGCGCAATAAGAAGCGACCACGATCAAGCGCGAAGCATTTTTGCCCCTGGCCAAGGGTCAGTTGGTTGGCCGGGGAAAGGAATGATGCACGTTTAGTCGCTACGCTTGTCAGGGGGTCAGACCGTCGAAAAGCGATAATCTACGGTGGCTCAATCATTGCTGATCGCTCAATGAATTGGGCTTCGAACCTCATTATCTGGCCGGGGGTTATGCCGCTGGTTTTTCGTGTGGGCGTGCTGTGAGATCGACACCCAGTGCACGCTTTACGGCGAGCATGGTTTTAAGTGTGGGATTACCTTGCTCGCTGAATGAGCGGTAAAGCTACTCACGTGAGAGGCCTGTTTCACGGGCCAGTTCTGTCATGCCCTTGGCGCGTGCAATCACCCCCATCGCTTTTGCGATGTAAGCTGAATCGCCGGTTTCTAGGGCATCCGCGAGAAACACGGCAATCGCTTCCTCACTCTCCAAGGCCGCTGCTGGATCGTACTCATAGATGTTGTCGATCATGACGCCTCCCACTCTAATGCTAACCGGTACGCAGTTTCGATATCGCTTTGCTGTAGTTTTTGGACTACTTGGAAGCAAGATAATTCAAGAGTCCTTGTGGCGGGATGATTGCTGATCGCTCAATGAATTGAGCTCCTTGTGTCTCTCAAGAGGGAATGATTAGCTACCACTCTCTCTGGCCAGAAGGGTAACCCGTTGAGCTCCTGATGGGCTTTGACCCTGCGTTGTAGATGGGCCCCTTCTGGTTTCTTATCTCGTAAATTTGGACGGTATCCAAAGCCCTTCGCACGACGAAAGAGGCTGTACGAACAAGGCGAGACAACGAGATGGCATATATCGGCATTGATGTTAGCAAACAGAAACTTGATTGCCTGTGGGTGCGCGATCTGAGTAAGGGCAAGGTGAAAACGAAAGTTTTCCCCAACCGCCATCAGGACTACCCAGGTTTGCTCGACTGGCTTGTCAGGCARACCGGCGAAGAYATCRGCAACCTGCATGTCTACCTGGAAGCCACCAGCATTTACCATGAGCCTTTAGCTTACTGGCTGCATGACGTTGGTGYCACCGTGTACGTACTGAATCCTGCCCAGGTGCGCCATCACGCCAAGGGAATGGGGGTCCGCAGCAAGACGGATCGTAAAGACAGCATGATGCTTGCCCGCTATGGGATCGAACGCAACCCCCAACCGTGGCAGCCAGAACCAACTGAGGTGAGAGAGCTCAAGCGCCTTATCAACCGGTTAGAGGCCGTAGAAGACGACCTGCAGCGCGAGCGTAACCGCCTGGAGAAGGCCGAGTTCAACACTGACACTCAAGCGAGCGAATCCATTAGCTATATGCTGGTCGCCCTTGAGCGAGAAGTACAGCGGCTACAGCAGGCGATCACGGACCATTTCGAGGCACATCCGCCGCTTAAACAGGATCGCAAACTACTCAAGAGTATTCCTGGTATCGGCAACGTTCTATCAGCTCGCTTGGTCGCCACGCTACGCAGCCGAGATTTCCGTAGCGCTCGGCAGGCAGCCGCCTTTCTAGGTCTGGTGCCTATATTGAAAGAATCAGGCTCGTCGGTGAAGTTACGATCCCACCTTTCCAAGGCAGGGACGCCCAGCGTCCGCCGGAAGCTTTATATGGCCGCCGTCGTATCGACACGATGTAATCCTGATATCAGCGAGCAATTTGCACGACTCAAAGCCCGTGGCAAGCCAACGTTGTCGGCGCTGGGGGCGGCTATGCGCAAATTGGTACACATCGCTTTTGGCGTGTTGAAGTCACAAAGTGAATATCGGCCGCAAGGGACATAAAGCCCCTTGCAGTTGGTATCGAGAGACGGTATCTACCACCCCGTCTTGCACGAGGCCATGTAGGAGCCCGACTTGTCGGGCGATCAGGCCATCGACTGGCTATCACCCTCGGCGCCTCGATCCCTCTTCCCGCCGTAATTGAGCCTTAGGTCGTACTCTGCTATTCTGTCGTCCCATCCTGGTGTGGCTTTCTGCCGTGCCTTCTGATCACGTTTCGACAGGTTTTTCATGACACGATATATCTTCGTGACCGGCGGCGTTGTGTCCTCTCTTGGCAAAGGCATCGCGTCGGCCTCGCTGGCGGCGATCCTCGAGGCACGCGGCCTTAAGGTCACCATGCTCAAGCTCGACCCCTACATCAACGTCGACCCGGGCACCATGAGCCCCTTCCAGCATGGCGAGGTATTTGTCACCGAGGATGGTGCAGAAACCGACCTGGACCTTGGCCACTACGAACGCTTTATTCGCACCAAAATGACCCAGCGTAACAACTTTACGACCGGGCGTGTTTACGAGCACGTACTACGTAAAGAGCGGCGTGGCGATTATCTAGGTGGTACCGTTCAGGTCATCCCGCATATTACCGACGAAATCAAGCAGCGCGTTTATGCCGGTGGCGAAGGCTTTGACGTCGCGCTGGTGGAAATTGGCGGTACGGTCGGCGATATCGAGTCGCTACCCTTCCTGGAATCGATCCGCCAGATTCGCAGCGAACAGGGCGCCAACCGCGCGTTGTTCATGCACCTGACGCTGGTGCCTTACATCAAGACGGCGGGTGAAACCAAAACCAAGCCGACCCAGCACAGCGTCAAGGAGCTCCGCTCCATCGGTATCCAGCCGGACATCCTGATCTGCCGCAGCGAAGTCGAGTTGGAAGAGAGCGAACGCCGCAAAATCGCCCTGTTCACCAACGTTGAAGAGCGTGCCGTTGTGCCGCTGCAGGATGCCGATACGATCTACCGTATCCCGCTGATGCTTCACGAGCATGGGCTGGACGATATCGTCTGTGACAAACTGCGTCTGGAGGCCGGCCCGGCGGATCTTTCCGAGTGGGTGAAGGTCCTGGATGCCAAGCTCAACCCGCTGAAGTCGGTCAGCATCGCCATGGTCGGCAAGTACATGGAATTGCTCGACGCCTATAAATCGCTTAATGAAGCGTTGACCCATGCCGGTATCCAGGGGCGCATCAAGGTCAATATCGACTTCGTCGACTCGGAAGATATCGAGCGCCATGGTACCGAACGTCTGGCCGGTAAAGACGCCATCCTGGTGCCGGGCGGCTTTGGTGAGCGCGGCGTTGAAGGCAAGATCATGACCGCCCAGTTTGCCCGTGAAAACAAGGTGCCGTATCTGGGGATCTGCTTGGGCATGCAGGTGGCTGTGATCGAGTTTGCGCGTCATGTGGCGGGCTGGAAGGATGCCAACTCCACCGAGTTCACCCACGATACCCAGCACCCCGTTGTCGGCCTGATTACCGAGTGGCTTAACGCAGAAGGCAAAATCGAGCTGCGCGATGCGGCTTCCGACCTGGGTGGCACCATGCGACTGGGCGGTCAGGTATGCCGCCTAGCGTCAGGTAGCAAGGCACGTGAAGCCTATGGCGCTGATGAAATCGTCGAGCGCCACCGCCATCGTTTCGAGGTCAATAACCAGTTTATCGATGACCTGGAAAAGGCCGGTCTGGTAATTTCAGGCAAGAGTGTCGACCAGTCGCTGGTGGAAATGGTCGAGCTTGCTGACCATCCCTGGTACGTCGCCTGCCAATTCCACCCGGAATTCACCTCGACGCCGCGGGATGGCCATCCGCTCTTTTCAGGCTTTATCAATGCCGCCGTCGAGCACAAAGCCGCAAGGGCACGTGCCCACGCGGCGCCTCAGGAATAACAGGGGGAAGCATGGCTTCTCAAGAGACATTCCAAGAGCACCATATCAACGTTGCCGGCCTAACTGCCGGCAATTCTTTGCCACTGATGCTGCTGGGGGGCATGAACGTCCTGGAGTCGGCTGAGCTGGCGGATGAAGTGGCCGAGACCTACGTCAAGGTGACGCAAAAGCTGGGCATGCCCTACGTCTACAAGGCGAGTTTCGATAAGGCCAACCGCAGCTCGATCCACTCCTACCGTGGACCGGGACTGGAAAAAGGCCTGCAGATCCTGGCGGATATAAAAGCCCGCCACGGAGTGCCGGTCATCACCGACGTCCACGAACCCTGGCAGGCCGCACCGGCAGCCGAAGTGGCCGATATTATCCAACTGCCAGCGTTTCTTGCACGCCAGACCGATCTGGTCGTGGCCATGGCCAAGACGGGGGCGGCGATCAATATCAAGAAACCGCAGTTTTTGGCGCCGCATGAAATGCGTCATATCCTCACCAAGTTCCGGGAAGCCGGTAACGACCGCCTGATGCTTTGCGAGCGGGGCACCAGTTTTGGCTATAACAACCTGGTTGTGGATATGCTGGGCCTGGGCGACATGAAGCAAACCGGGTCGCCGGTGTTTTTCGACGTGACCCACGCACTGCAGCGCCCGGGTGGGCGTGCCGATAGCGCCGATGGGCGCCGTGCCCAGGTGGCGGAATTGGCTCGCGCGGGCGTCGCGGTGGGTTTGGCCGGGCTGTTCCTGGAAGCGCACCCCGACCCCGATAATGCCAAGTGCGATGGCCCCTGCGCTTTGCCGCTGGATCAGCTGGAGCCGTTTCTGACCCAGCTCATGCAGCTGGATGCACTGGTGAAAGGCTTTGCGCCGCTGTCCATTCGCTGATGGCGCCGCCAAACGTGATACGTTAAACCTCCATTAGACCGACAACTAAGGACACTGTCATGACCAAAATCGTTGATATCCGTGCGTTGGAAGTACTCGATTCACGCGGTAACCCCACCGTTCAGGCAACCGTTCGCCTGGCAAGCGGTGCGGTAGGCGACGCCTGTGCCCCAAGCGGCGCCTCTACCGGCTCGCGGGAAGCGCTCGAACTACGTGATGGCGACAAGGCGCGCTACCTGGGTAAAGGCGTGCTAAAAGCAGTGGACGCGGTCAATGGCAGAATCCGTGAGGCATTGCTGGGGATGGACGCGCGCGACCAGCGTGGCCTGGACGACGCTATGCTTGCCCTGGACGGCACGGATAACAAGGCCAATCTGGGCGCCAATGCCATTCTGGCCGTATCGCTTGCGGCGGCTAAAGCCGCTGCCAATGCCAAAGGCGTGCCGCTTTACGCGCACATCGCTGAGCTATACGGCCAGCCTGGCCAGTACCGTATGCCCGTGCCGATGATGAACATCCTGAACGGTGGCGAGCATGCGGATAACAACGTCGATATCCAGGAATTCATGGTCCAGCCAGTAGGCGCGGCCAACTTCCGCGAAGGCCTGCGCATGGGCGCGGAAATTTTCCACGCCCTGAAAAAGGTACTGTCGGCCAAGGGGCTTTCCACCTCGGTAGGCGACGAAGGCGGTTTCGCCCCCAACCTGGCGTCCAACGCTGACGCGCTGGCGGTTATCAAGCAGGCGGTTGCCGATGCGGGCTACTCGCTGGGCAGCGATGTGACGCTGGCGCTGGACTGTGCGTCTTCCGAATTCTACAAAGACGGTCAGTACAACCTTGCCGGTGAAGGCAAAAGCTACGACGCCCAGGGCTTCACTGATTACCTTGCAGGCCTGTGCGCGGACTACCCGATCGTGTCCATCGAGGATGGCATGGATGAATCTGATTGGGCGGGTTGGAAAGCGCTGACCGACAAGCTGGGCGATAAAGTGCAACTGGTGGGTGATGATCTATTCGTCACCAATACCAGGATTCTCAAGCGCGGCATCGACGAGCAGATCGGCAACTCGATTCTGATCAAGTTCAACCAGATCGGTTCGCTCTCCGAGACGTTGGATGCGATCAAGATGGCCCAGGACGCGGGCTTTACCGCGGTGATTTCCCATCGTAGCGGTGAGACCGAAGATACCACCATCGCCGATTTGGCCGTCGGTACCTGTGCTGGGCAGATTAAAACCGGCTCGCTGTGCCGTAGCGACCGCGTTGCCAAATACAACCGCCTGTTGGTGATCGAAGATGAATTGGGCGACGTCAGCTACCCGGGGATCAAGGCCATTAAAGGCCAATAAGGCAAGAAATGGCAGCGGCTTTGTAAGAGATATCTCAAGATTTTGTAAGAGATCTCTTACAAATGCCGTCGAAAATCGCTCAATAGATGTAAGAAAAACAGAAATTTTTCACTAATTAAATTTTAACTACCTGTTTTTAAAGGTGTTTATGAAAAAGGGTAGGCCAGCATGGCCTACCCTTTGTCGTTTTGGACCGCCTTGTGGTGTCAGCCGGTTCTGCCACAATGCTCATCAAGGACAAGGGAGGCAAGGATGTCCCCCAGGCAGGATGCAACGGGATGCAGGTTGGTGCGCCGGGTGAAACAGTGATGTAAGTCCTGGCAAGGACAGCACCAAAGGAAGTTGACACAGGGAGTGGTCAAGAGGAAGTGCTTGGAGCGGGCGGCCTACGGGCCGCCTTTTTTTATGCCTGCCGCAGGCATAAAAAAACCAGCGCAGTCGCTGGTTTCTAAAAGGTGTGCAATGGCGACTCGATTCGCGCATCACTTACCGTTCAAGCTTCTCCAGCTTGCCGCTTTTGCCATCCCACTCCTCGGCATCGGGCAGCGGGTCTTTCTTCTCGGCAATGTTGGGCCACACTTCTGACAGTTCCGCGTTGATTTCAATAAACTGCTCTTGTCCCTCGGGCAGTTCATCCTCCGAATAGATTGCCTCGGCAGGGCATTCCGGCTCGCAAAGCGCACAGTCGATACACTCGTCCGGGTGGATCACCAGAAAATTGGGGCCTTCATAAAAGCAGTCGACCGGGCAGACTTCTACACAGTCGGTGTATTTACATTGGATGCAGTTCTCGGTAACGACAAACGTCATCTTGCTATCCCTCTTGCGGGACCAAGGGGACGCCCTTGGTCGTGGTCAATCGTGAATGGTTATAAATCAGCCGTTTTTTATAAGCTAAAAAGTATGGGCGACATTCTAGAGGTGCCCTAAGGCCGCGGCAAGCGCCGTGGCGATGTTCTGTTACGCGAATTAAAGCAGCTCGCGCCATTGATATAGCAGCGACAGAGCCTCTCGTGGCGATAAACCATCCACATCCGCGTTTTCCAGCGCCTCCACCACCGGGTGAGGTGCGCTGGCAAACAAATCATTCTGTTGAGGTGCGGCCGTTTGAGACAGCGGCATTTGACGCTGTTCCTCAACGTCGCGCTGTTCAAGGGTAACCAGCTTTTCACGCGCCCGCTGGATGACCTGGCTGGGCACCCCGGCGAGTTGGGCGACCTGCAAGCCGTAACTCTGGCTGGCGGGCCCTGACTCGATACGGTGCATGAAGACGATATTGTCGCCATGCTCGGTAGCGGTTAAGTGAATATTGGCCACGCCGTCGGCCTGGTCGGGTAGCCCGGTCATTTCAAAGTAGTGGGTCGCGAATAGCGTCAAGGCGCGGGCACTGGCCAGATGCTCTGCACTTGCCCACGCCAGTGACAGACCATCAAAGGTGCTGGTGCCGCGGCCGATCTCGTCCATCAGCACCAGGCTGTGCTCGGTGGCATTGTGCAGGATATTGGCGGTCTCGGTCATTTCGACCATGAAGGTCGAGCGTCCGCCCGCCAGGTCATCCGAAGAGCCGATGCGGGTAAAGATACGGTCGACGGGGCCTATTTCGGCAGCGTCCGCCGGGACAAAGCTGCCGCTGTGGGCCAGCAGTGCAATCAGCGCGGTTTGCCGCATGTAGGTTGATTTACCCCCCATGTTGGGGCCAGTGATAATCAGCATGTGCTGCTCGGGGGTGAGGGTCACATCGTTGGGCACGAAGGGATGATCACTCACCTGCTCGACCACCGGGTGACGACCGGCGTGGATGGTCAGACCGGTGGCCTCCACCAGGGTTGGGCGTACCCAGTTGAGTGCTTCGGCGCGTTCGGCAAAGGCGCACAGCACATCCAGCTCGGCCAGCGCCTGGGATGTCCGCTGCAGTGCGTTGAGATCCTCGTTGAGCTCGTTGAGCAGCTGGTCATAAAGCCACTTTTCCCGGCTTAGCGCGCGGGATTTCGCCGACAGCGCTTTATCTTCGAACTCTTTAAGCTCGGGGATGATAAACCGCTCGGCATTTTTCAGCGTCTGGCGGCGAATATAGTCGGCCGGGGCCTGCTGGGCCTGGGCCCGGGGCAGTTCGATAAAGTAGCCATGCACGCGGTTATAGCCGACCTTCAGGTTGGCAAGGCCGGTGCGCTCGCGCTCGCGCTGTTCCAGTTGAACCAGATAGTCGCCGGCGTTCTCGGCCAGGCCGCGGTGTTCATCCAGCTCAGCGTCGTACCCCTGGGCGATGACGCCGCCGTCGCGGATTACCACCGGCGGATTGTCGATCAGCGCTCGCTGGAGCGTATCGGTTATCTCCGGGTAGGGGCGAATATGCGGGCGCAGGCTATCCAGCAGGCTGCCGTTTTCGACCTCACCCAACTGCTGCTCCAGCGTGGGCAGCGTGGCCAGGGCATCGCGCAGACGCGCCAGGTCACGTGGACGGGCGCTATACAGCGCCACCCGGGCAAGAATACGTTCGACGTCACCCACGTCGTTCAGGGTATCGCGGATGGCCAGGTAGTTGGCGTCCAGGCTTAATAGCGCAACGCCTGCCTGGCGACCCTGAATGACGTCGCGTTGGCGCAGCGGTCGATTCAGCCAGCGCTTCAGCAGGCGCGAGCCCATTGCCGTTGTGCAGGTATCCAGAACGCTTGCCAGGGTGTTGTCAGTCCCGCCCCCGAGGTTGATATCGATTTCCAGATTGCGTCGGCTGGCGGCATCGATCACCACCGCGTCGTCACGGTTCTCGACGCTGATGGCCGTCACGTGGGGCAGGCGTGAGCGCTGGGTGTCCCGCGCGTAGTCGATCAGCACGCCGGCGGCGACCAGCGCTGTGGTCAAGTGGGCGCAGCCAAAGCCGCGTAAGTCCTGCACCTCGAACTGGTCGCACAAACTGCGCGTCGCACTCTGCAGGTCAAACAGCCACTCCCCCTGGCGGCGCAGGCCACGGGTCTGCGACCATGCGTCGGGCAGGGTAAGGCTTTCGGGGACCAGCAACTCAGCCGGCGATAACCGCGTCAACTCGGCCAGCATCTCGGCTTCACCGTCGACTTCCAGCACGCTAAAGCGGCCGCTGGAAAGCTCAAGCCAGGCCAGCCCCCACTGTTCGTTGCCGGGCGCAACGGCCACCAGTACGTTATCGCGCCGGGCGTCCAGCAAGGCCTCGTCGTGCAGGGTGCCGGGCGTGACAATACGCACAACCTGGCGATCAACGGGGCCTTTGCTGGTAGCCGGGTCGCCAATCTGTTCGCAGATGGCAACGGATTCGCCAGCGGCGACCAGGCGTGCCAGGTAGCCTTCGGCACTATGATAGGGCACGCCCGCCATGGGGATGGGCTTGCCGCCCGACTGGCCGCGCTGGGTCAGGGTGATATCCAGCAGCGCAGCAGCGCGCTTGGCATCGTCGAAAAACAGCTCGTAAAAGTCCCCCATTCGGTAAAACAGCAGTACCTCGGGGTGCTCGCGTTTGATCTTCAAATATTGCGCGATCATTGGCGTGTGCGCGGGGCTGGCCTGTGACATGGACGTCCTAATTGAGCGGGGCGCAAGCGCGTGGAACTTGCTGCCTGTTCTTTGAGCAACTGAAACACAGTATTCTACGCTGAATTGATGACGCACATGAAGGAGCGACGATGTCACCCAGTGTCTCAAGCTTGATGAATCTGGATTTATCCCTGCTAGCCCAACGCCTGGGGCGCCTGTGCCAGCAGGCGCAACTGGAAGTGACCGCGGCCGAGTCGTGTACCGGCGGCGGCATTGCCAGCGCGATCACCTCGGTGGCGGGCAGTTCGGCGTACTTCACCACCGGCTACGTCACCTACGCCAATGCGGCCAAGACGCGTCTTCTGGGCGTGCCGGAAGCCACGCTGGACACCCATGGCGCGGTCAGCGACGTCGTGGTCAAGGCCATGGTGGCGGGCGCCTGCCGTGAAAGCGGTGCCGGGCTTGCGGTGGCCGTCAGCGGCGTCGCGGGTCCTGACGGCGGTAGCGAAGACAAGCCCGTGGGGACTGTCTGGCTGGCGTGGGGCAATGCGGACCAGCAGCAAGCCGAGCGGTTTGTTTTTCCCGGTGACCGTCAGGCCGTTCGTGAGCAGGCCGTGCGCCAGGCACTGGCAGGGCTGATAGTGCGTCTGGCGGAAAAAGTGGGTGACGGCAGCGAGAAATAATCGCGCGAAACACTAGCTGAGGATTTGTTTAGCGGCTAATCTTTGGCATACTACTGGCTAATTATACAGCTTATGATGAGGATTGACTGAATGGCTCAGGATGATAATCGCACCAAGGCGCTCAACGCTGCGCTCAGCCAGATTGATCGCCAGTTTGGCAAAGGCACGGTCATGCGGCTGGGCGACGCTCCCCGCGTTGTCATGCCGTCGGTGTCCACCGGCTCGCTGGGTCTGGATATCGCCCTTGGTATCGGTGGCCTGCCGTATGGCCGGGTGGCTGAAATTTTCGGCCCGGAGTCCTCGGGTAAGACGACCCTGACCCTGTCGGTGATTGCGCAAGCCCAGAAACAGGGCAAGGTCTGCGCATTCGTGGATGCCGAGCATGCGCTGGACCCCAGCTATGCTGAAAAACTGGGGGTCAATCTGGACGACCTGCTGGTGTCTCAGCCGGATACCGGCGAACAGGCGCTGGAAATCACCGATATGCTGGTGCGTTCCGGCGGTGTCGATGTGATCATTATCGACTCGGTGGCGGCGTTGACCCCACGTGCTGAAATTGAAGGCGAAATGGGCGATGCCCACGTTGGCCTGCAGGCACGCCTGATGTCGCAGGCGCTGCGCAAGATCAGCGGCAACATCAAGAATGCCAACTGCCTGGTGGTGTTCATCAACCAGATCCGCATGAAGATCGGCGTGATGTTCGGCAGTCCCGAAACGACCACTGGCGGTAACGCACTGAAGTTTTACTCAAGCGTGCGGCTGGACATCCGGCGCACGGGGTCGGTGAAAGTTGGCGACGAGGTCACCGGTAACGAAACCCGCGTTAAAGTGGTCAAGAACAAGGTGGCGCCGCCGTTCCGTCAGGCCGAATTCCAGATTCTCTACGGCAAAGGCATATACCACGCCGGCGAAGTCGTCGATCTGGGCGTGCAGCAGAACCTGGTAGACAAAGCCGGTGCCTGGTACAGCTACAAGGGTAAAAAGATCGGTCAGGGCAAGGCCAATGCGGCCCAGTACCTGGAAGAGCACCCTGACGTCATGGAAGAGATCGAAAGCCAGATTCGCGCCCAGCTGCTTGCCCAGCCCGAGCCGAAGAAAGAAGAAGCTGCCAAGAAGGAAGAAGCGGCTGACGCGAACGCCGAAGACGATCTGCTCTAAGTCGCGGGCGTCAGCATGTTCCCATCGTCCCACGAAGCCACCCCCCGCGAGGTGGCTATCCAATTGCTGGCGAGGCGCGAATACTCGCGTACCGAGCTGGCGCGAAAGCTGGAACAGAAGACGTTTGCTGCTGAGGATATCGACGCCTGCCTGGACGCCCTGATCGAGCAGGGCCTGCAGTCGGATGAGCGATTTGCCGAAAGCTTCATTCGGTCGCGAGTGAATCGAGGGCAGGGCGTTATTCGCATCAAAGGCGAGTTGCGCCAGCGTGGTGTCGACCAGGAAATCGCCACGGCAGCGTTTGCGACCGTTGAGGAACGCGAGGCCGTCGACTGGTTTGAACTGGCCCGGGACACCCTGGCGCGGCGCTTCTCATCGCCTGGCGCTACCCCTAAAGAACGGGCTAAACGCGAACGTTTTCTGGCGATGCGGGGGTTTGATTTTGACCAGATTCGCTACGCATTAGACTGCTTGTAGCCTGCTTTGCCGGGCGATTTAGCCTCCTTTCTGATAGCTCTGCCACTAACTGCGGCTTTAGTCGTTTGACAACTGCGCTATAATGGCGCTTTTGCGACCCCAGCGGGTAGCGGCGACAGCGCCCTGGGGCATCACGCTTTATTGTTACGGATACCCTATGAAGAGCGCAGAGATCAGACAGGCCTTTCTATCCTTCTTCGAAGAACACGGGCACACCATCGTACCCACGAGTTCGCTGGTGCCGGGCAACGACCCGACGCTATTGTTTACCAATGCCGGCATGGTGCCGTTCAAGGACGTTTTTCTGGGTCGAGACCCGCGCCCCTACGTGCGTGCCACCTCGGCGCAGCGTTGTGTTCGTGCGGGTGGCAAGCACAACGACCTGGATAACGTCGGCTATACCGCGCGCCACCACACCTTCTTTGAAATGCTGGGCAACTTCAGCTTTGGTGACTACTTCAAGCGTGATGCCATTCGTTTCGCCTGGACCTTTCTTACCGAGACCCTGGGGTTGCCCAAGGACAAGCTGTGGGTAACGGTACATATCAGCGACGACGAAGCCGAACGCATCTGGAAAGATGAGATCGGTATCGATCCTGAACGTTTTTCCAAGCTCGATGAAGATAACTTCTGGCAGATGGGCGATACCGGCCCCTGTGGCCCCAGTTCCGAAATTTTCTTTGACCACGGTCCCGAGGTCTGGGGTGGCCCGCCGGGAAGCCCGGAAGAGGATGGCGACCGCTACATCGAAATCTGGAACCTGGTGTTCATGCAGTTCGATCGCGACGCCGAAGGAACGCTTAACCCACTGCCCAAGCCGTCCATCGATACCGGCATGGGGTTGGAGCGTGTCGCGGCCGTCATGCAGGGCGTACACTCCAACTATGAAATCGACCTGTTCCAGAACCTGCTCCAGGCCGCCGCAAGCGCCACTGGCTACGCGGATACCACCGCGCCTTCCTTGCGGGTGATAGCCGATCACATCCGTTCCTGCGCGTTCTTGATTGCCGATGACGTACTGCCGTCCAATGAGGGGCGTGGCTATGTACTGCGCCGGATCATTCGTCGAGCGATTCGCCATGGCCACAAACTGGGGGCGACAGAGCCGTTCTTCCACAAGCTGGTGGACGCACTCGATACGGAAATGGGCGATGCCTATCCCGAGCTGCGCGACGCAAGCGATCAGATCACCCGTGTCCTGCTCAAGGAAGAAGAGCAGTTTGCCCGGACACTGGACCACGGCATGGGGCTTTTAAGCGCGGCACTCGATAACCTGCAGGGCGACGTATTGCCGGGCGAGACGGTGTTCAAACTCTATGATACGTACGGGTTCCCCTACGATTTGACCGCCGATGTGTGCCGCGAGCGCGAGGTCACGCTGGATGAAGAGGGCTTTCACCGTGAACTGGAAGCCCAGCGCGAGCGTGCCCGCGCGGCCAGCCAGTTTGGCGCCGACTACAGCGCTTCCATCGAACTGGACGGCGAAACCACCTTTACCGGCTACGACCGGCTGGAAGACCAGTCCAGCGTGACCGCTCTGGTGGATACTGAAGGCAATGAATTGGCAGCACTGGAAGCGGGGCAGAAAGGCGTTGTCGTCCTTGATCGCACCCCCTTTTACGGTGAATCGGGCGGTCAGGTCGGCGATACCGGTTACCTGCATGTCGACGGTGGGCGCTTCCAGGTCACCGACACCCAGAAACAAAGTGGCCACCATCTTCACCAGGGGATCATGGTCGAGGGCACGATGAGTGTCGGGGCCAAGGTGCGCGGCGAGGTGGATGCGAGCCTGCGTAATGCCACTGTTCGCAACCACTCGGCGACTCACCTGCTGCATCAGGCGCTACGCATGGTGCTGGGCGACCATGTGCAGCAAAAGGGCTCATTGGTTAATGCCGAGCGCCTGCGTTTTGACTTTAGCCACTTCGAGCCCATGACCGCCGAGCAACTGGCCGAAGTGGAGCGGCTGGTCAACGAACAGATCCTCGCCAACGCGCCGACCAAAATCGAGCAAATGAGCCTGGATCAGGCCAAGGCCAAAGGGGCTGCGGCGTTGTTTGAAGCCAAGTACGCCGACAACGTCCGCGTGCTGACCATCGGTGAAGATGACTTCTCGATTGAGCTGTGCGGTGGTACCCACGTGGCGCGCAGCGGCGACATCGGTTGTTGCCATCTGGTCAGCGAAGCAGGCATTGCCTCGGGCGTGCGCCGCATCGAAGCGATTACCGGCGAAAATGCCCTGGCATATTTCCGCGAACAGGAGGCCCGTGTCCAGCGGCTTGGGGAGCGGCTGAAGACCAAGCCCGAGCAGGTTGAAGCGCGCGTCGAAGGGCTGGTCGAACGCAATCGCAGTCTGGAAAAAGAACTTGAGCAACTCAAGGCCAAGCTTGCCAGCGCCGCCGGTAGTGACATGCTCAGCCAGGCGCAGGACGTTAACGGCGTTAAACTGCTGGCGACCCAGCTGGACGGGGTATCAGGTAAAGAGCTGCGCGGCGTACTCGACCAGCTGAAGAACAAGCTGGGCTCGGGGGTGATCATTCTTGGCGTTGCCGATACAGACACTGGCAAGGTCAGCCTGATTGCTGGGGTCACCAAAGACCTCACCGACCGGGTCAAAGCGGGCGAACTGGTTAACCACGTGGCCTCACAGGTTGGGGGCAAAGGTGGTGGTCGCCCGGACATGGCCCAGGCCGGGGGTAGCCAGCCCGATGCCCTCCCCGGTGCGTTGAACAGCGTACCGGCATGGTTGGAAAACACGCTTAGCTAAACAGACAGGCCGGTGGCATTATTTGCTATCGGCTTTTTTCTTCATACATGTCCAAACCACAGGAAAACGGCATATGGCATTATACGTACAGAAGTTCGGCGGCACCTCGGTGGGCTCTGTCGACCGTATCAAGGCCGTGGCGGAAAAGGTCAAAGGTTTCCGCGACCAGGGCCATCAGGTAGTCGTCGTCGTCTCTGCGATGAGCGGGGAGACCAATCGCCTGACCGATATGGCCCAAGCGCTAAACAGCGACCCCGCCCCGCGCGAGATGGACATGCTGTTGTCGACCGGTGAGCAGGTGACGATTTCCCTGTTGGCGATGGCGCTGCAGCAGGCAGGTGTGGCGGCAACGTCGCATACCGGTGCCCAGGTGGGTATCCATACCGATAGTGCCTATACCAAGGCGCGCATCCAGCGCATCGAAACCGAAGACCTGAGAGCCGACCTCGACGCCGGTCAGGTTGTCGTGGTGGCGGGCTTCCAGGGTGTCGATGAAGACGGCAACATCACCACGCTGGGTCGTGGCGGTTCAGATACCACCGGTGTGGCCTTGGCGGCAGCACTGGGCGCCGATGAGTGCCAGATCTACACCGACGTCGACGGCGTGTACACCACCGACCCCCGTGTCTGTTCCAAGGCGCAGCGTCTGGAAAATATTACCGTCGAAGAAATGCTCGAGCTATCAAGCCTGGGCTCAAAAATACTGCAAATTCGCGCGGTCGAATTTGCTGGCAAATACAACGTTCCCCTGCGGGTGCTGTCGAGCTTTGAAGATGGCCCCGGTACCCTAATTGTTGCTGAAGCAGACAAAGACGAGGATTCCATGGAAGAACCGCTGATCTCCGGTATCGCCTTTACCAAAAACGAAGCCAAACTGACCCTGCTCAACACGCCTGATGTGCCGGGTGTTGCCTCACGTATTCTGGGCCCGATTGCCGACGCCAATATTGAAGTCGATATGATCGTTCAAAACGTGGCCCCGGCAGGCGATTACACCGACTTCACGTTTACTGTGGCCAAGGGTGATTACAAGGCCACCAAGAAGCTGCTTGAAGAGACGGTGATTCCAGGCCTGGGCGGCGGTGAATTGCGTGGTGACGACAACATCGCGAAAGTATCGCTGGTGGGTGTCGGTATGCGTTCTCACGCGGGCGTGGCATCGAAAATGTTTCGCGTGCTGGCTGACGAAAACGTTAATATCCGTATGGTGTCGACCTCCGAGATTAAAATTTCGGTAGTGATTGACGAGAAACATATGGAGCTGGCCGTGAATGCCTTGCACAAGGCATTCGGCCTGGATAAGTCAGATATCGAATCTGAATAACATTAACGCCTTATACCTTCTACGCTGAAGGGTACTTGCTGCCGTGTGGTGGTGAGCTTTCTTTCAACGGGAGGTTAAGGTGTCATGGAGCCGGTGCCTTTGGTGGCAGGGGGTAGCATGCCGCATAATGGCATGGTACCGCTGCCGGCGGACACATCCCGTTGTATATAACGTCTGAGAAGGAGATCAGCCATGCTCATCCTAACCCGCCGTGTCGGCGAAACCCTGATGATCGGGGATGAAATCACCGTCACCGTACTAGGTGTGAAGGGTAACCAGGTTCGTATCGGCGTCAATGCGCCTAAAGACGTGGCGGTTCATCGTGAAGAGATATACCAGCGTATTCAGCGCGAACGAAGCGGTGAAAGTGAAGCCGAATAAGCGCTGTTTGATGGTGCGATAGTGCCGCGTTTTACGCGTAAGGTAAGGCCGGCGCGAAAAAAATCCGAGCAGGGCTGGACAACTTCCTGCCAAATCGGTAATATTCGCGCCGTGCCGTTAAGGAGAGGTGGCCGAGTGGCTGAAGGCGCTCCCCTGCTAAGGGAGTATAGGGTTTATAGCCCTATCGAGGGTTCGAATCCCTCTCTCTCCGCCAGCCGCACACCAAGGTAAGCGCCCGTAGCTCAGCTGGATAGAGTATCTGACTACGAATCAGAGGGTCGGAGGTTCGAATCCTCCCGGGCGCGCCACCTTTTTAGATGTTGTTTTACCTATATAGCAAACGTGGAATAGCATCCACGCGCCCGTAGCTCAGCTGGATAGAGTATCTGACTACGAATCAGAGGGTCGGAGGTTCGAATCCTCCCGGGCGCGCCAGATTCCAAACCCGTCCTTTTCAAGGGCGGGTTTTCTGCTTTCTAGACAGGCTCAAGTGCCACGCGCTTGAGTCTCGTGCTCGTTTAGCGCCCCACTTCACGGTAGGGCGCTTTTTTTATGCCGGTTCGGCCATCCGGGTTGGCAGCACAAGGCTATCAAGCAGGGTGTCCAGATCGGTAATCCGCTTGACGCGCTGAAAGTGAAGGTTGGCTTCCGCGTTGCCTTGGCGCATCTGTGCAAGCCACTGCTTAACGAGCGATACCACCACTTTCTTCGGCAACTGTTGACGCTGACGATGAGCGTATTGCTTGAGAACGTTGGCGCGCATTGACCAGGTGGTGTCGGCCAGGCGCTCGCCGGTGCTCTGCCAGTGTCGTATCCTGGGCGCCAGCCAGGGATCGGCCAGGGCGCTGCGTCCCAGCATGACATCACGGCATCCTGAGAGCGTGCGCGCTTTCCAGTAATCTTCCAGGGACCAGATATCCCCATTGGCCACCACGGGCAGTGAAACGCGGTGTCGGATCTTGGCGATCCACTCCCAGTGAGCGGGTGGCCGGTAGCCTTCGTCACGGGTACGCCCGTGAACGACGAGCCGTGCGGCGCCGCCGGCTTCAGTGGCCTGGGCGCAGGCAACGGCCAGGCGGCGGTCAGAAAACCCCAGGCGGATTTTTGCCGTCACGGGAATTTCGCCGTCGAGGGCGCAAGCAACCGCTTTCACGGCCTGATAAACGCGCTCGGGCTGGCGCAGCAGCGATGCGCCGCCGTCGTGACGGTTGACGAGCTTGGCCGGGCAGCCGAAATTAAGATCAATGCTGCGCGCCCCGAGTGCCAAAGCCTGGCGGGCATTGGCAGCGAGAGCCACCGGGTCGGCGCCCAGGAGTTGCAGGTGAACAGGAATGCCGCTGGGTGTGGCAACCTGATCGCGGGCGAGTTCAGGGCAGTGTTTGTAAAACACCCGAGGGGGTAAGCGGGCATCGACGACACGCACAAATTCCGTCACCGTCCAGTCAAACCCGGGCCTGACCGTCAGCAGCTCGCGCGTGACAGCATCGATCACACCCTCCATGGGGGCTAGTCCGATTTCGCCTTTATGTAGTAAATTAACAACCATGACTTACACCATCGCGCCATTGCATTCTTCAGGGGGTGTGGCAGGTTAGTGTATTCCCAGCATTGCGCCAAGCGTCAATGAGCGGTCGCGTTGATGGTCTTATTGGCTACCAGATAGGAGAAGCCTTATGCAGGACCCGGAATTATTACACGAAGGCCTGGGGCTTATGGCGTTAGGCATGGGGGTTGTGTTTGTTTTTCTTGCGATTTTAGTTTTTTTGCTGACCTTGATGTCAGGCGTTATCCGGCGTTTTCAGCCTGCCCCCGCGCCGGTTGCGCCTGGTGGTAGCGCCAAGCCTGCCTCCCCAGCAAAAGGGCAGGGCGATGAGACGCTTGCCGTGATTAGTGCTGCAGTGCACCGTTATCGCTCGAAAAGACGTCGTTAACTTTCATCTTTTGTTGGGGTGCTCCGCGCAAACCTCATAATTTTTTGTTATTTTTACTACAAATAAACATTCCTTGACTACGAGCCAAGCCATGAACGAAACAAAAAGACCACTAGGCATTACCGATGTCGTGCTGCGCGACGCCCATCAGTCGCTGTTTGCTACCCGCTTACGTCTAGCCGATATGCTGCCGATTGCCGAAAAGCTGGATAAGGTCGGCTACTGGTCGCTGGAAACCTGGGGGGGCGCGACCTTCGACGCCTGCATCCGTTATCTGGGTGAAGATCCCTGGGAGCGCATTCGGGCACTCAAAGAGGCGATGCCGAACACACCGCAAGCGATGTTGCTGCGCGGCCAGAACCTGCTGGGCTA
Source organism: Halomonas sp. CSM-2 (assembly GCF_002119345.1). Classification (NCBI taxonomy): domain Bacteria; kingdom Pseudomonadati; phylum Pseudomonadota; class Gammaproteobacteria; order Oceanospirillales; family Halomonadaceae; genus Halomonas; species Halomonas sp. CSM-2. The sequence continues at coordinate 85,244 of NZ_NBYR01000010.1, read as the reverse complement.
TCGCCATTACGCCGACGATGTGGTCGATAAATTCGTCGAGCGCGCCAAAACCAACGGTGTCGATGTATTTCGTGTCTTTGATGCCATGAACGACCCGCGCAATCTGGAGCGCGCCATCAAGGCGGTTCGCCAGGTGGGCGGTCATGCGCAGGGGACTATTTCTTATACGGTTAGTCCGGTACATACCCTGGATAGCTGGGTCGACCTCGCCAAGACCATCGCGGCCATGGGTGCGGATTCGTTGGCTATCAAGGATATGGCGGGTCTACTCACGCCTTACACCGCGTTTGAACTGGTCTCGCGTCTCAAGAAAGAACTGTCGATTCCCGTACACCTGCACTGCCACGCCACCACGGGGCTTTCCACCTCGACCATTCTCAAGGCGGTCGAGGCGGGCATCGATAACGTTGATACCGCCATTTCGTCGATGTCGATGACTTACGGCCACAGCCCCACTGAATCGGTGGTGGCGATGCTCAAGGACACCGATCGCGATACCGGGCTCGACCTTGAGCTGCTGGAAGATATTGCCAGCTATTTCCGTGGCGTGCGCAAGAAGTACGCCGCCTTTGAAGGCTCCCTGCGTGGCATCGACTCGCGGATTCTGATCGCCCAGGTACCCGGCGGCATGCTGACCAACATGGAAGGCCAGCTCAAGGAGCAGGGCGCGGGCGATAAGCTCGACGATGTTCTCACCGAAATCCCCCGCGTACGCGAAGACCTGGGCTTTATTCCGCTGGTCACGCCGACTTCGCAGATTGTCGGCACCCAGGCAGTGATGAATGTCATGATGGAGGAGCGCTACAAGTCGATTTCCAAGGAAGTCCAGGCGTTGCTCAAAGGCGAATACGGCGCCGCACCTGCGCCCTTCAACAGCGAGCTGCAACAGCGCGTGCTGGAAGGCAGCGAGCCGATTACCTGCCGCCCGGCGGATAATCTCTCGCCGGAAATGGACAAGCTGGCCAGCGAACTGAAGGACAATGCCAAGGCCGACGGCATTCGCCTGGCCGACGGCGATCAGCAAGTCGACGACGTGCTGACCTACGCGCTGTTTCCGCAGATTGGCCTCAAGTTCCTCAAGAACCGGGATAATCCCGACGCCTTTGAGCCCGAGCCCCAGGCAGCCGAGGCGGAAACGGCCAGCGGGCCTGCCAAAGGGGAAAGCAAAGCGCCTGCCGCCAGTAACGGCCCGGAAACCTATACCGTCAAGCTCAACGGCAAGGCGTTCGTTGTGGAAGTCGCCGAGGGTGGTGACATCAGCAACGTGCAAGAGCAGGCAGGTGCATCTGCCACCGCTGCCAAGGAAGAAGCACCGGCCCCCAGCGGCGAGGCAATCACCGCCCCGCTCGCTGGCAACATCTTCAAGGTCAATGTTCGCCAGGGCGACACCGTCGAAGAAGGTGACGTGGTGATTATTCTCGAAGCGATGAAAATGGAAACCGAAGTGCGCGCCAGCAGTGCCGGGACCGTTTCGGCTGTTAGCGTCAGTGAAGGCGACAGCGTTGTCGTTGGCGATACGCTGATCGAACTTTAAGGACCTCGCATGGATAAATTACTGACCCTATGGCAAGGCTCCGGGCTTTATAACCTGGAGCTGGGCCAAGCCGTGATGGTGATGGTGGGCCTGTTACTGCTCTATCTCGCTATCTACAAGAAATTTGAGCCACTGCTGCTGGTGCCGATTGGTTTTGGTGGCATTCTCGCCAATATTCCGGAAGCCGGTTTGGCGCTGTCCGCTCTTGAACAAGCGATTGATGTGGGGCGCCCCGCCGTGCTGGAGCAGCTTGCTTCGGCGTTGGGGGGCAGCCTCGACACCCAGGCGAGTATCGAGAGCTGGCGCACGAGCCTTCAACAGATGATGGCCAATGGCGCAGCCGAACAGCTTGCCACCGCAAAAGCCGTGGCCAATGGCGCGGGCTATGGCGATGGTTTGCTGTACATGTTTTACACCGTGGCGATTACCTCAGGCATTGCACCGCTGATTATCTTCATGGGCGTTGGCGCAATGACCGACTTTGGGCCGCTGCTGGCCAATCCGAGAACGCTGTTTCTCGGCGCCGCCGCGCAGTTCGGGATCTTTGCCACCCTCTTCGGGGCCGTACTGCTGTCGTCGATGGGCTGGATGGATTTCTCGCTCAACCAGGCGGCTGCCATCGGCATTATCGGCGGTGCAGATGGTCCGACTTCGATCTACGTCTCGAGCATGCTGGCGCCTGAACTGCTGGGTGCGATTGCCGTGGCCGCGTATGCCTACATGGCGCTGGTGCCGTTGATCCAGCCGCCGATCATGCGCCTTCTGACCTCCCAGAAAGAGCGCGAGATCACCATGACGCAGCTGCGACCGGTGTCGAAGCTCGAGAAGATTGTGTTTCCGCTGCTGCTGTTGATCCTGGTGGCGTTGTTTCTGCCCGATGCGTCGCCGCTGCTGGGGATGTTCTGCTTTGGCAACCTGATGCGCGAATGCGGCGTGGTCGAGCGGTTAAGCGACACGGCGCAAAACTCCCTGATCAACATCGTGACGATCATGCTCGGGCTTGCAGTGGGCTCCAAGCTCATGGCCGACAGCTTCCTGGCGGTGGAAACGCTGGGCATCATGGCGCTGGGGATCGTCGCCTTCGGGATTGGCACCACGGCAGGCGTGCTGATGGCCAAATTGATGAACCTGGTGAGCAAAATGCCGATCAACCCATTGATTGGCGCGGCAGGCGTTTCGGCGGTGCCCATGGCCGCACGTGTGGCCAACAAGGTGGGACTCGAATCCAACCCGCATAACTTCCTGCTGATGCACGCCATGGGGCCCAACGTGGCCGGGGTGATCGGCTCGGCGGTAGCCGCCGGGGTGATGATCAAGTACTTGGGTTAGGCTAAAGGGCCTCGCCCATAGCAAAACGGCCGCACCCTTGAGGGCGGCCGTTTTTTTGCTTAGTCGTTGATGACCTGCGTGGTAATGGACTGCTTCAGGCGGCTTTCCAGAGGTGTTAAGTCAAGCTCGCAATCACTCGGCCAGCCGATGGTGAGCGCCACTCCCTTTCCGTCATACTCGGCGTTGACCACGGGAATGGCCTGTTCGTCGCACCACCCGCGGGCAACGGATTCGTCGGCGAAGGAAAAGCGCACCCGGTAGTGAATGCGTTGGATGATTTCCCGGGTGCCAAGAGTGTCGAGTGCCTTGTTTACCGCTTGGGCATACGCCCGGGCCAGCCCGCCGGTACCCAATTTGGTACCGCCAAAGTAGCGGATGACCACGCAGCCGATTTCGCCTAGCTGACTACCTTGCAGCGAGTGAAACATGGGCCGACCGGCGGTGCCGCCGGGCTCGCCGTCATCGGAAAAGCCAATCTGCTGTTGCTCGCCCGGGGCGCCGGCAATGTAGGCCAGGCAGTGGTGGCTCGCACTGGGGTGTGCCTGTTTGGCGGCCTTTGCCAATGCTTCCACGGCGTCAAGCTCAGGGGTATGGGCTATCCAGGCAATGAAACGGCTCTTCTCAACCTCGATCTCGTCAATATGCCAAGTGCCTGGCGGCAGTTGGGGGACGCGATAGCGCATGATTATCCCGGCAATTTAGTGTGTCACGGGATGATGCTCAATTCCCATGAACATGCCAAGTACCTGAATATCGCGATTATGCAAAAACACTTCGGGGTGCCGGGCATCATCCAGCCACAGGCGTACGCCCGCCCGGCTGATGGATAGCTGCTTGAGGGCGAGGCTTTGCTGATTGATTTCGGCGATAACCGTCTCGCCCTGACTGTCGTCCTGATAGCGCCGAATCACGATGACGTCGCCATCGAACAGGTTGCAATCGGCCATCCGGTTGCCGCGTACCTTCAGCGTATAGGTGTTACGGCGAGTCATTCGCGCTGCTGCCGACGGGATTGAATAGGGGGGTGGCGTTGGGCGAGTCGTCGGTATTGCGGCGTTCATCGACATGTTCATCGGCTTTCTCCAAATCAGCGCCCGGTCCCTAGGCAAGATCTATCGGTAGACACGATACGGTTGTTAGGTTTTTACATGTTCTTTCATGGCTATGTTGGTATCTGTTGTTGGTCTGCGCCTATCGCTGCGCGAAACCACGCCTCCTCTGCTGGCTTCGCGGTTTCAAACAGCCGCCGCCATGCCAGGTAATTGGGTAAGTACGCGGTCCCCACCCCATGAAAGCGCGCCATCCAGCCCTTCAATCGGCTCATATAGCTATTGACGTTCTGAATGTGGTATTCCTTGCCGAGCACTCGCTGATTATCGAGTGTGATCAGTCGATGATGAGCAATGCCGTGGTCGGCAGAGAAAGTCCTATACCAGCTGTGCCCGTCCGAACATAAAATCGAGTCACGGTCGATGATCGGTAAAAGGAATTCATGAACAGTGGATTTCTGGAGCGCCGGTTCCACCAAATCACTGATCTTTCCGTTTCGGTCTCTCGCAATAAGCACTTGAATCTTTTGTTCTTTTTTCTTCATACTGCCTTGCCCGCCGCGCTTTCGAGGTCTGCGGTGAGTGATCTTGCGCTTCCCTTTGCAGGACTCTAGGAAGACGGTTTCGTCTACCTCGATGATGCCGGATAGTGGGTTGGCGTTGTCTTGAGCACTCCTTTTCAGGAAGCGATGTCGCCAGTGGAAAGCCGTTTTCAAATCGATGCCTACTCGGGCCGCCGAGACGCGTAACGTCAGGCTGTCTCGCATGCAACGTAGGTAGTCGAACCATTTGTCGCGGTGCTGCAGTTTGGCCAGAGGCGTGCCTGTCAGGGCGTTGAACGTCTTGTGACAATCGGGATTCCGGCACCGATATCGCTGTAGGCCACCGCTGCGTCCCCACTTGGCAGGGTGTTCACTGCCACAGTGCGGGCATGGAAGGTGAGGTCTGACGGTTTCGAGCAGGGTGTCCGCTTGGGAGCTTATTTGACCAAGTAGCTGATCTGCAAGGTATTTTTTGAGATCAACAGGGAGAGAAGCCAGGGTCTGCTCAAGGGCTATGAGGTCTGCTTGCTTCATGGTGTGCTCCAGAGGCAAACTGCATATACAGTAGTTTATACAGTATTTTTGAAGCACGCCAACAGCAGATACCAACATAGCCTTACTTATACAGCCACTATGTGACGATCGCGTTGGCGGTACTCGACCATTTCCACATTGAGAGCGCTAACTGGGTCGGCACGTCGATGGGCGGTTTGCTCGGCATGCTGCTGGCCGCTGATGAAAACACCGCGCAGCGAATTCGCTGCCTGGTTCTCAATGACGTAGGCCCCGAGCTGGACAGCCAGACGCTGGCCGAAATGGCAACCTACTTTAGCGTGCTCAAACGTTTTTTGACGCTCAGTGAGCTACAACAGGCACTTGAGCAACATTACCAGGGGTTTGGTGACCTCAGCCGCTTTGAGTGGCAGCAGATGGCACTAAGCAGTGCCCGCCGGCTGCCTGATGGCAGTTGGAGCTTTCATTACGATCCCCGCATAAGCGAGCAGTTTGTTCACGATACGCCCCGCGACACATGGCGCGACTGGCAGCAAATCCGCTGCCCGCTAATGGTTATTCGGGGTGAACATTCCACGCTACTTCGTGCCGGGAGTGTAGAACGCATGCAGGTCGACCAGCCGCATATGGAAACGCTTGAGGCGCCGGGATGTGGCCATGCCCCTATGCTCAACAATGATCAGCAGGTGGCTCCCCTCAAGCGCTTTCTGAGCCGCTATGGCGACATTGCCTCTCCCCAGACAGCTACCCCGGGGCAGCGGATCAGTCGTTGGTGGCAACGTCTGATCCACCCTCGCGGCTAAAAATGATAGTTGATCAGCGCACCACCCATCACTTGGGTCTTGTCACCCACGTCATCCACGATCGGGCTGTCCGCGGCATCGCCTGTTAACCGCGTCACGCCGAGTAACCCCGTTACCGACCAATCGCGGGTCAGGTAATAGCTCAGGCGGCTGTTCAGCCCGTAACGGACATAGCCATCGTTCGGGCGGTAGATGGCTAGCCCTGAGCGCGCACTTTCTGCTGGCGAAATGCCGAACATGTCGCGAGTCCAGTCATCGCTTGAGTAGGTCAACTCAGGACCAATCGAAAACGCCATTTGCTGAGACAGCATGGTGCGCCAGTTGACTTTCAGGTCAGCTTCATAGCCGTCTACATCGCCGCCTAGAGGAGCTTTCGTCGCGGCTTCCAGCCCCCACGGGCCGTTTGAATAGCGGACACGTACGCCCGCCGCTGCACCATCGTCTACCTCGTCAAGGCCGCTTAGCTCGCCATCGTTATCACGCCCCGGCAGGTAGGTGATGAACGGTGAAACCTTCCAGTTTCCCTGGCGAAGTAAATTCCAGCCAATACCATCACGGACACTGGCATAAAAGGTATCACCATAGGTAACGCTGGCACTTGGCCAGCCACGCGTTTCATTTTTGTCGCTACCCAGATAGTCGGGAACGCTAAATACACCGGCGCCAACGCTGCCTTCCCACTGGGCCAAAGCGCTACCCGATGCAACCATCAGCAACGTGGATAGCGTAAAATATGATAGGGCAGATAGTCTCGATCTCATGGTTAAAACCCACTGTTATCATTTAGGTTTGGAAGCAATGCCTTAACCAACCAAAGGCCGTCTTCCTTGACGTAAGCAATCAGCGACAAATCCTGACCAGGAATGGCCAGCTGCAAATGAATTGACGATCAGCGTGGCGCAGGAGCCACGCCTAACATACATTTATGTATGTAAGCTAGCATTCGCCTTCATTTCCGTCAATTTAACTTCTCCCACCGAATCAACGCTACCACCGAGACAATCAACGACAGAACGGCCTTCTTGCAACAAGATCGTGCACAGCCCACAAGCGTGCCCCTCAGTGGTGCAGCCCTCACCGAGCAAGCCTTGCGATGGCTGATTCTCACCACACCACTGGAAAATATAAATTCGACCTTAAAAAAAATAAATCAATGAAATAAATCGATTTTACGATTTTCTCAGCCCTCCAGTTAATAAATTGGCATGCCAAATGCAGCACCCTGACAACGAGCTCAGCGCCTGCAATACCCAGATCCAATCGAAGAGCTAACTCAAAAAGCTAACGCAAAGGGCTAAAGACTAAAGGACTAACACTGGACATTCAGGCGCGGCGTTAATCAACCGAAAATGACACAGGAAAACCTATTCATGTCATATCTAATGCCAAGTGAGTTTGTTACCAAGCTGGTAGACCAGGGTGAAGCGAAAGTCTATATGGGCACCCGGGATACGCTTATTCGCGCCTTCATGGCGGGGGCCACCCTGGCGTTGGCGGTTATTTTCGCCATTACTATCGCCACCCAAACAGGTAATTTCCTGATTGGAGCGCTGCTCTTTCCCGTGGGCTTTGTCATGCTCTACTTGATGGGTTATGACCTGCTCACCGGGGTTTTCACGCTGGTTCCAATCGCCTGGCTCGATAAACGACCCGGGGTCACCCTGCCACGGATGCTCAGGTGCTGGGGGCTGGTAGGACTTGGTAACCTGGGGGGCGCCTTGTTCATTGCCACGTTTGGCTATATGAACTTCACCATGGGCGGCACTGAGGAAATCAACGCCGTCGGCCAGACCATGATGTCTGTCGGTGAAAGCCGTACTGTGGGTTACCAGGATGCTGGCCTAGCCGGTTGGATTGTGCTTTTCCTGAGGGGCATGTTCTGCAACTGGATGGTTTCCATGGGGGTTGTGGGTGCCGCCATCTCGACAACGGTATCCGGCAAGATCATGGCCATGTGGATGCCGATCATTGTGTTCTTCTATCTTGGCTTCGAGCATTCCGTGGTCAACATGTTCCTCTTCCCGATTGGCCTGATGATGGGCGCTGAATTTACGCTGTATCAATACATCATGTGGAATGAAATCCCCACGGTTCTGGGTAACTTGGTCGGTGGTCTGACATTGGTCGGTCTGGTTCTTTACACCACCCACGTGCGTACCCAGCCCAAGAAAAATTTATCTTGATCGAGATCCATTGTCTTAAAACAGCTAACAAAACAGGGCGCCATGCGCCCTTTACCACACGGGAGAACTCTCATGGATAAACTTGAAATGCGCCACACCCTGCTTGCCGCCAAAGCGCGCAAGAAAATGAGCTGGGATGATATCGCCACCGCTTTCGGGATGTCGCCTGTGTGGGTAGCGTCAGCTTGCTATGGCATGAACAGCGCCAGCCCCGATATCGCCCAAAAGATCTGCAACACGCTGGATGTCGAGAGCGACGTTGCCGATGCCCTGGTGACATTCCCGACCAAGGTGTGGGATGAAGCCATCCCACAGGACCCCTTCATTTATCGGCTCTATGAAGTTGTCGGCGTATATGGCGAGACACTCAAGGATGTGGTGCAGGAGCAGTTTGGCGACGGCATCATGAGTGCTATCGATTTCACCATGGACGTCGATAAGGTGGAAGATCCCAAAGGCGACCGTGTTCTGCTTACCCTGAATGGCAAGTTTTTACCTTATAAGTCCTGGTAACGCCTACTTCTGGTACGCCTCGAGCGCGGTAATGCTGCGTTCAACGCCGCTGCGATAGCTCGCCCCAAAGAGCAGCAAATGATTAAGCAGCGGGTAGAGTTGAAATAACGCTTCACGCCTCGGCCAATCGGCCGGGGCGTCGCCGTTCCAGTAGGCCTCGAAAAAGCGTTCATCCAGAGAGCCAAATAGGGTCAACATGGCAATATCGACTTCCGGGTAGTGACGATATATCGCCGGGTCGATAATGGCGGGGCCACGCGGCGTGAACATCACATTGCCCGACCACAGATCGCCGTGCACCAGGCTCGCGGGCCTGTCGGGCAGCCAATCTTCCAACTCATGTGCCTGACGGGCGATGCGCTCATAAAGCTTTTTATCGAGCAAACCGCGCTGATAGCAGGCGTCGCCGAGAGGCAACAGCCGCCGCTCGCGCTGAAAAACACGCCCATCGTCCAACGGTGCATTGGGCTGAGGGGTGCTGCCACAGGCGTTATCCCAGTGCCAGCCATGTTGCTCACCGACGCTTGCGTGAAGCTCTTTGAGGCCTTCACCCAGCGCTGAACTATCGCGTCGGCCGGATGCTTCAAGCGTCTCCATTACCAGCCAGCTGTCGGAAAGGCCCAGCACCTGAGGGACAATCAAGATGGAACACGCTCCCTTTAACGCCCGCAGTGCCTCGGCTTCACCGCGCAGCCGCTGCGCGTCGTCATGTTTGACGACGACGCTGCCCTGTTCGGTATCAAGCTGATAGACGGCCGCAATATCGCCACCGCCAAGCGGCGTTAATGCGCCCTTGGGGGTAAGGTCGAGTGTTTCCAGTAACGCGTCTAGGGCCGAGTCCATTGCATGCTCCTGTGCGCTGAATGTCTGTCTATTATGACTGCCGACTGCCGACTGTCGGCGACGTCGACTCACCCGAGCCGCTGATGAATGAGCTTTTCCAGTTCAAGCTGGTCATCGTGGAAACGACGGATACCTTCCGCCAGCTTGTCGTTGGCCATCGCATCCTGATTGTGACCCCAGCGGAAATCAGCTTCACTCAAAGCCGGTAACGGCTGACCGTTGCCGGTATGTGCCGCAATCCGGGGCGTCACTTCACCTTCTGCCGAGGCCAGCTCTTCAAGCAATGCCGGGGAGATGGTCAACCGTGGGCAGCCCGCCAACGCCAGCACCTGGCCGGTGGTGCGGAAGCTGGCACCCATCACGACGGTATCGTAGCCGCCCTGATTAGCGCGTTCACAAACACCACGCACGAACAGAACACCCGGGTCGTTTTCTGGTGTGTAGTCATTGCCGGTGGCGTTCTTGTACCAGTCGGTCACGCGCCCCACGAAGGGCGAGATAAGAAACACGCCCGCATCAAGGCAGGCCTGGGCCTGGGCATCGCTGAACAGCAGCGTCAGGTTGCACTGAATGCCCTCTCGCTCGAGCACTTCGGCGGCGCGAATGCCCTCCCAGGTAGACGCCAGCTTGATCAGCACACGGTCGCGGCTAACGCCTCGGGCTTCATAAAGCTCGATCAGCTCGTGAGCCTTGGCGATGCTCGCCTGGGTGTCAAACGACAGTCGGGCCGCCACTTCGGTGGAAACACGCCCCGGTACCACCGCGGCGACTTCACTACCCACGGCAACCGCCAAACGGTCTACCGCGTGGGTGACCTGCTGCTCGCGAGCACCACCGGACGCCTTAACCTGGCTCAACTCCTCATCGATCATCGCCTGGTAGCCCGGCAAACTAAACGCTTTGAGCAACAGCGACGGATTGGTGGTGGCGTCTTGCGGCTGGTAACGACGAATCGCCTCCAGATCACCGGTATCGGCCACCACCAGTGAGTGTTGTTTTAATTGCTGTAGTTGATCCAACATAAATGCTCCTTATTAACCGGGTGCCTTCAATGAATGAGTGCTGCCGTGGCGTTGCTCGAGCGCACGACAATAACGCGCATAGGCTGTTTGGTAAGCCGCCACTTGTATGGGGTCAGGATCTGCCTGCGATTCAGCATCCAGCGTTACCAGCCGTTCACACAACGCTTCCAGGGTAACCCCATCTTCCCGCTGGTCACACCAAGCGGCCTGCAGGGCGGCACCCAGCGCCGCGGCATCGGTGATTTCCGGGCAGATCACCTGCGTATTGGTGATATCCGCCACCATCTGCCGCCATACCGGGCTCTTGGCGCCGCCGCCAATCAGGCGAATCTGGCTGGCCCCCGCGGTTAAGTCTCCGAGCAGTTCCAACCCATACCGCAGTGCAAAGGTTGCCCCTTCCATCACCGCACGGCACAGGTTGGCCTGGGTGGTATTCAGACTGGTCAAGCCCAGGAAGTCCGCGGACGCCTCCGGCAACATGGGAACCCGTTCACCGTTGAAAAACGGCAGCACCGTCACCCCTTCGGCGCCAACCGGGGCACTGGCCACCCGCTCGCCAAACGCAGCCAGGTCCAAACCGAACAGCTCGCGCACACGGGTAGTGGCAGAGGTCACGTTCATGGTGCAGATCAGCGGCAACCACCCGCCGGTGCTCGAACAGAAATTGGCGACCATGGCATTATCGCAAACCACAGGGGCCGGTGAGTATGCACACACCGTGCCTGATGTTCCCAAGCTTAACGTAATCAGCCCCGGGGTTATATTGCCGGTACCAATCGCGCCAAGCATGTTATCCCCGCCGCCTGAAGACACCACGACATCATCCGCCAAGCCCAATTCGGCGGCTACGGCACTTTGCACAACACCAGCGGGTTCATGCGCCTCAAGCAACCGGGGAAGCACGCGCTTGGCATCCAGCTCAGGGGCTATCTCGGCAAACACATCCAGCCGCCAGCGGCGCCTTAGCGTGTCGAAGTAGCCAGTCCCGGAGGCATCGCCTGCCTCGGTCACGCGGTTGCCGGTGAGCCAGAAATTCAGGTAATCGTGAGGCAACAACAGACTATCGATACGCTGATAAGCGGCAGGATGATGGTCGCGCAACCACGCCACCTTGGAGGCGGTATAGCCGGTTTGCAGCACCAGGCCAAGCTTTTCCAGGCAGCCCGTTTCTCCGCCAAGGCGCACCATCAGGTCGCTGTTATGGGTACTGGTTTCGGTATCGCACCACAATTTGGCGGGATATACCGGCTCGCCCTCGGCGTCCAGTGCCACCATGCCATGCTGCTGGCCGGAGACACCGATACCGCGCACCTGGCTGGCATCGACTTCAGCACGCTCAAGCGCCTCGAAGAAAGCGCCTTTCAGCGCTGTCAGCCACTCGCTTGGGGCCTGCTCACGGCGGCCATTTTCACCTTCATCCAGATGGTGGGGGCGGCTCGCCTCCCCGCGGATAAGGCCTTGCTCAACATCCACGACCACCACTTTGGTACTTTGCGTTCCGCAATCGACTCCGATATACATTACTGAATTCCTATGGACGAGACCAGATCCTCAAGCGTAGCGCGTGCGCCGCGTTCGTGCAGCGATGTCAGCGCCTCAAGGTAGGCCGCCAGAAAACGGGGTTGGTCTGCCAGGTCACCAAACACCTCACGGTTTTCAACAAACGCCGTTGGCTGGGTGCGATTATTGGCGGCAATCTGCATGAGTGACGCTTTCAGACGATCGACGATCTCGATCGGTTCGCCCTGTTCGTCGACCCCTTCAGCATAGCGCGCCCAACTGGCTACAACCGCCGCGCTGCGTTTGATCTCACCGCCATCGGCCAACTGCTGACGAATCACCGGTACCAGCCACTTGGGTATACGGTCAGAGCTTTCTGCGCACAGGCGCGCCAGTGTGTCCTTGATTTGGGGGTTGGCAAAGCGCTCGATGAGCGTCAGCCGATAGGCTTCCAGGTCAACGCCAGGCACCGGCGCCAGCGTGGGCGAGCCCTCTTCACGCATGTAGCCTAGCAAAAAGTCGACAAATAGCGGGTCCTGGCAGACTTCGTGGGCGTAGCGATAACCGGCCAGATAGCCAAAGTAGGTCAGCGCCTGATGGCTCGCGTTAAGCAGCCGCAGTTTCATCAGCTCGTAAGGCTCAACGTCGTCAACCAACTGTACGCCCACCTTGTCCAGCGCCGGACGCCCCAGCGGAAAATGGTCTTCCAGCACCCACTGCGTGAAAGGCTCACAGACCACGGGCCAGGCATCGTCAATCTCAAAATGCTGCGAAAGCTCGCTGATATCCGCCTCTGAGGTCACCGGGGTAATACGGTCCACCATGGCGTTGGGAAACGCCACTTGGTCGGCTACCCACTCCCCCAGCGCGTTATCCCGGGCACGGGCGTAAGCGCTGAACATGCGCTTCGCCACATCGCCGTTGCCCTGAATGTTATCGCAGGACATGACCGTAAAGGGGGCGATCCCCCGCTCGCGGCGGCGTACCAGCGCCTCCACCACCAGACCAAAGCTGGACGAGGGTTGGGTAGGATTCATCAGATCATCGCGTATCTGGGGGTTGTCCAGATCGAACTCGCCGGTCACCGGGTGGAAGTTGTAACCGCCTTCGGTGACTGTCAACGACACGATGCGAATCTGTGGATCGGCCATCTGTTCGATCACCGCCTCGGCGGCCTCAGGCGCGAACAGGTAGTTGACCATGCTGCCGATTACCCGCGGCTCATAGCGGCCATCCGGGTGTTTGACGACCAGCGTATAAAGGTGGTCCTGCGCTGCCAGCGCCTGTTGCATGCGTTTATCACCCGGCATTACGCCCACACCGACAATCCCCCAGTCCAGCGCTTCGCCCCTGTTCATCAGGGCATCCAGATACATCGCCTGGTGGGCGCGATGAAAGCCGCCCACACCAATGTGAACAATACCCGGGGTAATCCTGCTGCGATCATAGTCAGGCGTGGCAATGGGGGAGCCTAGTTTGCCCACATTGTGATTATTGAGTTGGGTCATCGTCGCTCTCCAGGTTATTCGTTGGACATGACGTGCTAACGCCAGTACTGATCGGGCGAAAAACTGCCTGTTTTCACCAGTTGAGCATTGAGCATGTCTTTTTGGTGCGTGCGCTCAATGGCGCCTGCGTGGTCCTGGCCCATGGCTAACCAGCGGGCCACCAGGCGCTGCGCCAAGACGTCATCGTCGACATCAAGCATCAGCGTCCAGTCAAACAAAGGTTGCAGGTCGCGCCATATCGGGCGGTCGAGCAATAAATAGTTGCCCTCGACAATCACGATGCGCTGTTCAAGGCGGATGAGCCGCCCACCGGCGCGAGCCAGATCCAGCGGGCGGTCGAACACGGGGACAGCGACCGCCTGGTCAGCGCGGCGAAGTCGCTCCAGATCAACACGCAGACCGTCCACGTCGAAGGTGTGCGGCGCGCCCTTGAGTGGCAGCTGCGCCTCACCGAGCACGGCATTGTCGAAGTGATAGCCATCCATCGGCACCACCCCAGCCTGCCCTGGCAACTGTTGGTTAATCGCTGCACACAGTTGCTCGCTGCGGTAAGACTTCCCGGCACCGGGCGGACCCGCCAGGGCGACGATATAACGAGGAATGCCGGTTGCCGCATCGATAATCTGGCGGCTGATATGGTCAATATCCGGGGTCATGGCAAGTCAGCTCATCCAATTGCCGCCATCGACGTTGAGCGTCTGGGCGACGATATAGTCACTGTCCTGGCTGGCCAGGAAGACCGCTGCACCAGTATGGTCTTCCGGCAGCCCCATACGGCCAAACGGTACGGCCTCGCCGACCAGGCGCTTTTTCTCGCCCAATGGACGGTTTTCATAGCGGGCGAACAGCGCATCCACGGTTTCCCACATCGGCGTATCCACCACGCCGGGGGCAATGCCATTGACGTTGATGCTGTGCTTGATCAAGTCCAGCCCACAGGACTGGGTAAGGCTGATCACGGCCGCCTTACTGGCGCAGTAAACGCTCACCAGTGCTTCACCACGGCGCCCCGCCTGGGACGCCATATTGATGATCTTGCCACCCTGCCCCTGGTCCACCATCGCTTTGGCCACCGCCTGAAGGGTGAAAAACATGCCTTTGGTATTAACGGCGAATTGCTTATCAAAGCTCGCCTCCGTGACCTCAAGCACAGGCGCCATATCAAATACCGCCGCGTTATTGACCAGAATATCGATGCGCCCCATGCGCTCGCGAACCTCTGCCACCATGGCGTCGATGGACGCTGTATCGCAGACATCCAGCTCAATTCCCAGCACCCGTTCCTCACCCGCTTCCTGGCGTAGCAGATTAACAGCGTCATTGACGGCCGCTGTATCAATATCGGCGACCACCACGCTGGCCCCTTCGCTGAGGTAGCGCGCGGCGATCGCCAGTCCGATACCTTTCGCCCCACCAGTCACGATGGCTACCTTACTGGTTAGCTTCATGCCGACCTCCATTGCGGGCAAGATCTTGCCACTCGCTAACCAGGTCATTTAGCCCCTTCATGTGCGGCAAGATGCGCCAGGCGCCCGCCTTACGAAGCCGCTCCGATTGGCCATCATCGACATGGCTGGCCCCCACAAAGCCAATCACCCACATACCTGCCGCGGTGGCCGCCGTCACGCCGGCCACACTATCCTCCACTACCAGACAGTCATGGGGCGCCTCTCCCAGGGTCTCGGCCGCCAGTTGATAGAGCGCGGGGTCTGGCTTCGGTTGGTCGACCTGTTCTGCGGTAAAAATCGGTACATCGCCAAGGGCGGCATCCAGCCCGGTACCCGCAAGCGATGCCAGCACTCGACAGCGACGGCTGTTGGAAACCACCGCCTTGGGTAGCGTCACCGCCCGCACAGCAGCTTCAGCACCGTCGATCGCGATGAGTTCACGTGCCAACCTCGCCTCAATGGCGGTATCGACCCGCTCCGCCGCATTCGCGGGTAACGGATAGACGCTTAACTGCTCGGCATGACGCAGAATGTTAGCAGTGGTCATGCCTAACGCCTGTCCAAGCGATTGCTCAACATCAATATCCGGCAGCCAGCGGCCAAGGTGTTCCGCCAGGGTGCCTTCGGCCAAGGCTTCGCTATCGACAAGAACACCGTCACAGTCGAAAATAAGCGCCGTCATACCGACGCCTCGGAAGACGTATTGTCCCCGTTGGCGCGATTGTCCTCGCGTGTGAGGCCCGCCAGAGGGTGCTGCTGCAAACTCGGCAGGGCCTGGCCGTCAGCCTCGAACAGGTGAGCCCGCTCCGGGGCAAAACCAAAGTGCACCGTATCGTTAACCCGGTAGGCCACATCGCCGTCGGCCATGATGGTGACGAGCTGGTCGGCCATCTGCACATAGAGCGAGGTTTGGCCGCCAAGACGTTCCAGCACCTGTATTTGCCCGACCAAGGGTCCCTGCTCTTCAAGCACCAGATGCTCGGGCAGAATACCCAGCTCCAGCGCCGCGTCGTCACCCAGATGCTGACCGTCCACCGGCACATGGCGCTCGCCGCCGCCAGGCATTCGAATACCTACCCCGTCGGGCTTGACGCCAAGCAGCGTCACGTCGAAAAAATTCATCTTCGGCGAGCCAATGAATCCGGCGACAAAACGGTTTTGGGGATGGTGATACAGCGCCATCGGCGAGCCGACCTGCTCGACGACCCCATCGCGCAGCACAACGATCTTGTCCGCCATGGTCATGGCTTCGATCTGGTCGTGGGTGACGTAGATCATGGTAGCGTCGAGCTCGTCGTGCAGACGCGCCAGCTCGATACGCATCTGCACACGCAACGCCGCATCCAGGTTGGAGAGGGGTTCATCGAACAGAAAAATGCTCGGGTTACGTACGATGGCGCGGCCAATGGCCACGCGCTGACGCTGGCCGCCGGACAGTGCCTTGGGTTTGCGGTCCAGCAGCGGTTCCAGCTGCAGAATCTTGGCCGCTTCCAGGACCTTGGCCCGGCGTTCCTCCTTGGAAACACCGGCCAGCCGCATGCTGAAGCCCATGTTGCCTTCCACCGTCATATGGGGATAAAGCGCGTAGCTCTGGAAGACCATGGCAAGCCCGCGATCGGCGGGCCCCACATCGTTCATCCGTTGACCGTCAATCAGGATATCGCCGCCTGTGGCACTTTCCAGCCCGGCAATCATGCGCATCAGAGTGGATTTGCCGCAGCCTGAAGGACCCACAAAGACCACAAATTCACGATCTTCAACGTCAAGATCAATCCCTTTGATGACCTCGGTGTCGCCAAACTGCTTGGTAATATTGTTGAGTTGTAGGGTTGCCATAGGAAAACTCCTTTACTTGACGGCACCAAAGGTCAGGCCGCGCACCATTTGCTTCTGGGTCATCCAGCCGAGGATTAGAATGGGCGCAATCGCTATCGTGGAGGCCGCTGATAACTTGGCCCAGAACAGCCCCTCGGGGCTTGAAAACGAGGCGATATAGGCGGTCAGCGGCGCCGCTTTGGACGACGTGAGATTGAGGCTCCAGAACGCTTCATTCCAGCTCAGGATGACCGACAGCAAGCCTGTCGACGCGATGCCCGGCAGGGTCAGCGGCAAAAGCAGAAAGAACACCTCCTGGAACGTCGTGGCGCCGTCCATGCGGCCAGCTTCGAGGATGTCCTTGGGCATGTCCTTGAAGAAGGTGTAAAGCATCCACACCACAATCGGCAGGTTCATCAGCGTATAGATGATGATCAGTCCGGTGCGGGTATCCAGCAGCCCAACATCGCGGAAGATCAGATAAATCGGCACCAGTACACCAACAGGTGGCAGCATCTTGGTGGATAGCATCCACAGCAAGGTGCCTTTGGTACGCTTGGTCGGCAAAAACGCCATCGAATATGCCGAAGGAATCGCGATCAATAAGGCCAGTAGCGTCGAGCCAAAGGCCACCACGACGCTGTTAAGCGCGAAGCGTGCATAGCCCGACCGCTCCTGAACCGCTTGATAGCTCTCGAGGGTAGGCGAAAAAATAAACGACGGGTCGGCAATCGCCGCTGTCTCGGTTTTAAAGCCTGTCAGAACCATCCACAGGATGGGGAAGAAAATCACCAAGGCCACCGACCAGCCAAAGACCGTCAGCAGCAGTTTTTTGCTGTTAATGGAACGTAAGCTTGTCATCACAACACTCCCAGGACACTTACGTGCCGGTTACTCTTCCAGGTTTTTGGCGACCATGCGGACCAGGAAGATAGCGACGATATTGGCGAGAATGATCGCGATCACCCCACCGGCGGAGGCAGTGCCGACATCGAAATCCAATAGCGCACGGATATAAATCAGATAGGCCAGGTTGGTCGTGGCAAGCCCAGGCCCGCCGGAGGTGGTGACAAAAATTTCCGCGAAGATGGTCAGCAGAAAAATCATCTCGATCATGACCACCACGCTGATGGCGCGCTTGAGGTGCGGCAGCGTGATAAAGAAGAAAATGGCGACCGGCCCCGCGCCATCCATGCGGGCGGCTTCGACCTGATCTTCGTCCAGCGACTGCATCGCCGTCAGCAGGATCAGTAGCGCGAACGGTGTCCACTGCCAGGCCACAATAATCACTATTGAGGTCAGCGGTAGCGATGAAAACCAATCCAATGCGGGCAAGCCAAACGACTCAGCCAGCCAGGCCAGCACCCCATTGGATGGGTGCATCATCATGTTTTTCCACACCAAAGCACTGACGGTGGGCATGACAAAAAACGGTGAAATCGCCAGCACGCGGGCAATGCCCCGCCCGGCAAACTCCTGCTGAAACAGCACGGCCAGCAGCGTACCGCCGACCACGGTAATCACCAGTACCCACCCCACCAACAGCAGGGTATTGCCCATCGCCGCCCAGAGCGACGGATCGGTCAGTAGATACTGATAGTTCTCGAATCCGGCAAAGCCGGTCATCTCCGGCATCAACAGGTTATAGCGCTGCAGCGAAAACCAGATCGTCATGCCCAACGGCACAACCATCCAAAGCAGCAGTAGCGTGACAGCGGGTGCTTGAAGCGACAGCGTTCTCAGCCCGCCGACGGTGCGGCCGGAAGTACGTTTCGTATTCATGGAAGTACCTGCCAGAAGGCGCAAGGAAAAACGCCTGGGCTCGAAGGCCCAGGCGTTAACCGCGTTAGTCTAAGTAACCTGCTCGCTGCATGGTGCGCTCGGTGGCGCGCTGGGCAGTATCGAGCGCCTCTTCCACCGTGCTATCACCGGTTAGCGCCGCCGCGATGCTTTGGCCGACTCGGGTACCAATCGACTGGAACTCCGGAATGCCGACGAACTGCACGCCAATGTAGGGATTGGGTTCGAGCGTCGAGTCGGTGGGATCAGCATCCTGAATCGCCTTCAGCACGAAATCGGCAAACGGGGCTGCTTCGATATAGCGCTCGTCTGCGTAGGTGGATTCACGCGTGCCGGGAGGTACGCTGGTCCAGCCTTCGGTTTCACCGACAAGTTCGACATACGCTTGCGAAGTCGCCCAGGTAATAAACTCACGCGCGGCGTCCTGATTTTCAGAAGACGCAGGGATGGCTAGCGCCCAGGACCACAACCAGTGCGAGCCTTTAGGCGTTTCGGCAATCGGCGCAGGTGCAAAGCCTAGGCTGTCGGCCACGTCGGACTCATCGCCGTCGTAGAGTTTGCCAGCCGCGGAGGTGGCATCGACCCACATACCGCAATTACCACGCGAGAACAGCGCCAGGTTTTCATTAAAGCCGTTGGAACTTGCCCCGGGTGGGCCGTAATCGTTAAGCAGGTCAACATAGAATTGAACCGCCTCAACCCAGGCGTCGGAATTAAGCTCAGGATTCCAGTCCTCGTCAAACCAGCGACCGCCAAAGGTGTTGACCAAGGTGGATACGAAGGCCATGTTTTCGCCCCAGCCTGGCTTGCCACGCAGGCAAATGCCGGCCAGGTCTTCTTCCATACCGTGCAGCTTACCGGCCCATTCGCGAACCTCTTCCCAGGTGGGTTGATCGGTCATCTCGATGCCCGCTTCCTCGAACAGGTCCTTGCGGTAGTACATCATCGAGCTTTCGGCGTAAAACGGCAGCGCATGGAGCGTGTCGTCATGACTCAGACCATCGCGGACAGAGGTCAACAGGTCGTCTTCATTGTAGTCGTCGGGCAGGTTGTCAAGCGGTGACAGCCAGCCGCGTTCAGCCCAGATCGGTACTTCATAGGTGCCAATGGTCATCACATCGAACTGCCCACCACCGGTGGCGATATCCGTCGTCATGCGCTGACGCAGCACGTTTTCCTCCAACACCACCCAATCCAGGGTGATGTCAGGATGCGCCTTCTCGAATGCATCGGTGAGGCTTTGCATGATGACCATGTCGTTGTTGTTCACCGTTGCAACGGTCAGTTCGGTTTCGGCCTGCGCCTGACCAGCGAAGGCAATGGCCGCCGCCAGACTGGTAAGGGGTAAGTAACGTGCAAGTTGCATAAGGCACTCCTGTTGGCTTTGTGTTGGCATTGTTTTCGCCAGATGTTTTCTCTCAATCTGATCTCATTGATCAACTATCGATCAAATGATCGTACGAAAGCCAAAAAAAAGCAAAGCCCCGGCACTTAGACTTTACGCTAATGAATCAGCAAAACAGCATGTTGCGCCGCCACATACCTATCTCAGAGGGCTCCCAATTCTTCCGTATTGACAATGTGCCGAGCCGCTATCTCATCGGTAATCAAGCCTTTCAACCAGCCCCCCTTCAGAGCCGCATGAATGGCAGGGGCTTTGTCACGCCCGCCCGCCATGGCCACCATCATGTGTTTGCCAAAGCGTTCAAGGGGCAGGCTTGTGACCCGGCGGGTAATCGAGCAGTCGATCACCTCCCCCTGACGATTGAGCGGCCAGCCCAGCAATTCGCCGACGGCCTCCAGGCCAAGCAACTCATCAAGCTCATCTTCACTGATAAAATGATCCTGAAACAATGTCGCCTGCCGATCGATACGGCCCACCCCAATAAAGGCCGCCTCGGACTCTCTAGCCACATCGGCAATCGCCTTGAACAGGCGCTGCGACAGCATGGCCTGTTTCTCATCGAGTGACTCGGCCACTACCGGGGCGGGCAGCAAGAAGCGTTCGCCACCGGTTTTATCGGCCAGCACCATCACCGCGTCATAGCGGTTCGCCGAGCCATCCCGAGCGACATTGCCCACCAGCGAGACGAAACGGTGCTGAGGACGCTCAACGCGGCTCAGCGCCTCCACCGCCGCGCGTACCGAGCGGCCGGTGCCCAATGACAACGTCAGCGGTTCGCTACGCTCAACGAGCCGGGAAAGCCGTTCCGCCCCGGCCACTGCCAGATAGTAAGCAGCACTTTCAGGGGCATGGCTGTCAGCGGGCACCACATCACAGTAAGCCAATCCAAAGCGCTCGCGCAGTGCACTGCCCAATGCCATGCAGGTGGAAATCGGGTGATCGATATGCACCTTTACCAGGCCTTCCTGCCGGGCGAGAGCCAACAGTCGCTGCACTCCCGGCCTTGAGACGCCCAATTGAGTGGCAATGTCATCCTGCGTCATGCCGCCGACGTAGGACATCCAGGCGGCTCTGGCCGCCTGATCTATTTTTACCTCAAATTTATCCATTCGCTGGCTCGCTACCCAGGTGATTAAATTGCATCATACAAAGTCAACGGGAAGACCAGAAGTCGCCTGTTCGCTAATATGACGATAGCGCAACCCTACATCATGGTGGAATCAGGAGGCGTTAACCCATGTATAAGCTGGCATTTTTTGTCCCCGTTGAGGAAGCAGAAAGCGTCAAGGAAGCCGTGTTTGAAACCGGCGCGGGGCGCATCGGCGATTACGAGGCCTGCTGTTTCCAGACCCGGGGTACGGGTCAGTTCCGCCCGCTTAACGGAGCAGACCCGCATATTGGCAAGGTCGGCGAGCTTGAGTTCGTGGACGAGCTGAAGGTTGAACTGGTTTGCGACGACGACCATATTCAAGCCGCTATCGCTGCGTTAAAACTGGCGCATCCCTATGAAGAAGTTGCCTATGATGTTTGGGCACTGGCCGATCTCTAGGGCCTCTCAGGCACTACCGGCGTAGCGCTCACGATCCTCAGGATTGATGGCGCTGATATGCAGCGGATATTCGTGACGCACGCGATCGGCATAGAAGTGTCGGAGCGTTTGCTCAATGGTGGGAAACGCCAGCTCATCCCAGGGGATTTCGTGTTCCTCGAATAGCGCCACCTCAAGGCTTTCCGGTCCGGCGTTGAAGCCACCGGTAAGTTCCGCCCGAAAAATCATATAAACTTGGTTGATATGCGGTAAATCGATCAGCGTGTAGAGATTGGCCAGCGCCACCTCAGCGCAGGCTTCTTCACGGGTTTCGCGAGTGGCGGCCTGTTCGGTGGTTTCGGCGTTTTCCATATAGCCGGCCGGCAGGGTCCAGTACCCTCTACGCGGGGAAATGGCGCGTTTGCATAGCAATACCTTGGTACCGCTCACGGGTAGCGTCCCTGCCACAATGCGAGGGTTCTGGTAATGGATGGTGCCGCAAGTATCGCAAAGATAGCGCGGGCGATCATCGCCTTCAGGAACGGCAAAACGGACGGTATTGCCACACTGGCTGCAAAAGTTCATTGCGATTTCTCTACGGCTGCTGGGAAAAGATAACAACGCTTATGGATGCTACATGTTAGAGACACTTCGCAATCGGCTGCAACAACTCTCCCCTCAACGGCTAGACCACGCTGGCTTGCCCGAGGCGGCTGTTTTGCTGCCTATTGTCGAGCGCCCGGCCCCGACCCTGCTGTTTACCCGGCGCGCCCGCCACCTCAGTACCCACAGTGGCCAGGTGGCTTTCCCCGGTGGTATGCGCGAGCCGTACGACCATGACCTTTACGCCACGGCGCTGCGCGAGGCCCAGGAAGAGGTTGCCCTCGACCCAGGGCACGTCACGGCACTGGGCCGATTATCCGATGTCATCTCGCTGCACGGTATCCGGGTAACGCCCTGGGTGGGGATTATTCCGCCCGACCTGCCGCTGGTGGCCGATCCCGGTGAGCTGGACGCTATTTTTGAAGTGCCGTTAAGCCATTTCCTGGACGATCGGCGAACGCATACCGATGTGATTACCGTCGATGGCGTCGCCCACTACGTGCCCAGTTACCAGGTTGACGGCCATATCATTTGGGGGCTGTCTGCCATGATGCTGGTGGAACTGCTGGCCGAGGGTTTTGACATGCCGATCGACCTTTACCAGCGTCCTGACGGTGCATTGCGTCATTACCCAGAACGCAACTCGCCGACCTTGCATTCAAAACCTTTGAGAACCAACGAATGACCCCAAGCATGCATTTATCGCCTTCCGTTCTGTCATCAGCTGCCCAGGCAGAGCTGGTGGATGCGCTGGTTGAACAAGGCTGGTATGTCGGCCGGGGTGTTATTGACCTTGATCTGTGCCATGCCCTTCATCAAGAGCTGCATCATATGGCCGCGCATAACGCCTTGGATGAAGCGGGTATCGGCCGAGGAAAACAGCATCACCTGCGCAAAGACGTTCGTGGCGACGCGATCCACTGGCTCGACCGTGAAAGCGACGCTCAGCGGCGCTACTTAATGGCAATGGAAAATTTACAGCAGGTGCTCAACCAGACACTGTTCCTGGGATTGTTCGAGTACGAAGCCCATTTTGCCCACTACCCGCCCGGGGCATTTTACCAGCGCCACCTGGACAGCTTCCGCGGGCGAGCCAATCGCGTGATCTCCACGGTAGGCTACCTGAACCCTGCCTGGCCTGCCGATGGCGGCGGTGAAATGGTTCTGTACCATCCCGACGCACCCGACCAGGCAGTAGCCCGAGTGGTACCGGAAGCGGGTACCTTTGCCTGTTTCATGTCGGACACCATTCCCCACGAAGTGCTCCCCACCCAACAACCACGGGCCAGCATCGCCGGCTGGTTCCGGCGCAATGCGTCGATGGGGGGCGTGCTCGACCCGGCGCGCTAAGCCATAAACCCAACATAAAATAAAAAACGCCCTGGCCATTGCCAGGGCGTCAGTATCTGAAACAGTCAACATTGGTCAAGCAATCAGCTTGACCCGTTCGTTGTCAGCGGAGACTCAGTGTTTGAGCTTTGCCGTCATGCTGATCTCGGCGTTGAGCACCTTGGAGACCGGGCAATTGGCCTTGGCCGTTTCTGCCGCTTCTTTAAAGGTCGCCTCATCGGCACCGTCCACCTGAGCTTCAACGTCCAGATGAATTTTCGAGATATCGAACCCGGCGTCGCTCTGAGAGAGCGTCACATTGGCGCTGGTCTCGATAGAGGTGGCGGTTAGGTCTTTTTCACCCAACACCATCGACAAGGCCATGGAAAAACAGCTGGCGTGGGCGGCGCCGATCAGTTCTTCAGGGTTGGTGCCTTTTTCGTCTTCAAAGCGCTTCTTGAATGAATAGCTGGCGTCGAGTACGCCGCTTTCCGTGGCAACATGGCCACGACCATCTTTCAGTCCACCTTCCCAACGTGCGCTTGCTTTACGATCCATGGATAGCTCCTTTCGCGTCAAATGTCAGGTTATTGATGGAGCCGCCAGTAACGGCAGCCACTTCACCAGCGTAGCTGATTTTTGCCGCTCTGCCGACAGCCCAGGTTCCATTGAGGCCAGGACGGTCGTAAGCTGTCGGCTCAATGCCAACCCTTTTGTGCAAGGACTCGCCATGTCGTCGGCAGATGCGCTGAAATTAGTGCTGCTTTCCTCTCTCTGGGGATTATCGTTTATTTTTATGCGCGTCGCCGTACCCGAGTTTGGTCCGATTCCGCTGATATTGGTACGTATGGGGATAGGTGCATTGCTGTTACTGCCGTTTCTTCTCAGCGCCCGCTATTTGCATCTGATATGGCAGCACAAGGGACCGCTACTGTTACTTGGCATTATCAACCACGTGCTGCCTTTCTCACTGCTGGCCCTGGCGACGACGCGCCTGGAAGCAGGGTTCACGTCGCTGATCAACGCCACCACGCCAATTTTTACAGCGCTTATCGGGGCATTCTTCTTTGCCACGCCGATCATCCGCCAGCAATACCTCGGGTTGGCACTCGCCCTGGCAGGTGTTTATGTGCTGTCGGCCAATCGGCTTGACTTCGCGGTAGGCGGCGACGGCTGGTTTATCCTGGCGGTGTTGGGGGCGACATTCTGCTACGGCATTGCCGGTAACTATTCGAAAACCCGCTTGAGCCATCTACCCAGCCGTGTGCTGGCGGCCGGTAGCTGTGCGATGTCGGCCACCGTGCTGTTGATACCGGGCATTCTACTGTGGCCAGGCGAGTCTATATCTCCACTGGCGTGGGGTAACGCCTTGGCACTGGCGATCCTAAGCACCACGCTGGCTTTTTTGCTTTACTTCGGCTTGCTCGCCAGCGCCGGAGCCACCGCAACATCCACCGTCACGTTTCTGGTGCCGGTCAGCGCGTTACTTTGGGGCTACCTGCTGCTGGGCGAGACGCTCAGCCTGCAAATTATCGCAGGGATGTTGATCACGCTACTGGGCACCGCGATTGCCACACGCCTATTACGTTTCAGGCGTCGCGCTCGCTTGCCTCAAGCGCCGCCCCCACCCGGATAATCGCACCGTCTCCGCCGGTCAAGGTGGCATTCTGACCAAAATGGGCGCCTTTCAAGTCAGGCTGGGTATTCAGCGACAGCAGCGTTTTCAGCGGTTCACCCGGCTCGGGAACCGCAGCTGTCTGCTGGTCGATGGTGGTGATCTTGCAGCGCTGGCAGGGTTTACGCAGCGTAAACTGAAATGTCCCCGTGGACTCACTTAACGTGGCCCAGCGGTCTTCCGCCCAGGGTAGGTCGCACTCGATCACCACATTGGGGCGAAAGCGACTCATCGGCACCGGCGCTTGACCACCTGCGGTCAAGGCATTGTTCAAGGCGTCGAGCGAGCCGGTGGTGGTCAATAAAAAGGGGTAACCGTCGGAAAAATAGGTATGCGCCGCCCCGCCATCCAGAAAATCCTCTTCGACGGCACGGGTAAATTCGGTGGCAAAACGCACCAGACTCATCCCCTTGGCTTGCTCGCCGAGCGCAGCCTCAAGCCAATGTGTCACCTCTGGGCCTTCCGGCAGCGCTTTGCAGTGGTCATTCCAGACGCTAACCAGGCGTAACTTACCTTCAGGCTCTGCCAACGGTACGCTCAGCGGCTCGACGTCAGGATGCGAGAGCACCAAGTGTTCGTCGGTCAGCGCAACGCCAATCGTCGCCAGAGCGGGTAGCTGACGCTGGGTGACAAAGCGTTGCCGGGGGTCGACCAGCATCCAGCGGCGGTCCCAGGCCAGCCCATGCGCATGTAGCCGGGTTTGCTCCAGGGTGATTCCCTGCAATGATTTAACCGGGTAAACGTTCAGTTGGACAATCTTCATGGCGGCCCCCTTAAAGAAAACGCTTACTCTAGCCAGTTGTCTGCTGCTTCGCCAGACGTGAAAGGCCTATAGGGTGCTACCGGCTTCAATGGCATAGCCCAGATCGACCACTTCGTGTTTTACAGGCGCGCCTTCGATACGGGCCAGTAGCGCCTCGGCTGCCGCTTTGCCGATAGCTTGGCGAGGGGTAATCACGCTGGCGAGCCTCGGGGTCATCGCCTGGCCAACATCGTGGCCGTGAAAACCGGCAATTGCCATTGTTTCGGGTACCCTGATGCCACGCCGCTGGCATTCAAAAAAGGCCCCCACCGCAACGTCGTCATTGGTACAAAAGATCCCGTCAGCGGTCGGGTAATCGGCCATGATCCGCTCCATCAGCGCCGCCCCCACGGTATAGGACGAGCGTTGAGTACTGTACAGCGTGACCGGCGCCAGGCCATTGGCCTGCATGGCATCGCGATAGCCCTGCTCGCGTTGCCGGGTACGTTCGTCAAGACGCACTGCCAGGTAAATAATCTGTCGCCGACCGCGCCGTATCATCTCGCTGACCATATCGAAAGCCGCATTGACGTTGTCGTAGCCCACTGCCTGCTGAAGTGGCGCACGATGAGTGTCCATGATTTCAACAATCGGAATACCTGCGGTTTCCAGCATCCTCAGGCTCCGGTCAGTGTGTTCATGGTCGGAAAGAATGACACCGTCGACATTGTAGGAAAGTAACGATGCCAGACTGCGCTCTTCCAGCTCGGGGCTATAGCCGTAGTGAGACAGCATCAGATGGTAGCCAGCGGGCTCCGTCAGGGTTTCAATGCCGACGATAACGTCGGCAAACACCTGGTTGGTGAGCGACGGCACCAGCACGCCTATCGAATGACTGGTCGCCCGGGACAGCAGGTCGGGCGCACGATTGGGGATATAGCCGATCTCTTCAGCCGCCGAAAAAATGCGCTCACGCAAGCCTTCCGACACCGTTTCGGGGTCGCGCAGGCAGCGGCTCACCGTCATTTTGGTGGCACCAACGCGATCCGCTATATCTTGCAAGGTGGGGCGTTTTTTCTTCAAACGAGGTGCCTTCTTCAACCTGAGTCCGGGGCCTTAGCCTAACGAAACCTTGGCCCCAGAGCGATACCCGCTTAGTAGGGGGGCTCGGTTGAGGCAGGCAGTGTGGCCAGGAAGTCGCGTACAATCTGACTGGGTGTTAATGCTATCGACAAGCTGACCGCTTCTGCTGGCCCTGGTGGCTCCAGATCAGCCAATTGGCTTGCCAGCATGCCGTCGCCCTTGAAGAAATGATCCGCCCGCTCGCTTAACCGCTCGCGTAGCAGTTCTCGACTTCCTTCCAGATACAGAATGCGTAGCTCCGAGTCCCCAGCGCGCAGCCGATCACGGTAGCGTTTTTTCAGCCCCGAACAGGCAATCACCACCGAGGAGTCCTGGCGGTAATACTCGGCAAACAGATCGGCAAGCGTATCCAGCCATTCACGCCTGTCATCATCATTGAGCGGTGTCCCGCTGGCCATTTTCGCTACATTAGCCGGTGAATGGTGATCATCACCGTCAATAAATGTCGCCCCCAAAGAGGCCGCCAGCGCTTGTCCAACATGAGACTTACCCGAACCGGACACTCCCATCACTAGAATGCGCTGAGAAGCACTTTCCATACAGACGCTCCCTTAGTTACCGCGCACAGCGGTGAGATCAGGTAGCCAGGTCACAATGCCAGGGAAAGCGATCAATATCACCAGCACCACCAGCAGCGCAGCATAATACGGCAGCATCGCACGCACTAATGACTCCATGGATACCTTACCAACCCCGCACCCTACATATAGACAGGTGCCAACCGGCGGCGTCAGCAGGCCAACCCCGAGAATAAAGGCCATCAGCACGCCGAAGTAGACATCATCTACGCCTACGGAAGTGACGATCGGGGCCAGCATCGGTGCCATGATCACCATGGCAGGCGTCAGATCCATCACAAAGCCCACCACCAACAGCAAAGCAGCCACGATCAACAATAGCAAGAAAGGATCCTGGGTGATCGACTGCACTTGAGACACCAGGGTTTGCGGAACCATGTTGATAGTCAGGAACCAGGCAATCACGGTGGCAAACGCCAGCAGCATCATCACCATGCCGGTGAGGCGAGCCGTGCGAATCAACATGCCGCCCAGCGCCTTAATGCTGAACTCACGATACACCAGCAGGGAAATCGCCAGCGCATAGAGTAATGCGGCTACGGCTGCTTCAGTGGCCGTAAAGATACCGCCAATGATACCGCCAATCACAATGACCGGAAGTACCAGCGCCAGCCAGGCGTCTTTAAAGGCTTTCCAGAGTGCATCCCAGCGGAACTTTCGCACCCCGCCGCCCTGCTTGCTCGCCAGAATAAAAGTAGTCACCATCAAGGCAAAGCCAATCATCATCCCCGGGACAATACCGGCAATGAAAAGACGACTGATCGAAGTTTCGGTCACAATGCCGTAGAGAATCAGCGGAATTGACGGTGGAATGATAATCCCGATGACCGATGACACGGTATTGATTGCCGTGGCATTAGCCGCACTGTAGCCCTGCTGCTTCATCGACGGGATCATCATGGCCCCGGTAGCCGCCGTATCGGCCACGGCGGAACCGCTGATACCGCCAAAGAACATCGAGCCGGTGATTGCGACCTGGCCCAGGCCGCCGCGCATAAAGCCGACCAGCGCCCCAGCCAGTTCCATCAGGCGACGCGCAATGCCGCCCTGGCTCATCACTTCCCCCACCAGAATAAAGAAGGGAATGGCCAGCAGCGGAAAACTGTTCACCCCTCGAATCGATTGCTCGATCATGATCGACAGCGGAATATCCGAGAGCACCGCCATTACCACCGCGGCAACGCCTAAGCCAAAGGCAATCGGCAAGCCCAGCACAATAGAAATCAATAAGATACCAAGAAAAATCCACAACATGGCTCAGACCCCCTTTTCTGGCTGGCGAATGATGCAAAGACTCACCCACATCCGCCATAGCGACACCACGGCGATAAATAAAACGCACAGCACCAGTGACAAACTCAACAAACTCAATGGCACATTCAAAATCGCCGAGCGGCCGCTGGAGTTCGCGATGACTTGGTACCCGCCAACTAACATCACGCCCATCAAGGCGGTAATGATCAAATGCTGAATACAATAAAGCACATGGGCAAATCGTATGGGTAGACGACGCACCAGGGCATCTACCGCAATATGTTCATAGCGCGCAAACGCTGCCGCGGCCCCGACAAACACCAACCAGATAAAGAGCATACGCGCCAACTCATCTGCCCAGGGCAGAGAATGATTGAACAGCGCGCGCCCCACCACATTGCAGGAAACAGAAGCAATCAACGCCACTAGAATAGCGCCAATCAGATACTCCATGCCGAGCGTTAGCCAGCGAAACACCGCGGGACCCTGACGGGTGTCAGTATCGAGTTCTAACTGTTTGCGATTGGGATCATCCAGATACACCGAAGGATCTTCCATCACGGGGTCGTTAAGCTTGGTCGTCTGGGAAGTGGTCATGATAACTCCAGAGATACTGACAACTCGGGCAGGCCAATGGGCCTGCCCGATCACCTGCAAAGAAAGGCGAGGGTTATTCGGTGCTGTCGTCGACAATCGCTTGGATGTCTTGAATCAGCTCTTCGCCAATGCGCGGCGCCCACTCTTCGTATACCGGCTGCACCGCTTCCTGGAAGGCAGCCAATTGCTCGTCATTGAGGCGAGTGATTTGCATGCCACGCTCTTCAAGCTGCTCACGCGACCACGTATCGTACTCCGCCGACAGCTGAATTTCGTATTCGGCCGACTGGCGCGCCGCTTCCATTACCAGTTCCTGGTACTCAGGTGCCATGCTGTCCCAGGTGCGCTCCGAAAGCATCATGATGAACGGTGTGTACACGTGGCGCGTTTCGGTGCCGTAATCCTGCACTTCATGGAAGTTAGACGTCAGGATGGTGCTCCAGGGGTTCTCCTGGCCATCAACCACGCCTTGCTCCATCGCCGAGAAAAGCTCGCCAAACGCCATGGGCGTCGGGTTGGCCCCCAGCGTTTCCCAGATATCCAGGTGCACCGGGTTTTCCATGGTGCGGACACTCAAGCCACGGACATCAAGGCCCGCAACATCTTCCGGCGTTTCAACCGGGCGAGCACTGTTGGAAAGCTGGCGATAGCCATTTTCAGAAAATGCCAGCGGCTTCAGGCCGGAACCTTCAAAGCCTTCCAGCAGTTCCAACGCCACATCGCTTTGCAGGACCTCGACGGCGGCTTCACGGCTTGGCAGCAAAAACGGCAGGTCAAAAACGGCGAGTTCTTCAACATAGCCCGTGGCTGCCGAGCTGGACGGATAGGTCATGTCCAGCGTGCCGGTTTGCAGCATTTCGAGCATCTGGACATCGTCACCCAACTGGCTGTTGGGGAAGACATTGACGGTGATACGCCCATCTGTGCGCTTTTCGAGAATCTCACCAAAATACTGGCTGGAAATGTACTGCGGTGAGTTTTCAGATAGGCCGATACCCATACGCAGCGTATGAGTACCGTGGTCGCCGACCTTATCGCCATCGATTTCAGGCGGGTCGGAAAGCTCGGGACTTTGGGCATGGGCCATGCCCAGCGTCAGGGTGGTCGCGCCAACCAGGGTAAGCGTGTTGCGCCAAATTGCAGTCATGACGTATCTCCATACAAATCATTGTTGTTGATGATGGTGATTGATAGCGGATGAATGGCATCGCCACCGAGAGAACGTTGCCGGTCACGACGATTATCGACGCTTTGTTACCGGTAACATTTGTTAAGCGAAGGCTAGCCATCTACCATCACGGTGTCAAAGCGAAACAGACAAATTGCGACCAAGGTATAGGCCGCTAGCCACCTAGCGGCCTATCACGCTACATTAGGGACAAGTATTTCTTGAGGGAGCCATCATGGCCGACACCCCGACCTGCAGTGAACTGGAGCTTGATAACCAGCTTTGCTTCGCGCTCTATTCCACGTCCTTGATGATGACCAAGGTCTACAAACCACTACTCAAAGAGCTAGGCCTTACCTACCCTCAATACCTTGCAATGCTGGTGCTGTGGCAGGAAGACGGCATTACGGTCAGCACGTTGAGCAAGCGCTTACTCACTGACCCCGGCTCGGTCACTCCCCTGCTTAAGCGGCTCGAAGCCGATCACCTGTTGATCAGACAGCGTAGCCGCCAGGATGAGCGGGTAGTAGAGCTGTTTCTGACCCAACATGGCCGGTCGATGCGCGAACGGGCGCGTCATATCCCTAGCTGCGTCGTCAATGCAAGCGACCAGTCCATCGAGGCACTTACCCAACTCAAAGACGACCTGGTTAAACTCCGCGATAAATTACAAACCTTCCAGTAGTCCCCCTTGCCAGCACGGATCAAAAACGCTCGGCCATTTAGCTTGCGCACAAACTAAAGCTGCACTAAATTATTGCCACGCCCACGTTATGTACAGCTTGGGTGAAGCTTACTTATCGAGTCATGCAAGGAGTATTGACGATGTCGATTGAAACGATTGCCTACCGTGCCCATGCCACCGCTACCGGCGGCCGCGAGGGTCATGCCAAATCGTCCGACGGCGCGTTGAGTGTCAAGCTCAGCACGCCCAAAGAACTGGGCGGCCCCGGCGGCGACGGTACCAATCCCGAACAGCTTTTTGCAGCAGGTTACTCAGCCTGTTTTTTAGGCGCCCTTAAACACGTTGCCAGCCAAGAAAACGTTAAGCTGCCAGACGATACCCAAATTAACGGCCACGTTGGCATTGGGGCTATTCCGACCGGTTTTGGCATTGAAGTGGAACTCGAAATCAGCCTGCCCGGCCTTGAAAAAGACGTTGCGCAAATGCTGGTCGATAAGGCCCACGTTGTCTGTCCCTACTCCAATGCAACGCGCGGTAATATCGACGTCACACTGACAGTGGTATAAGGTCGATAGTCAGCGAACCATCAGCCACTGCATCATTTGGTGCGGTGGCTTCCTTTAACAGGAGGGAACGATGAGCGAAGACACCTACACCCCACCACGCGTATGGCAATGGGAACCCGGCAACGGCGGCAAATTTGCCAACATTAACCGCCCTGTCGCGGGCGCAACGCATGACAAACCGCTGCCGGTTGGTAAACATTCCCTACAGCTTTATTCACTGGCCACCCCCAACGGGGTGAAAGTCACCGTGATGCTCGAAGAACTGCTGGAGAAAGGCATTGCGGGT
Source organism: Halomonas sp. CSM-2 (assembly GCF_002119345.1). Lineage (NCBI taxonomy): Bacteria > Pseudomonadati > Pseudomonadota > Gammaproteobacteria > Oceanospirillales > Halomonadaceae > Halomonas > Halomonas sp. CSM-2. Next base: position 53,283 of record NZ_NBYR01000010.1, on the reverse strand, counting down.
GCTGAGTACGATGCGCACCTTATCCAGATTGGTGAAGGCGACCAGTTTGGCAGCGGTTTTGTTGAGGTGAACCCTAACTCGAAAATCCCCGCGCTGATGGATCACAGCACACAGCCGCCTCAGCGGGTGTTTGAGTCCGGCGCCATCCTGCTTTATCTGGCCGAGAAATTTAACGCCTTCTTGCCCACTAACCCGGCAAAACGCACCGAGTGCTTGTCCTGGTTATTCTGGCAAATGGGCAGCGCGCCGCTACTCGGTGGCGGCTTCGGCCACTTTTACGCGTACGCGCCGGAGAGCTACCAGTATCCGATCGATCGCTACACCATGGAAGTCAAGCGCCAGCTTGATGTACTCGACCGCCACCTGGCCGAAAACCGCTTCATGGCAGGCGATGAATACACCATTGCCGACATGGCGATCCATCCCTGGTACGGCGCACTGGTCAAGAATCGGGTCTATGAAGCGGCCGAGTTCCTTGAAGCCCATACCTACCAGAATGTCATTCGCTGGACCGAAGAGATCGACGAGCGCCCGGCCGTCAAGCGTGGCCGCATGGTCAACCGCACCTGGGGCGAACCCCATGAACAGTTGCATGAGCGCCATGATGCCAGCGATTTTGAACGTCGCACCCAAGACAAGCAATAATGACGCCTTCGCATTCGCTTGAGCATTACCCCAAGCGGCCCATCACGGGCCGTTTTGCGTCATGCCGTGTATAAGCTTAGCCATATGAAGAGAGACGTCATGATTGACCCTAAATATAGTCAGTTGCTGTTTACCTTCTTGATGGCGTTGTTCATGTCAGGCGTTATGTCGCTGGTGATTACGCTTTACAATATCGGCCTTGTTGACGGCATTGTGATGATTTGGCTGGAAGCCTGGCTGTTTGCTTTCGTCGTGGCCTTTCCGGTCATCAATCTGGTGTTGCCCATTGTGCGCCGACTCGTCACCCTGCTGGTGAAACGGCCGCCCGAGCGGGACAAAGCCTGAATCACACCAAGCCAAAAGGGGCGTCATTCGACGCCCCTTTTTAGCTTTTCAGCCTCGTTCAAATCCTTAGAATTGGTAGCGGACGTTGGCTGTCACATTACGCCGTTCGCCGTAGCCACAGTCCCCGCCTTCGTAACGGCACCAGGAAATGAATTCCTCGTCGGTGAGGTTCTTGGCATCCAGACTAATGTCCCACTGCCCGACAGTGTAGCCGATCATGGCGTCATACAGCGTCTCGGATGGCACCACCGGCGAGCCACCAAAGCCCACATTGTCACCGATGTAGCGCACCCCCGCACCCAACCGCCAGTGGTTGCCTACGTACAGCTTGTTCCACCACGAGGCTTGTTTTTCGGCCACGGCGGAAAGCCGCTCACCGCTGCTATCGTCGTTGGCGTTCATGTGGGTATAGCCCAGTTGGGTTTCAAAGTCCTGCCAGCGTTTGTTGATCTGCAGTTCCCAGCCGTCGATCACAGCGCCGGTCTGTTCAACGCCACCGGGAGTTACCCCGTCGCTGACCCGGTTTTCCTGGGTGATATCAAAATACGCGGCGTTGATGGCCAGCGACTTGTCCGGTGACAGATACTTGATCCCCGCTTCTTCCTGCTCGCCCCGCGTGGGCTTGAGCGCACTGGGGTTTGCCGTGCCGTCGGTGCCCAGGTTCATGGTGAAGGCTTCGGAATAACTGACGTAGGGAGATACCCCATTAGCAAACCGATACATCAGCCCCAGGCGTCCCGTCGTCGCTTCCTGATCGCTGACCGAATCAGACCCGGACACCGCCAGCTCGCGGTTTTCCGCCCAATCATGGCGTAGCCCCGCCGACACCACCACCGGGCCGACTTCAATGTGATCAGCCAGGTAAATCCCTACCTGCTCGATTTCATTATCGGGACGATCTGAAGGGTTCAGCGAGTCCAGCTGTAAATCACCGTACTGAGGGTTATAAATATCGATGTTGCCGCCGCCGCCAGGGACCGAGTCATAGTTATCCTGCTCCCAGCGGGCGTCCTGACGGTCGATACCGGCGATCAGGTTATGCTGGGTATTTCCAAGCTCAAAATTGCCTTGCAGACGCGCGTCCACATTGAATATTTGCGTGGCGGCATCGGCAGTAAAGATCGTCCGCGAGACCTCGCCATTGGCGTCGGGCACGCTTGGGATATCAACCCAGTGCTCGCGAGTTTCAGTGCTGGAGTCGGTATAACGCGCCGTGGCGGAAAATGCCCAGTCGCGATTCAGTTGATGGTCGAAAAACAACGTGGTTTCGGTTTTCTCGCGGTCGTAGCGGTCCCAGCCCGGCTCACCGACAAACCGCTCCGAGCCGATAAAGCCCTGGGAACCCGGCTCCAGCGTACCCGCCTGGGGCAGGAACTGCGCCGACACCTGGCCTTTATTCTCCTGGCGATTGACCAGCAGGGTAACTTCCGTGTCGTCGCTGGGCCGCCAGGTCAGCGAGGGCGCCACCACATAACCGTCATCCTCGACGTGATCCACCTGGGTATCGCTATCACGCTTCAAGGCCACCAGGCGATAGAGCAGCGTGCCATCCTCGTCGGCGGCACCCGTAACATCCACGGCCAGTTGCTTACGGTTATGCGAACCGTACCGCGCCCACACTTCGCCGCTGCGCTCTTCCTCGGGCAGCTTGGACACCCCGTTGATAATGCCGCCCAGATCCGCCTGCCCGTAGAGCATCGACGACGGCCCTTTCAGCACTTCCAGGCTCTCCAATGCATAGGGATTGGTGCGCACTGAATTGTAGGAGCCGTAAAGCTGGCGCAGGCCATCCAGATAGCGACCGGCTTCGATACCGCGTACAGAGGCCCCGTCGATGCGCGTGTCAAAGCCATAGTTACCGGCGTAGACACCGGGCGTATAGAGCAGCGCATCCTGAATGGTTTTGCTGCCGGTATCCTGCATGAATTGCTCGTCCACCACCGACATGGAGAACGGCTGCTCGTTTAACGGTACGTTCAGCTTGCCCACACTGGGCTGTTTTTCCGCTTCGATATAGCCCATTGCATCCACGGCAGTACCCACGACCTGAATGGCGTCCAGCTCGACGTCACTGTCGGATTCGGCTTGCTGGGCCGCGGCAAACGTGGGGGCGATAAGCGACGCAAGCGCCACCGCACTGGAGAGCTTGCGCACATGAAAGGCTGAATTTTGCATGATAGGTTGATCCCGGAGCTAATATTAATAACAATGATAGTGATTTTTATTTGCGAATTAATATAAAGACTTGGGGGTCGCCTGTAAAGCACCTGGCTGGAACGCGAGAGGAGTAAACGGATAGCGCCGACAAAGGCGTACGCCCTGCCGGCCATAATGGATTAACGAGGTAAGGTGGTGCCGTGAGTGAGGGTTATACGACGCGGGCATTGTTCAGTGCATAATTCCACACGCGATAAAAGTAGAACAGATACCCCAACCCAAAGGTGAGCAGCGAGATCAGCATCCACAGGATAATATGCCCAACATTGCTGAACAGGTTGATATCGCACACCATTTTCCGCTCCACGCCGCTACTGGGGTCGATCACCGAGGTCCGGTTGATCACGAAGCGGGCAAACGAATAGGGAAAGAAGAAAAGCGCGATACCGAAGGTAATCACGCTCAGCACCACCCAGATAAGCAGGTGGCCCACAATGTCGAGAATCGATAGATCTGCCTTGATATTCACCGCAAGTCCTTCATCAGCATGGAAAGCGGCGCAGCGTACCAGCAGCAGGCCCTGGCGTGAATCGCTGCAGGACGAAATGGGGGCCGAGCAGGCTTACTGACGACTCGCCCACCACTGCGCATACGTGCTGTTATCGGGCGCCAGTCCCCCTTCGTCGGGCGCATCATCGTCCCACCATACCGGCCCGCGCTCGCCCAATGCTTCCTTGGCAACCTGCACCGCGTCACGCGCCTGGCGCAGCGCGTCGGGGTCGTCTTGCTGTTGCGCCGTTCGCACCGCCCGGCGCGCTTTCATCAGCGCCTTGATATGGGTGCGTTTTTCATCCTCGCTCAAGCGTGGATCGGTACACCGCCACAGGCGATTTTTGGCCACAAAATAGCGGCCATCGGGCGTGCGGGGGTATGCTTTCCTGGCCATCTGACACCCTCTCCAACGGTCAGTCGGGTGGAATCGATAACAGCCTAGCGCGTTTTGCCATCAAAAACGTTTCGACAGCGTCAACGCACCGAACTTATCCTGCTCTTCCTGGCCGTCGAATTCCCGCGATCGCACCACGGCGGCATAGGTCACCTGCCAATCTTCCCAGGCCAGCGCCAATCCACCTGACACGTCCCCGACCCACTCCTTGCGATCCACCGAGTGGCTATTTCTGAAGGAATTGCCATCCAAAGTCAGGTTTTGCGCCATGTAATAGCCGTCTACGCTGGCAAACAGGTACCACTGCCAACCATCGTTACCGGTTATATGATGACGGCTGCCGGGAATAGGGGTCAGCGTGGGAATGCCTGAGGCTTCATCGCCCCAGCGCACGCTGTAACCGGCGCTGGCGTAAGTGTATAGATTACCCAGAGCACCGCTGACGCTGGGCCCATGGGCAAACTGCTTGCCACCCAACGGCGTGCTGTGCCACCACTGGCGGCGCATTGCCGCATTCAGTATCGCTTCATCCCCCAACTGATTTTTCCAGCCGCTAGGACGTTCGCTATCGGTAACACGGTGCACTTCGCGCTGAATGCTATCGGCAAGCGACGACGGCCCGACCAGACCGACATCCAGGTGCAGGTCCGTCGTCTGCAGCCAGTTGCCAATCGGCACATCTTCGTAAAGCGAAATACCGCCGTAGACAAGCCCCGCATAGGGCCGATCATCCTCGATCAGCTCACTTCGCCTAATATTGTTCGGCGTGTAGATCTGATGCACCAGCCGGTAGGCGGCTCTATCGGCACTACCGATCAGACTATCGGGTAATGCGGTAGCCAGGTGCTGGGTCCAGCTATCCGCGTCAGGTTCATATGCATAGTTAAGCTCAAAGCCGCTGGTGAAGTGACCATCGTCACTGCTGGCCAGACTGTCGTTTTCAAACTTGACTGATAACGCATCATCCGCTGCATTGGCCAACCCGGGCAGCAGGCAAACGCAGGCAAAAAAGCTGGCAAGTGACCAGCGCAAAGAGAAATATCCATTCATCGCTCATTCCTTGAGTTGAGGAGGGGAGAAGAAGCTCGTTGGGCATCAATCGTCAACAAACATTGTTGATTGTATGTAATTGTGCAGAATGATAGCAAGCATACGTGTTGGCCGACGGCAGAAAAAGGTTACCGGTCGCGTAACAGCCATTGCGGCGTGATCTCGTGCTGGCCGTTTTCATCGGTAATGAACAGCGATCCTTCGCTGATCATCACGGCCCAGTTAATCGCCCTTGGCAGATCATTGGCAATGGTCGCAAGCGCTTCCTGGGGCAGCCCTGCCACATGCACATTTCTCAGCGATGCTACATTCGGTAGTACTTTGCTCTCCCACTGATCCACCCGCCCGTAGGCAAGCAGCGATACGCGTTCGGCCCGGCGTGAGCACCAGGTAAGACGATCAACATCCGGCAGGCCGACTTCGATCCAGTGCAAGACACGGCCATCCAGGCTCTTTTCCCATAAAGCAGGTTCATCGACATCAGAAAGGCCACGCCCAAAGGCCAGGGCTTCGCTGTACCACAGCACATAAGCAAGCAAGCGTGCGGTCATGCGCTCTTCTGTCTCTGACGGATGGCGTGCCACGGTAAAGCGCAGCGACTCATACACCCCGCGATCCAGATCGGTCAGATTAATATCCACTTTGTAGGGTGTTGCGCTAAGTGCCATTGCAGTTTCCAAACGAAAATTTTCGTCAGTGTACCTGATACATGGGTATGACAGGTTATGACTGGCGGTAATCCGCCTTGAGAGTGCCATTTTTCAGCGTTTCGGCTTCGTGCATGGGCTCACGCCATGATTCTTCTAACGCCGCTTGATACCAGGCTTGCATGGCAGGCAGCGCGAGCAAACGTTCCACATACGCCTGGGAAGCTCCACTGATCGGTAACTTGAACGTCTGCGCGCGAAACGCCACGGGGGCATAAAACGCATCAACCGCAGTGAAATGCTTACCCGCCAAGAACGGCCCGCCAAAGCGTTCAAGCCCTTGCTGCCACAGCGCATCCAGGCGAGCCACGTCGGCGCTGAGCTTGGCCGATAAGCGATTCAACGCCACCCGCATACCGCAATTCATCGAGCACTCATCGCGGAGCGCACCAAAGCCGCTGTGCATCTCGGCGCTGGCCGAGCGCGCCCAGGCACGGGCCGCTCTGTCAGCAGGCCAAACCTCATCGTGTTGCTCGGCAAGGTACTCGACAATCGCCAGAGAGTCCCATATGGCCGTTTCCCCGTCGACTAAACATGGCACCAGCCCCGAAGGCGAAAAACGTTTAAACGCCTCATGACTAGCACCAAAACCACCCTCAAACGGCATGAGATGTTCGTTAAACGGAATCTCCAGCGCTTTCATCAACACCCAAGGGCGCAGCGACCAGGAAGAGTAATTCTTGTTGGCAATATATAAATCAAACATGCTGCGCACCTTGCAGTGTCGATAACGGCGACGTTAATCAAATGACGTGTTTCATCGAGCATAAAACGGGGGTGACGAAAGCGCCACCCCCTAAATCAGCAAATCTTGAATGAGCGAAGGCTTAAAAGCTCGGCTTGCGCTTCTCGACAAACGCGGACATACCCTCTTTCTGTTCGTCGCCGGCAAAGCAGAAGGCGAACAGGCTGGTTTCCAGCGCCAGGGCGCTGTCCAGGTCTTGATCCAAGCCGTCGTGGACCGCCTGCTTGGCACCGCGCACCGCCTGTGGGCCGTTACCCGTAAGCTGTTTGGTGAGCTCTTCAACGTAGCCCTCAAGCTCCGCTTGCGGCATTACCCGGTTCACCAGGCCGATACGCAGCGCTTCCTGGGCGTCAATTTTGCGTCCGGTGGTGACCAGGTCAATCGCCATGGCAGGGCCAACGCGGCGCGGCAGTCGCTGGGTACCGCCAAAGCCGGGGATGACCCCCAGCAGCACTTCAGGTTGACCGAACACGGCGTTGTCGGTGGCTACCGCCCAGTCGCAGGCCAGCGCCAGTTCGCAGCCGCCGCCAAGGCAAAACCCGTTCACCAGCGCGACCACCGGCACGGGTAACGTCTCTAGGCGTTTAATGGTACGCAGCGCTTGGCTGGCAAAGGCGCGCGCTTCTTCTGGCGTCTTGTCACGCATCTCGGTGATATCAGCACCGGCCACGAAGGACTTCTCACCGGCACCGGTAAGCAGTACGCCGCGTAGATTCGGGTGGGTTTCAAGCTCCACCAAGTGGGTTTCCAGCGCTAACAGCACATCGCTATTCAATGCATTCAGTGCTTTGGGACGATTGATGGTGAGGCGCACCATCCCATCGTTATCAACCTTTTCGATCACTGCTTCGCTCATGACAGGCTCCTTGTTTGATTTATTATGGAATTGTAAAGTGGATACCACCCAACCCTAGCGAACGCTTGGTTGAGTGGCAATGACTTATTTATGCCGCGCTCTTAACATCAGTGCAAGCTACTCGTAATGATAAAAACCGCGTCCGCTCTTACGGCCTAGATAACCCGCCGCGACCATACGCTTGAGCAGCGGGCAGGGACGGTATTTGGGGTCACCAAAGCCTTCCTGCAGCACCTCCGTAATCGCCAGGCAGACATCCAGGCCAATCAGGTCCGCCAGCGCCAGCGGACCCATGGGGTGAGCCGCACCGAGTTTCATCGCCTCATCAATGGCTTCAGGCGTTGCAGTGCCTTCCTGAACAATAAATGCCGCTTCGTTGATCATGGGTACGAGTAAGCGGTTGACCGCAAAGCCAGGCGCATCGCCCACCGGCACGGCGGTTTTGCCAAGGGTCTTGGCAAGTTTTTCAATCTCGGCCACGGTGGCATCGGCGGTCTGCTCGGCGCGAATCACTTCCACCAGTTTGAGCACCGGCACCGGGTTGAAGAAGTGCATCCCCACCACGCGCTCTGGGTGCTCACACACCGCTGCCAGGCGAGTGAGTGATAGCGAAGAGGTGTTGGAGGCCAGTATCGCGGTGCTGCTCAACTGGCTGAGATCGCGAAACAGCTTCTCTTTCAGCTCGGGTTGCTCAGGGGCAGCTTCGATAATCACCGCGCAGTTGCTTAGTGCGTCCAGCGTGGTGGTGGTAGAAAGGCGCGCCAGCGCAGCGTCTTTCTCCGCCGCGCTGATTTTTTCTTTCGTGACCAGCTTACCCAAACCTTTATCGATATTTGCCTTGGCACGGCCAAGCGGCTCCTCGGCCACGTCATAAAGGTGCACATTAACGCCACTGGCAACCGCCACTTGGGCAATCCCCTGCCCCATGGTACCTGCGCCGACGACACCGATATTCTGATCACTCATGCATTCTCTCCCCGGTCGATGACTGATTCTGCTAGCGATTATTGATGCTGTTTGGCTTCTTCCCGCAGTACAAATTTCTGAATCTTGCCCGTCGAGGTTTTCGGCAGGTCGCTGAAGATAACCATTCTAGGGACTTTGTAGCCTGCCAAGTGTTCACGGCAGTGGGCGATAATATCGGCTTCGCTGACTTCACCATAACCGACTTTGAGCTTCACAAAGGCACAGGGGGTTTCGCCCCACTTCTCGTCAGGCTTGGCCACCACCGCTGCCTCTTCCACGGCAGGATGGCCGTAAATAGCGTCTTCCACTTCAATGGTCGAGATATTTTCACCGCCGGAAATAATGATGTCCTTGGAGCGGTCCTTGATCTCGATATAGCCGTCCGGGTGCCACACGGCCAGATCCCCGGTGTGGTACCAGCCCCCTTCCAGCGCCTGCTCGGTGGCTTCGGCATTCTTTAAATACCCCTTCATGACGTTGTTACCGCGCATCAGAATCTCGCCGATGGTCTGACCATCCTTGGGGACCGGCTCCATGGTTAGCGGGTCGGCCACACAGAGGGCTTCGAGCATGTGATAGCGCACCCCCTGGCGGGCTTTGATCTTGGCCCGCGCTTCCAGCGACAACTCATCCCACGACTCGCGCCAGGCGCACACGGTCACCGGCCCATACACTTCCGTCAGACCATAGACGTGGGTGACGTCAATGCCCAGCTTCTCTACCCCGGCAATTACCGACGCGGGAGGTGCCGCACCGGCGGTGGTCACTTTCACCGGGTGATCAAACTCGCACTTGTCGTCGGCCGGTAAGTTCACCAGGCCATTGAGAATAATCGGCGCCCCGCTGAAGTGAGTGACCTTCTCGGCGGTAATGAGTTGCATGATCTTTTTGGGGTCGACTTTGCGCAGGCAAATATTGACCCCGGCGTTGGCGGCAATCGTCCACGGGAAACACCAGCCGTTGCAGTGAAACATCGGCAGTGTCCAAAGATAGATCGGGTGGTGGGGCATCGCCCACTCCATGATATTGCTCACCGCGTTCAGGTAAGCGCCGCGATGGTGATAAACCACCCCCTTGGGCTTACCGGTGGTGCCGGAGGTGTAGTTGAGCGAGATCGCATCCCACTCATCCGTGGGCAGCTGATAGGCAAATTCAGCATCGCCCTCTTGGAGTAGCGCTTCGTATTCAATTTCCCCAATGCCCTGGGTGTCGCCAAGAAACTCCACATCGGCGACGTCAATGATCAACGGTTTATGCTCAAGCTTGGCCACCGCTTGCTGGATGACGTCGGCAAACTCGGGGTCAACCAGAATGGCTTTGGCCTCGCCGTGCCCCAGCATATAGCTGATCGCCTCGGCATCCAGACGGATGTTCAGGGTATTCAATACACAGCCGGCCAGCGGCACGCCAAAGTGAACTTCAAACATAGCGGGCACGTTGGGCAGCATGGCCGCCACCGTCTGGCCCGGCTGAATGCCTCGCTGCTTGAGGGCAGAAGCCAGCCGACGGCAACGCGACCAGGTCTCACCCCAGGTGCGCCGCGTGCTGCCATGAACCACCGCAGGGTAATCGGGATAGATCGACGCCGAGCGCTCGATAAAGGTCAGCGGTGAAAGCGGTACGTGGTTGGCAACGGTCTTCGGCAACCCCTGCTCGAAGATAGAAGTGTTCGTCATGGTCGGCTCCTGGCATTATAGAAATCGTTATTATTAATAAGCGCACGTTTTAAATGACTGTTTTGATAGCCTAGAAACAGCACCGCCGCCTCAAAGGGCGGCGGTGCGAAACTAACAATTAGCGTCAATGAACCTCAAAGTCGCTTAAACATTGTATACCTGCATCAATCACCGCCCGCTGTGCCCGGCCTACTGGCAGCCATTGAGTGATGGCAAAGTCGGCGCTACGCATCTTGGCAGTATAGAAGGGATCGTCGCTGCCATTATGAATGGCAGCTTTGGCACTCAACGCTGATTGACCCATTTGCCACGCGCACAGCACATGCCCCGCTAGATTCAGGAACGGTGTCGCGTAGGCCTGAACGGCGTCTGCGCCGCTATCGGGGTCTTTACCCTCTGCCAGCACAATGGCTTGGGCGGCTTTTAAATCGTCAAGCCCGGCGGCCAAGCCGCGGCCCAATGCTGCCAAGGCGGGGTCGGCATTGAGCTGCTCCACCGTCGCGGCGACCTCTTTCAAGAGCGCGGTGAGCGCTTCGCCGTTGTCACGCTGGAGCTTCCGCCCCGCCAGATCGAGCGCCTGGATACCGTTGGTGCCTTCGTAAATCGGTGCAATGCGGGCATCGCGCAGCAGCTGGGCGGCGCCAGTCTCTTCCACATAGCCCATGCCGCCGTGTACCTGAATGCCCATAGAGGCAATATCCACGGCCTGATCGGTGGAGAAGCTCTTGATGACGGGAATCAAAATATCGGCGCGGGCCTGGGCGGCTTGGCGGGCATCGCTGTTTTCCGCATGGCGGGCGGTGTCCAGTTCGGCGGCGCAGTACAGGGCCAGCGCGCGCAGCGCATCGGTGCGTGAACGCATGGAGAGCAGCATGCGGCGCACATCCAGGTGGTCGCTGATGGTGCAGTCCTTACCGCCCCGGGCTTTAGGGGAACGCCCCTGGGTGCGCTCCAGGGCGTAGGCAAAGGCGTGCTGACAGGCGCGCTCGGCCACGCCAATGCCCTGAATACCAACCTTGTGGCGTGCCTCGTTCATCATGGTGAACATATGGTTGAGGCCACGCCCCTCCTCGCCGACCAGATAGCCAACCGCGCCGCCATTTTCGCCAAAGCTCAGGGTGCAGGTGGGCGAACCGTGGATGCCCAGCTTGTGCTCAATGGAGGCGCAGGTGACGTCGTTGCGCTCACCCAGGGAACCGTCGTCGTTGACCAGAAATTTGGGCACCAGAAACAGCGAAATGCCTTTGTTGCCTTCCGGCGCGTCGGGTTTGCGGGCCAGTACCAGGTGAATAATGTTCTCGGCGGCGTCGTGCTCGCCCCAGGTAATGTAGATTTTCTGGCCGCTGATACGGTAATGACGGCCTTCGGGAATGGCTTTAGTACGGACCTTCGAAAGATCCGAGCCGGCCTGGGGCTCGGTCAGGTTCATGGTCCCGGTCCAGGTACCTTCTACCAGCTTGGGGAGATAGACCACTTTCTGGTCGTCGTTACCATGGTGGGCCAAGGCTTCGATAGCACCGGCTGTCAGCATGGGGCAAAGACCCAGCGCCATATTGGCGCCGTGGAGCATTTCCTGGACGGCGCTGGCCACCACTTCCGGCAAATTTTGTCCGCCCAATGATTCAGAGACGCCAATGCCGTTCCAGCCCCCCTCCACATACGCCTGGTAAGCCGCCGCGAAGCCTTCAGGCGTCGTTACCCTGCCATCTGAATGGCGCTTTGCTCCCTGCTTGTCGCCAACATCGTTCAGCGGCCCCCAGACATCACCGGCCAGCTTGGCAGCTTCTTCAAGCACTGCCTCGACCAGATCGGGGGTGGCTTCTTCAAAGCCCGGCAGGTTCAGCGAGCGATGCGCTAGCAGTTCTTCAAGCACAAAGCGCAAATCGCGTACCGGCGCGGCGTAATAGTTCATAACAAGACCTCGGGCTGAGAATTTAAACAATTGTTTGAAAGTCTACAGTGATACTAGTAATCCTCGCCACTACACACCATTAGCCCAAGGTCTCAACAAAACGTCACGCAATTAACGACGGCGCCTCAATGCCGCTCACCAGCCTGCTCGGTATCATCGTAATAAACGATGTGATTTTCGTCTTCAGGCGGTGGCCCGACAATTGGTTCCGCCACGTCCACATCGGGCACCAGGTCCGACAGATCCTCCAGATGTTCGTGCTCCAGCGCTCCCTGCATCAGCTCTTCGGTGACTACCAGCTCGGCACCCGCAGAGCTCATCGGCGTCGTGGCGGTAAACGGTGCCACCGGCACAGGCGCGGGGCGAACACGTCGACGCCAACTGAAGAACATGACAAAGAACAGGCTCAGCGCACCGAAAGCCCAGAACAGCCCGGCATCGCCCATGACCGTCATCACCGGGGAGATCATCAGCGGGCTGATCGTCGCACCGATGGAGTTGATCAACAGCAGTCCCTGGCTCATGCGCACCAGGGCACCGGCCGGAGCACGATCAGCCGCATGGCTGACCGCCACCGGATAAAGCGCAAACACCCCGCCACCCAGCAGGAACAGCAACACCGCCAGCATTGGGGTGGAAAGCGGTAGCCACAACATTGCCGCCGAGATCAGCGCGCAGAAAGCGCTGATCGCGATCAACACCATCTGGCGGTCGTGGCGATCCGACCAGCGGCCAATGGGGTACTGCAGTAGCATGGCGCCCATAATCACCACGGCCATCATCTGGCCAACCTGGCTGACCGTCATGCCAATTCGCTGTAAATAGAGCGGCAGCAGCGTATACGCCGCCGCGACCACCATGCCGGACCCCAGACTGCCCATGACACCGGTTGGCGTCATGGTGATCAGGCGAAGAGGCGGAAGCGGCTCGGCATGCTCGATAAGCGGTGATACGCGTGGAATCATCGCCATTGGCAGTACCGAGAGTGACGCCAGAAGCCCTATCACCATGAACGGTGCCGTCATGCCCATGGCATCGGTCACGCCCAGCAGCAATTGCCCCAACACGCCAGCGGCATACAGCGAAATCATATACAGCGCGAGCAGACGACCGCGCACTTTCTGGTCGCCAGAGGTCAACAGCCAGCTTTCAATGACCAGATAGACCCCCACCGTTGCCCAGCCGCCGATCAAACGCAGCACGAACCAGGCCCAGGGATCAAAGAATAGGCCCTGTAGCAGTACCGTCACGGCGACCAGCGAGGCGAAGCTACCGTAGGCGCGGATATGACCGATACGCAGTAACAGGCGATCATTCACCATGGCACCCAGTGCCAGGCCAATAAAGTAGGCGGACGAGACAATGCCGATTAACGTGGCCGACTCACCTGCCGCATCCAGGCGGATGGTAATCAAGGTAGCGAGAAAGCCGTTACCGATCCCGAGAATGAACAGCCCTAAAAGGGGCGCCAGCGCCATGGCCAGCAGTTGCCGCGACATGAAAACCTCGTCTTGCCGATAGAGATGAAAAACAGGCGTGGAAAACACGGCAAAGCGCGCCCACAGAAACCGCCATCTCACCTGGCACATCGATTCAGGCAGGGATAACGGCGCGCAATTATTGCCCCGAACGGGGTAAAGTCAATGCTTTTCTGACGGCGTCGCTGTCGGCTATAGCAATTTACGCAGGATAACCGTGTCAGGCCCAGGAAATTCCACTGTAAAATGATGCTGGGCGGCCCACCAGCAAAATGTTGCTTCGCTGAAGAAACTGACGTGTGTTGGGTCCGCAATATAGTGCCAGCGAGCAAACGACTCGGGCGACGTGACCCGCTTGGTCATCATCCCAAGGTAGCCACCGGGCGTTAGCAGTCCGGCCAATTGAGCCAGTACCTGGCCGGGCTGCGCCAGATGCTCGACGACTTCTGTCGCGGTGATAAAATCGTATTCAGGGGTAAGCACCCGCTGTTCTGGCGCATAAAAGGGGTCATAAATTGACATGGGGTAGCCCTGCTCTGCGAACATCACAGAGAGCGTGGGCCCAGGGCCTGAGCCAAAATCAAGCCCTCGAGCCTGGGCGGTCAGCCTAGCGGTCAGCGGGGTAAATAAACGCCCTAAAAAACGTCGATATCCCGTATCATACGGCGAGTTCTGGTGCTTGTCGTATTCCGCCCTTTCGGCGGCTGCGCTCAAATGCTGCTCTGGCGGCACAAAGACCAGTGCACACGTGGCACACTGGAAATAGTCACGGCGGCGATCTTGATGATAGAGGGTAGCATCACCCTCGTCACATAGCGGGCAACGCCGCGTCGTTGTCTTCATTGACTCACTGTTTTGTATTAAGGAAAGTGGCATGCTCTCAGGTCTGGACCATCTTGTTGTGACCGTGACCGACATGGGTCGCGCGGTGGATTTTTACTCACGTGTTCTGGGACTGGAGGTACGCTACCGAGACGCCCAACGGGTCGACTTGCTCCTCGGCGATACCGCGTTGCGCCTGCATCAGACCGACACGGATATTGCACCCATTTCTGCCACCCCCACTCCCGGTAGTCTAGACCTCTGCCTGCGCTGCCAACTACCGCTGAACGAGTTCAAACAGCACCTGGATGTCCTGGGGATTGATATCGAACTGGGCCCCGTGGCACGCCAGGGGGCCAATGGTCCCATCGAGTCGATTTATTTGCGCGACCCGGACGGCAACCTGCTCGAGATTTGCCGCCCTGCGGCACGCTAATGCCAAGACCGGTCAGGCACGCTACAATAGCGTTCACTGAAATACGATAGAGAATCCTTGTTATTACAGTGTCACTCTAAAAACACGGAAAAGGAAACGTTATGCAAGACAGTAGCCAGGACACGCCGACTGAAGGAACCGTCGTCAACGGAGGGCCTGAGGGCGCAGCTGAACACCAGCGCAAGCCCGACACCACCATGGCGATGGTGGTCTATGCGCTCTATCTTGCCAGTTTTATCCTCGGCTTCACGTCGATTGTCGGTGTCGTCATCGCTTACGTCTACAAAGGCAAAGGCCCTGAATGGCTGGATGAACACTACCGTTACCAGATTCGCACTTTCTGGATAGGCCTGGTTTACGGGTTCCTGTGCTTGGTCCTGGCCATCATCGGCATTGGGTTCCTGCTTATGCTGGCACTGGCCGTATGGCTCATTGTGCGCTGTGTTAAAGGCTTTAAAGGGCTGCAGGAGCAACGCGCGCCTTCTAACGTCAACACTTGGCTGATCTGAAAATGCCTCAGAAGATGGCGGCGTCAAGTCAGCGTTTGTCTCAAGCCAACGCGATACGTTGGTTTTGGCGCTATCTTTCACGCTGGCCATTGGGCAGGCTGTGGCGATGTGCGGCGTGGCTAGGCCCCCAGGTTTACCGGCTGAGCCGTCGTGAACGGCGTATTACCAACGCAAACCTCAAGGTCGCTTACCCACAGCTGTCCGACCAGGAGCGCAAGACACTGGCCCACGACAGCCTGCGTCACTCCACAGCTACCATGCTGGAGCTTGGTCATGCGTGGATGGCCGAACCCGAACAAGTGACGCTGGGCACTCTGGCGGTGCATGGTCGCGATAAACTCGATAACGCCCGCAGCGAAGGACGCGGCGTGATTGTACTGGCGCCGCATTTTGGTAACTGGGAAGTGCTGAATTTCTGGCTGTCGAACCATTTTCCGTTCACCGCCATGTATGAGCCCCCCAAGATGGCCGCACTTGACCCGGTTATTCGGCAGGGTCGCGAGCGCATGGGCGCGCAATTGGTCCCCACCAACCCCCGCGGGGTTGCGGCGCTCCTCAAGGCGCTCAAACGTAGCGAAGCCATCGGCATCCTGCCCGACCAAGAGCCTGATTGGGGCAGTGGCGTCTTCGCACCGTTTTTTGGCCGCGATGCCTACACGGCCACGCTGCTGCCTAAACTGGTAGCGCGTACCCAGGCCCGCGTGGTGACGGGGATCGCCCTGCGGGTGCCTGGAAAAGGGTTTGAGATTCACTTTCTTGACGCCGACGAGCGCGTCTACGACCCAGACGATATTCAGTCAGCCACCGGCGTCAATGCCAGCGTCGAAGCCGCTATTGCCCTCGCCCCCGCCCAGTATCAATGGGAATACAAGCGCTACCGCAAAACCATTCAGGAGCAGCAGCAGTTGGCCAACTTCCGCGATTACCGGATTTACTAAGCTTGGTTGGCGTGCCAACTGCCGTCGCGGGTTATAACCAGCCACAGGCTGGCTCGAGGGGTCAGCGGGTATTGCTTTCGGTAAAATCAGCATGCAGCCAGCGCCGCAACTGACTCAGCTCGGCTGACCTCTTGTCACTTTCCGGCGTCGGCCACATGCCGGGTACAAACCCTCGGGCCTGAAACGGCGTCAGCAAGGCCGGGTCGCCGCTGATAATGTGGACGGGCACTGCACCGCTGGCATCGTCGCCGGTAATCAACGGTGCCGGTTGGTGGTCGC
The DNA here is from genome assembly GCF_002119345.1 of Halomonas sp. CSM-2. Lineage (NCBI taxonomy): Bacteria > Pseudomonadati > Pseudomonadota > Gammaproteobacteria > Oceanospirillales > Halomonadaceae > Halomonas > Halomonas sp. CSM-2. Next base: position 36,816 of record NZ_NBYR01000010.1, on the reverse strand, counting down.
CCAACACAATCAGCATGGTATTGTCGTCCGCCACGCGCTCGGCCCAGCGGCCGACCGTTTTAATCGAGTAGTCGACCGACCAGGCATAATGGTCGCGGATACGCTCGATGTCCTGCCACAAGACTTCCGGCGGATCACCCGCCTCTTCCCAGGGCGCAAACAGCTTGCCATCGCCAATGCTGGACCAATCATCAAATACCGGCAAAATCGGCGTCCACGGCGCGTGGCTTGAAATCAGCGCCAGCTGCGCAAAGACAGGCGAATCATCCAGTAACTCTCGCTGGGTATAGGCCAGCGTAAACTGGTCTGGCATCGTCACCCAGTTCAGCGGCGGTCCCTGGTAGTCAATGTCTTTCTCCACCACCAGTTCGTCAAAACCGTAGGCCCTGCCTTCCGGCCAGGGCTGAGTAATCGCCGGCATCACGGCCAGCGTGCGTTGTCCGGTGGCCCGAAAGTCATCCACCAGCGTGGTCGCATCGCTGTCTAACAACAACTGGTACCACAGCTGGTTATCGATGGTGTAACCACTTAATGCCGTGGCGTGCGCCAGCCAGGATTGACCACCACGGATCGGCGATTCGAGCAGACCCGATACGACGTTGATCTCCCGATCGGCAAGCCGCCGCTCAATCTCGTCTAAGGTAGGCGCCAGGACAGAACGATAGCGTTCGTCCTCAAGTGCCGTAACACCATAGGATTCAATAAACGTCATCAACACCCTGCGCCCTGCCAGACCGCTGAGTGAGCGCTGCTCGATAGGCGCTGCCTCAAGCGTTTGCACAAAAGCCTGTTTGGCCTGATGGGTAGTGACCAGTTGCCCCCATTGAACATGGGTCGCGTTAACCACCGGCAAGCTGTCACGCCCAAGGATGGACTTGCCGCTCAGTGCCAATCCTGCACCCAGGCTGGCACACACCAGCATTGCGAATGCCCATCCTTTGGCTCTTCCCTTGAGCGGGTAACCTTCACCCGGCAACAGCAGCCTGAACACGCTAAGTGCCAGTAGCAATAGCAATGTCGTCGCCACGACTATTGCGCAAAGTGCCCAAATATGGCCTACATTACCCACGAGCAAGTCGTAAATGGAGCCCAGCAGCGGCGTGTCGAGATACAGGTTTAACGGTCGACCAAAGGCGGTGTAAGTCGCCGCTTCCCCAAGGTTGATCAACGTGGCCAGGATGAGCCAGCTTGCCAGTGCAATGCCAAGCCCCAAGCGAAAGCTTCCTCGGGGCATGAGCAGCATGAGTGGCATTACCAGCCAAGCTTCCCAGGCGATCAGGTTCCCTGACATATCGCCATAGCGCCACCAAAGTGGGGCCACCAAGCCTATATTGAGCGCTAACGCTCCTATCCATAATCGACGCATTGCAGGCTTGCCATCCGTTGCCAGTTGAAGTGGGCGAGCGCCATATCGTCGCATGATCACGACCATGCTGGTAAACGAACTCGACATGTACTTTACTGACTAAATGTATAACTATTGTTTAAAAATTGCACGAAGTGGTAGAAGATAAGCCAACGTAGAGGACAGACAGCACACGCAGCTGAAAGGACATCATCGTTATGCGCTACTACATGAAAGGAAGGTTGCTCGTCATGATCACCTCGCTGGCCATACTTCCAGCAATGGCTGATCAACACTCCCACTATCAAGCCGTGATTGCACAGGCACGAGACCTGGCCGACGCACCTTACCAATCGCCAGAGGGTGACCTCCCCGCACCGTTGCGCAACATCGATTACGACACCTATCGGCAAATTCGCTTTGATCCCTCAAACGCCTACTGGCGAGATGACAGCCCTTTCAGCGTGCAACTGTTCCACAGCGGTTTTTTGTTCGAGACGCCTGTTAATATCAATGTTATTGAAAACGGCAACGTTGCCCCGTTGTCCTTCTCCACAGATGATTTTTCCTACGACGGCGCGGCGAGTGCGTTACTTGACCACGACCTCACCGGCAGCGGTCACGCAGGATTTCGCCTGCATTACCCCCTGAATCGCGATGACTATGCCGATGAATTTGCCGTGTTTCTGGGTGCCAGCTATTTCCGGCTGGTCGGCCGCGACCAGGTTTACGGCTTATCGTCTCGAGGATTAGCCATTGATACCGCGTCAAGCGACGGCGAGGAGTTTCCGGCGTTTCGCGAGTTCTGGCTACACAAACCCGACGCGGACGCCGACCAGGTCGAGCTGCTTGCCCTGATGGATAGCCCTTCGCTTAGCGGCGCCTATCGTTTTGTTATCCAACCCGGTGACAAGACGCGCGTAGAGGTCGAAGCGGCACTGTTTGCGCGTGACAACATCGCCAAGCTAGGGGTTGCCCCACTGACCAGCATGTTCACCTTTGGTGAAACCAGTCGCGAACGCCCGGATGACTATCGCCCACAGGTTCACGACTCCGATGGGCTACTAATACAAACCGGTACCGACGAGTGGATCTGGCGGCCGTTGAGCAACCCAGACAACGTGCGTATTTCATCCTTTTTCGACGACAACCCCCAAGGGTTCGGGCTGATGCAGCGCGAGCGTGATTTCAACCGCTACCTGGACACGGAAGCGCAATATCACCGGCGCCCCAGCCAGTGGGTCACCCCCCTCGAGGACTGGGGTAAGGGTCACGTTGAACTGGTGGAAATCCCCACGCCGGACGAAACCCACGACAATATCGTTGCCTACTGGGTCGCCGAAGAACCCATGGAAGCTGGCGATTCCCGTCGCCTGCACTACCAGACCTATACGCTCAATTCGCAACCTGAAAACCACGCATTAGGCCGCGTGGTGCGCACCCGTCATGGCCGCGCCGAAGTGCCAGGGCAAACGGAGGAAACCAATGAAGGCGAGCGCCAGTTCATTGTCGACTTCCAGGGGGGCGAACTTGGCGAAATCGCCACCGACCAGCCCGTTGAGCTGGATATCAGCAACCGAAAAGGCGACATAAAGCTGCCTCAGGTCACCGCGCTGCCGAACGGTGGCTGGCGGGCAAGTTTCCGGCTACCCGCGAACGATCAACCCAGCGATGTCCGACTACGACTAACCCTTGAAGGTGAGCCCGTCAGCGAGACCTGGAACTATGTGTGGTACCCCGATGATTGATACAGATCCTCTGGTCCCCTCGATTCCCTGGCTGAAAACACGCCGTGCGTTGTTGGCCATCGCGGTGCTGGCATCGAGTGTCGCTGGGTGTGCTGCCATGTACCGGGTTACATCGAGCCTTGCATTGGGCTGGCAGATATCAATGCTCGTTTTGTTTGCGCTGACGTTTACCTGGATCGCGCTGGCATTCTGGAACGCCTTATGCGGCTTTGTGGTATGCGCGTTGAAACTTGACCCACTAAGCCTGCGCAGGCTCAATCACGAAATTCCCAACGCACGGCTATTGGTAAGCCGGACGGCTGTGGTCATGCCGATTTACGCCGAGCCGCCAGTGCCTACCTTTGCCGGCCTTGAAGCCACCTGCCGCTCGCTTATGCAGCACTCGCTTGGCGATAAAGACGCAAATGAGGCGGCACATCCGTTAGGCGAGCATTTTGAGTTTTTTGTGCTCAGCGACACCCAGGACGCTGAGCAAGCTCGGATAGAGGAAGCCCACGTAGCAGCTTTGCAGCACCGTTTTGCTGGCGAGCTTGCCATTCACTACCGGCGGCGGCCCAACAACCAAGGCCGCAAGGCGGGCAACATTGCCGAATTCTGCCGCCGCTGGGGGCGGCATTACGATTTCATGGTCGTGCTGGATGCCGATAGTCTGATGAGTGGCGCGACGTTATTACGCATGGTTCAGCGAATGCAGCGCCAGCCAGGCATTGGCCTGATCCAGACGGTGCCAATGCCGGTAGGCCAAAAGACGCTATTTGGCCGCTTTACCCAATTTGCTTCAGCGTTGTACAGCCCCATGCTCGCGGCCGGCCAAAGCTTCTGGCAGGGCGATACGGCCAACTACTGGGGGCATAACGCCATCATCCGCACACGAGCGTTCATGGATCATGCGGGCTTGCCCACGCTGCCCGGCAAGCCGCCGCTTGGCGGCGAGATACTCAGCCATGATTTTGTCGAGGCTGCCCTGCTTAAACGCGGCGGCTGGCAGGTGCTGCTGGACACCACCATGACCACGTCGGTTTCGCGGCATGACCCCTACGTCAGCGCATCCCACAATAGCTTCGAAGCAATGCCAAGCAATTTACTCGACTTTGCAAAACGCGACCGTCGCTGGCTTCAAGGCAACCTACAACACCTGCGGCTGTTGAGCGGGGCAGGCTTTCACCCGCTTAGCCGGCTGCACTTTTTTTATGGCGCCTTTGCCTTTTTATCGTCGCTTGTATGGCTGGGTTTGCTGCTCTGCACCAGCGTGTTGGTGACTTATCATGTGCTTGGCGATGTCACCGGCAAAACGCTTCCCCAACCGCTTTCGCTCGGGCTGCTGTCGATTACCCTGGGCATGCTGCTAGCACCCAAATTTCTTGGGTTAGGGCTAGCTTGCTGGCAAACACCTTATGCCTTTGGGGGGCGGCTACGCCTGCTCGCGAGCACCTGTCTGGAAATGCTGTTTGCCGCCTTGATCGCCCCAATGATGATGGCCTGGCACAGCCTGTTCATTATCAACGTATTGCTGGGTCGCTCCATTGAATGGCAAACACAGCCACGTGGCGAGCGCTCGCTCAGCTGGCGGGAAACCTGGCAGCACACCGGCTGGATGACCCTCAGCGGGCTACTCTGGGCGGGGGTAATGATGGCCTTTTCACCGACAGCATTTGGCTGGTTAACCCCTGCTTGGCTTGGGCTGGTTGGCGCCGCACCGTTGGTCAAATACTCCAGCAGCGGTACCTGGGGCGGCGTTGTTCTCCATCGCCTGGGGCTACTGCAAACGCCCAGTATTGCATTGAAACCCCCTTTGCTGGATAAGTTTGAAACCCTGGTGGCAAGTAGCGACGTCTGTCCACAAGCGCCCGACACCCAGAGACATTTTCCGCTGGTGCCACTACTTGCTGAGCGCGTGGGCGAAATGCCCTGCCAGTCGTTCAAGTACTTTGATCGCGAGGCACTCGTCACATCATCAGCCACCATTAAGGAGCCCAGTTAATGAAGCACGGGTATTGCCAGCGGCTTCGTCAAGCGAGCGGGCTTGCCCGCTCGCTATTTATCTATTGGCGTCCAGGGCGTCAGCGGGGGCTTCAACGGCTTTACCAGCCGTTCATTGTGCCGGGTAAACCCGCATTTGATATTGGCGCCCACCTGGGTGACCGAAGTGCCGCCTTTCACGCGCTAGGCGCCCGGGTGATCGCCCTGGAGCCGCAGCCCGTTCTCGCCCAGTGGTTCAAGCGCATGATAAAAACGCCCTCCATCACCTTGCTGCCGGTGGCGGCAGGCTCCATAGAGGGCGTTGCCGAGATTGCCATCAGCAACGCCAACCCTACCCTCTCGACACTCGCCAGCGAATGGCGCGAGCAGATCGGCCAACGCAATGCGGGCTTTAGTCAGGTACGCTGGGAGCAACGCCTGAGCGTTCCCGTCACCACCCTCGATCAACTCATTTCCGACTACGGCGAGCCCAGTTTCATCAAGATCGATGTGGAAGGCTTTGAAGCCGAGGTACTGGCCGGGCTAAGCTATCCCGTCGTAGCGCTATCGGTAGAATTTGTAACAGGTGCTCTAAAGGTAAGCCATGAATGCGTCGACCTGCTAAACCGCCTGGGGGATTATCGCTACAATATCGTTGTCGGCGAACAGCGCCATTTTCGCTGGAAAGAATGGCAAACACCGGAGGCGATTCGCCAATGGTTGAACGACGGAGCAGACGCCCTGCCCTCCGGCGACCTTTACGCCTGCCGCTCAGACCACCCGCACCTCCTGAATACTCCATAGGCACGTTACCCCATGATTCACCACTGGCAGCAACTTACCGCCCCTCAGTTAGTCGAGGTTGCCCATCGCGACCCAGTGGCCGTGTTGGTACTTGGCGCCGTTGAACAGCACGGCACTCACCTCCCGTTAGCCACGGACCTGACCATTGGTGAGGGTCTACAAAGCGCAATGCTGGAGCAACTATCGCCGTCGCTGGAAGTGATCTGCCTGCCGCCGATCGCCGTTGGTGCAAGCGATGAGCATGCCAGCTACCCCGGTACGCTCAGCCTGCCTGCACCGGTCGCCATTGCCACCCTGGAAGCCTACGGCGACAGCCTTGCTCGAACGGGGATTCAGCGCCTGGTATTGATCAACAGCCACGGCGGCAACAAGGCCGTGATGGATCTGGCCGCGCTGACGCTGCGCCGCCGTCACAACATGCGCGTGGTCAAGGCGACTTACACCCGCCTGCCACCGCTTGAAGGCGCCATTGACCCCGATGAATTGCGCAAAGGCTTGCACGGTGGCGCACTGGAAACCGCCATGATGTTGCATCTGGCGCCCACGCTGGTTCAGTTGGAGGGCTATCAAGCGCCCTCAGCGGCTGATGCTCAAGACGATGACCTGGTAGGACCAGAGGGTGCCGCCGCTTTCGCCTGGCTGGCGGAAGATTTAAGCCGCCAGGGGGTATCAGGCGATGCTCGCCCAGCGACGGCCGAGCTGGGCGCACGTTTGATTCATCATTACGCCCGTCTACTCGCCCAGGTCGTGGCGGAAACCGCCAACCTGCCACCACTTTAAAAGGCTTGGTGATAGCGGTTTATCTCTTACAACTTGCCTCTTACTAATTGCTAGTGATTACTTACTGCTTAATACATCTTCCAAAAAATGCCCAGCTCGGGTGGCTTTGGCATTGAGGTAACGATGGTTCTGGTCGGTCAAGCGGCCGTACAATGCCTGACGAGCGACCACCTCAATACCGCCTTCGCTGAGTGCCTGCATTTTCAATGGGTTATTGGTGAGTAGCTGCACACGGGAAATATCCAGCGCTCGCAGCATATCGACCGCTACGGCGTAATCGCGCTCGTCATCGCCAAAACCCAGCATCTGGTCGGCATCGACGGTGTCCAGACCATCATCCTGCAGGGTATAGGCGCGAAGCTTGTTGGCCAGGCCGATTCCACGGCCTTCCTGAGCCAGATACAGCAGCACTCCGCCCCCCATCGCCTCGATATCGGCGACGGCATTACGCAATTGCTCGCCACAGTCACACCGCAGGCTGCCAAAGAGGTCGCCGGTCAGGCACGCCGAGTGCATCCGCAGCGGCACGGCCTCGGTGTGCGCCTCGGGCCGACCGATGACCACGGCCACATGCTCACGCAGGCCATCCGGCTCACGAAACAGCACAAACCGACTCTCGGCGGCATCTTCTAACGGGATGCGGGCTTCGCTTACCCGCTTGAGCATACCGGGTGCGCCGGCCACACAAGTCTCGGCATCGCTGGCATCGACCGCCAGCAGTTCGCCTTTCGCCAACTGCTGGGCGATCCCGTCGGCTGCATTTTCACTGACTTCGGCAATCAATGCCGCCGGAATTAGCAAGGCCCGGCGCATCAGCGCGACAGCCCCCCGCTCGGCTCTACCTGCTGGCTGCAAGCCGCTTAGCAGGGCCGGTGCCTGGCCCGGCACCACTTGGGCAACGGCAAGCGTGTGCAGGGCACGTTCGTCCATCTGGGCCGCCAACGGCAGATAGGCAGCATCCGCGGTGATGGACACACCCATGGCTTCCAAACGGTGGCGCGTCAATACCAGCGAAGGGCGCGAGCCTGAGAGCCGGGTCAGTTCATTCACCGACTCGCCGCCCTCCAAAGCCTGAACCAGCAGTTGCTGTTCTCCCGCCTTCACCACCACGGGAAGCCCTCGTCGAATATCAAAGATGGCGCGTTCAATGTGATACATAGAAGCCTCCTGGCTGACTGACGTGACGGACGAGTGGCGCTTGCGCCGGGTCGCCGTGCACCGCATGATGCAACGATTGATCCCGAACGGAGGCGTCATGCCCGACTCCATGGAACGTACGAATCGATTGAGCCCCGACGCTGACGTCATCCCGGACGCGACTTGGCAGCGCCTGCTGGCAGGACAGTCCCTCGATGATGACAAGCCGATGGCCAGCGAACTGGCGAGCAGTCTGGCGCCCCTGGCAACGACGGTGTCGTGGGTGGTGGCGCAGTTGGGGCAAAGCCTGGACGGACGGATCGCCACCCAGAGCGGTCACTCCCACTACATCAACGGTCGGGCGAGCCTTGTGCATCTGCACCGGCTGAGGGGGCTTGCCGATGCCGTGGTCATCGGTGCTGGCACCGCCGAGGCCGATGATCCCCAGTTGACCGTGCGCCACGTTAGCGGCGTTCACCCCACCCGCGTTGTGCTTGACCCGCGTGGCCGCGTGCCGATGGATCGGCAACTGTTTCGAACCAGCGTGGCGCCCACGCTGCATGTGGTCGGGCCAGATGCCTCGCTTACCGACCCGCCCGCGGGCGTAGAGCGCTGCGTGCTGCCACTGAATGACCGAGGCCAGTTTGCGCCCTGCGATGTCATTGAACTGCTCGGCACCCACCAATTGCACCGGATACTGGTCGAGGGCGGCGGGGTTACCGTCTCGCAATTTATCGAGGCAGGCGTGGTAGACCGACTGCACTTGCTTGTCGCACCGCTGTTGATCGGCTCGGGGCGCCCCGGCTTGCAGATGACGCCCATCGAAACGCTGGACACTGCGCTGCGCCCCGCGCTGCGAACCTTCCGTTGTGGAGAAGACACCCTGTTCGACGTCCTGCTGCGCCCGGCCACTTTCGGGGGGTAGCGCCGCATGGCGTCGGCCGAAGGCCACCCAAAGGCCCGGCAGGCTGGCCAACAGCACAACCACACCATAAGCCAGCGACACCGCCACACCCTCGGCGGCGGGCAAGCCCACCCCTACCCAAACGCCTGCTGCGGCGCCTTCACGCACGCCCCAACCGGCCACCGAGAAAGGCACCAGCATGGCAAGCAACACCACCGGCGCCAGGGCCAGCAAGCTCAACACCGGCAGTTCAACGCCGATCGCCCGCGCTGCGCAAACCATGACCAGTCCATAACTGAGCACAATGGTCAGCGAGGACAATAATTGAAGAGGCCAGACACCAGCCGTAAACAGGCCACGCTGAATATCCCGGCCAACGGACAGGCACCAGCCAGGCAGGTGAATCAACCCTTTACGTGCCAGGCCGACAAGCGCCGAGATAAACCCTGTGGCCAGCACCCCTGCGACGCCGATGGATAACCACACCGGCCAGCCGAGCGCTGCCTGCCACAGTGGCGACAGCGCAAGCGCCACAAGCGTCAGCAGCCCCATAGCCACCTGGCCCGAGACCCGTTCGATAATCACCGCGCGCCACGCGCGCCCCCTGGAGGCGGATTGTCTGGCATGCCGATGGGCACGCCCCGCATCGCCCAATACCCCACCCGGCAATAACTGGTTGACCAGCAAGGCCAGGTAGTACTCACGCAGCGCGTAGCCAAAGCGCATGGGTACCTGGATCAACCTTGCCGTCAGCTGCCACCGCCAGGCGCTGAGAACAACCTGACCCACGCTAATCAGTAGCGCCAGCAGCACCCAACCAGGTGACAGGCGCTGTACCTGCGCGACAATCGCCTGGGGGTCAACCCACAGTGCCACGGCCACCAGCAACAAGCCGCTGACGGCTACGCGACGTAGCCACGGGGACTGCCACCACTGAGGATTGGCCATGGCGTTACCCTTCCCCCTGGAATTGCGCTTCCTTGGGCACGGCCAGCAGATCACGGTGGCCAACCCAGATACCCAGCTCACCGCTGGCGACCGCCTGGCGACGCATTGCCGCCCAGTCGGCAATGCGGCCAGCGGCATCAGGCGCGTGCTCCTCGGCCGCCGATGCCCAGCCATCAATCAATGACGTCATCAGTGGTTGATGATCGGGGTTATCCGCCAATAACTGCCACGGCGTATCCGCTTCTTCAACGCGGTAATTAACGACCTTGAAGGCAGCGGCAAGAGTGGCATGTGCGCGACCGCCGAGGGCATCGCCAAGGCCTTTATCCCGCTGCTGATGGGCACGAAAAAGATCGAGTACCCATTGATCTTCGTCATCGGCAACCGGCCGTTGATGACGGTCGGTAAACCACCATTCACCGGTAACACTGAGCGCCATGAGCACCCCCTGACGATGCGCAGCGCAATGGGCAACCAGTTGATCAATCCAGGACTTCGAGACCAAATCGAGCAGTGCCGAAGCGCAGATAAGGTGAGCGCCATTCAATGCAGGGGTGTCGAGACGGGCGAACGATGCCGTCTCTGTGTCGGCAGCGATCGGCTGTCCGTTTATATCCCGCAACGTCATCACCCGCGCCCGGGCGTCCCCAAGCAAGGTGGTGTCGTGGTCGAGCAGGGTCCAGGTTTGCGGGCCGGATAGTCGGGGTGCCAGGAAGTGAACATTGCTGCCCCGGCCACAGCCCAGATCCACCAGCCGATGAGGCGTAGGGCAGGCCGACAGCCACTCGTCGGCAAGGGTGACAAGGCGTTGGGAACGGGAGCCGTGGTCCACCGGCTCACGCAGCGCCAGCCAAGAGGCGGCAAATTCGCTACCCGACACCAGGGGCCTGGGTGTTGACGCCACTGCACCGGCAAACGCCTCGGCCGCGGCGGGCCAGTCCTTGAGCGTTTGGCGGGCCGCCATCGCCCCCTGGCGCAGTGAAGCACGCAGGTCGGCATCGCCACAGAACCGCCCGATAGCGCTTTGCAAGGCTTCCACGTCGCCGGGTTCAACGCTTAAACCGGCACCGGTGGGCAAGGTATCGCGCAAGGCGCCGCCGGTGGTGGTGATCACGGGCAGGCCGTGGGCCAGCGCCTCGGTCACCACCATGCCATAGCCTTCGTACCAGGAAGGCAGCACCAGAGCGTGAGCATGTTGATAGGCAGCTTCAAGGGTGTCGCTGTCGCACTCGCCATGCAGGGCAACCTGACCCTCAAGGCCATGAAATTCAATCAGATACTGTAACCTCAGGGTAAATTCGGCATCCCGTGCGCCACCATAACAGTCACAGCGCCAGCGGCTCGCCGAGAGTCCAGCCAGCGCTTCGATCAGCACGTCCTGGCCTTTACGGGGCGTCAAGGTCGCTACGCACAAAAAGTTCAGTGACTCACCCGGCTCGCAGGCGGGGCTCACTGGCGCCTGCTCAACGCCGGGCTCAACAACGGTCGTATTCGCTTTGAGCGGGATCGCATACGTATCCGCCAGCACCGACAGGCGGCGGGCGGTGAAGTGGCTGGTCACGATAATCCGCGAAACAGCCGCCAGGGCGCACAGCTCGCTTTGGTGGAGCCGCTGCTGATCATCCGCCCCCAGGCCCGATTCATCACCCAGCGGGTGATGCACCAGCGCCGTGATAGCCAGACGATCCACGTGGCGGGTTACCACGTCAGGCAATGCCCCCATGGCCAACCCGTCGATGACGACCATTGCGCCATCGGGCTGGGCCGCCAATGCATCCGCCAATGCCCGGGTCGCGGTGGCATCGGCGTCCGGGAACGCCCCATCCAGCCCGATGACCTCGATCGCCCAGCCCTGTGTACGAAGCGCCGAGACAATGCGGGCATCGTAAAGGTAGCCGCCGGTACGCTGGTTCGGGTCGCCAGCCACCAGCAGGCTGAGTCGCTGGCTCATAGCGCGCCTTCGTAGCTTGCCCACGCCACATGCGACTCATGCAGCCTGACCTCAAGATGGGTCAGTCCGCGGGCCGTCGTGCCCATTTCGCCCGCTTTAATCGCGGCGCCAAGCTGATCGTAAATCACCTTGGCCATGAATTCCGTGGTGGTGTTATGACCCTGCAGCTCGCTTACCTCATCCAGGTTCTGGTAGTTGTAGCCTGCCAGGACCGCCTTGAGGGTATCGCCAGCCAAACCGATATCGATGACCAAGCCGTCATCGTCCAATTCCGGCCGCTGGAAGATAACGTCCACCACGTACGTTGCGCCGTGGGTGCGCTGAGCGGGGCCAAAAACCTCGCCCTTGAAGCTGTGGGCAATCATAAAGTGGTCACGGACACATAGGCGGTACATAAACACTCCTGTCGTATTTCGTATTAGCGTTAGTGGGAATAGCGCAACCGGTGACACAGTTCGGTACTGCTGGATGACAACAACTCTGGAGCCAGGTCGGGCATGTGGGTAAAGTCACTCTCCCCGCTGATCAGGGCATCCAGGCAATCGTCTACCAGCAGTTTCAGTGCCAGGCGGAGCCGCCGCTGATAATCCCAGCGTGGCAGCAAGCGAGGCGGCAACTGACCCACCTGGCTGGCGCGCAGGGTAAGCCGTTGGGAATGGAAAGCGCCGCCAAGGGGGACTGACACCTCACCCTCGCCGAACCAGCTCATTTCGACGATGCGCCCCTCGTTGCCGACCAGGCTTAGCGCTTGGCGCAAGCCGTCTGCGTGGCCGCTGGCGTGAATCACGCAGTCCTGTTCGGCACTGGCCTCGTCAGGCAGGCTGAACGGCACGCCCAGCTTTGTCGCCAGCGGTTCGCGGTCGGGATTGATATCGATCAACTGCACCTCGACGCCGGGTATCCGGGCACATAGATAGGCCACCAGTGCGCCCACCACCCCGGCACCGATCACGCTGATGCGCTCGCCCAGCACAGGCTCGGCATCCCAGACACCGTTAATCGCGGTTTCCATGTTGGCGGCCAGCACGGCACGCTCGGACGGCAAGTCATCAGGAAGCGGTAGCACCGCCGACGCGGGCACCACGAAGTAGTCTTGATGGGGATACAGACAAAACACGCGCTGGTTCAGTAACTTGGGCGGTCCCTGCAGCACATGGCCAACATTAGCGTAACCGTATTTAACCGGCACGGGAAAGTCACCCGCCTGGAAAGGGGCTCGCATGCGGGCAAACTCGCTTTCCGGCACGCGGGCATTGAATACCAGCGATTCGGTACCACGGCTGATCCCGCTATAGAGGGTACGTACAAGAACGTCATCCTCACCCGCCGCTGGCAATGATTCATGCCTGAGTTCACCACGGCCTGGGTGGGTCACCCAGAACGCCGTCGCGTTATTGCTGTTGCTCATCAGCACTCCTTCCTTGTGCCGCTCGCTTTTCCTGGGGTATGCCAATGTACAATGCCGGACCAGTTAGACCGAGCTGGCGTCGAATTGTGTTCACTGGCAGTACCCTTTTAGCGTAGCGTTAAACAAACGGATATTCGATATTGCAGACTAGACAACCCTACCTTCTTCTACAAGAATGGTACATATAAAAATATTTGCATCGAATTATTTCATCGATGCGGTGATCGCAATGGCGGGAGTGCCATGTACTTGTTTACCAATACACCAACCGTTCCGGCCAACAAGCGATGGCAAACGGCCATGGAAGTCTTCCTGGGCGGCATCGCACTGGTTCTTTCAGGGTGGTTGTTGCCTGGTTTGTTATCCGGACCGCTTAACTGGGGCGTTGCCATTTCCTGTTATGCGCTAATCGGTGGGTTAGTGACGACTTACTGGCCTCATGGCCTGCTGGGCTGGGCGAACCGGGTGACACTGGTCCGGGCAGTGCTGGTCGCGCTGGTGGCGGGCGCACTGGCCAACCAGGCGTTCATGGCCGCCATATGGCTCTGGCTTGCCATTGCCATACTCGCTTTGTTGCTGGACGGGGTTGACGGCTGGGTGGCACGCCGCACGCAAAGCGCTTCATCGTTTGGCGCGCGCTTTGATATGGAGCTGGATGCCCTGCTGATCATGCTGCTCTGCGTAGGCTTGTGGTTTGAGTCGTTGGGCGGCTGGGTGTTGCTGATTGGCGGCATGCGCTACCTGTTTGTGGCCGCGGGCTGGCGGTTCACCTGGCTGGCCAAACCGCTGTTTGCCAGTATGCGCCGCAAAACCGTATGCGTCTGGCAGGTAGCGGCGCTTCTGCTGGCGTTGACGCCGCTGACCTCCTCCGGCGTTGCGGGGATGCTGGCGTTAAGCGCCCTGCTGTCTTTAGCCTATTCGTTCGGGATAGATGCGTGGTGGTTGTACCGGCGGGCACACGCTCGTTAGTCTCTATTTGCCTGTATTACTGCTCCAGCCCGAGGCGTTGATGCCATTCGGCCAGACTCTCGTCCGGGTAGGCATAAAAGCACTTGTCCTGAATCGGCGCGTTGACTTCGACCCACTCCGCCTTGCTACCCAGCATCATGTGCGTTTTCTTTGGCGGCGAAGGCAACGGCGTATCGAGTGCCGAAGCGAAAGGGTGAATGAGCTCTGGCCATTCGGGATCGTAAACCCAAAGGGCACTGGCGCAATGCTGGCAAAAGTGCCGCTCGCCGGTGCTTTCCTCGCCGTCGATCACGGCTCGGTAGATGGTGATGTGCTCTTCACCGCTGACCCTCAAGGTACTGCTATCAGCACCCAGGTTGATCGCATAACCACCTCCGCCCGCCGTTTTGCGGCATATCGAACAGTAACAGCGGTTAAACGGATAGGGATGGTGTGACTTGACGCTGAACGTCACTGCCTGACAGTGGCATGATCCTTTGAGCAGCATGACGCCTCCTTCACAAGGGTTACCGCAATGGTGGTCAATGAAGAACCGACTAGGCTTGGATAAGCCACTGCCTCTTACTATAGTCTAAGGAGCGTTAATCCATCGTGGGATGACACCCACCCCCGTCAAGAGCGTGGCGGGTGTCCACCGATAGGTCTTCAGGAGCTCCTCATGTTTAACCATCAAGAGCGCTTCGAGAATCGACATGACGCAGGACGTCAACTCGCCAAGGCACTAGCCGGCCAACACTACGACGTCGTTCTCTCCCTGCCACGCGGCGGTGTGCCCGTGGCCTATGAAGTGGCCATAAATCTTCGGCTACCGCTGGACATCCTGGTGGTACGCAAGCTGGGCGCGCCGGGGCATGCCGAGTTCGGTATCGGTGCGGTAGTGGATGGCGACCCGTCGCAGGTGGTAATGAACCCGAAAACGGTGGAGATGCTGCAGGTACCCGAGCGCTATATTGAAGAGGAAATACAACGACAAAAGCGCGAGATTACCCGCCGTCGCCAAGCTTACAGAGGCGACCGAGCGCCGGTGAATGTGAGCGGACGCCGAGTACTACTGATAGATGACGGTATCGCCACCGGCGGCACGGCCAAGGCCGCCATCAGGGCACTTCAGCAGGCTGGTGCCGCCACTGTCACCCTGGCCGTGCCCGTCGCCCCGGCATCGACACTGGATGAACTGGCTGACGATGTCGTCGATGTGATTTGCCTGGCAACCCCCGAGCCCTTCAACGCCGTAGGCGAGCACTACCGGGACTTTACCCAGACCAGCGATGACGACGTCATTGGGTTGTTGCAGGCAGCTCGCGACGCCTCAAACGAGGATTAAGTAAGCTACCGTCTCTCGGTGTCCAGGGTTCGTAGCAGCTCAGCCACGGCAAGCTCTCCTTCGGTTTCATTGAACTCGAGCGCCAGCACTCCCTGTACAAAACTCAAGAAACGATAGGCGGCGGGCGGTAGACGGCGCTCTCGACGCACCACGAAGTGCCAGCGGCTTTTTAGCGGAAAACCCTGCAAGGGCAGCTCTTGAACGCCCTTGGGCGAATCCGCAACAACATGGCGCGACAGCACCGCCAGCCCCATCCCGGAGGCCACCGCCAGCCGGATCGCCTCGTTGCTGGCGATCTGCTGGGTAGAGTGAAGCTCAATACCCGCGCTGTATAACCAGGCATCAAACGTATGCCGTGTCGCCGAGCCCGGTTCACGCAGCAGGAAACGCTCTTCTTTCAAGGCCTCCATGGTGAGGTCGTTGATATTCGCCCAGCGATTATTTTCGGGCCCTACCACCACCAGCGGATTGCTCAGAAAAGGCGCGGCCATCACGGCGTCGTCCGAAGGCGGGTGGCTAAATACGTAGAGATCGTCTTCGTGGCGCTCAAAACGATTGAGCATCTGCTGACGGTTGCCGATCTCCACCGTGACATCTACCTGGGGATTGGCCTGACCGAAGGGCCCCAACAGCCGCGGCAGCACGTATTGGGCAGTGTTCACTAAACCAATACTAAAATGACCACGGCCGCCCCGGTTGTATTCGTCCAGATACTGGCTGAACACATCGGCGCGGCTAAGCAAGTCCTGACTTAGTTGATAGAGCGCCTGGCCAACCTCGGTGGGGACTACGCGGCTATCTTCCTGGCGCACGATGGGTTCGCCGACAATCTCCCGCAGCCGTTTCAACTGCTGAGATACCGTCGGCTGGGTCAGATGAAGCCGATTGGCGGTGGCGGTAATCGAGCCTGTGCGAACCACGTCGGCATAAACCTGCAGCAGACGGAAGGTCAGTTGTCGTACTTTCATCGCTTACACCATAGATAATCATCTATGACTATATATACTTTATTTGTTTTTCATCAATCTACTGAGATCGCTAAAGTAGTCGCCCAGCCCATCCAACCCAGCTTTTCAAGGATAGTAACCGTGCCGGATATTGTGGTCATGTTCTTTGTATTAGGTGTTGTCGCCGGTGTGTTGCGCTCCGATCTCAGCATTCCCAAAGCCGCTTATGACATCTTAAGCCTGCTGCTGATGCTGACCATTGGCCTTAAGGGCGGCATGGCCCTGCACGGGAGCCTGAATACGGCTCTGTTAATCGAGCTTGCCGGGGTTACCCTGCTGGGCATTTTAATCCCGCTGATCATCTTCCCCGTTGTTCGCTACCTGGTGCGGCTCTCTCTGGCAGACAGCGCCAGTCTTGCTGCCCACTACGGTTCGGTTAGCGCCGGTACCTTCGCCGTCGCCCTGGCGTATACCGAAGCACACAGCCTGATGACCGGCGGGCAGGTAACGCTTTATCTGGTGCTGCTGGAACTACCGGCGATTATGCTCGGAATTTTGCTCTATCGTCGCTTTAGCCAACAAGGCTCAACCACTACGGTGTCGGGCCTATGGCACGAGACGCTGACCAATCGCGGCGTCATCCTGCTGGTGGGCGGCGTTTTGATCGGCTGGCTATACGGACCGAATGCCGGCGAGTCGGTGACCAGCCTTTACACCAACGCCTTCCAGGGCATTCTGGCACTGTTCCTGCTGGAAATGGGCCTGGTCGCGGCAGAGACGCTACGCAGCCTGCGCTGGGGGCACAGCCGCTTGATCATCTTTGCCCTGGCTGCGCCCGTTGCGCTCTCCTGTTTGGGTTTGATGATGGCGTACTGGCTTGGGCTGCCCGCCGGCTCAGCGGTCATTCTGGCGAGCCTTACCGCCAGCGCCTCCTACATTGCCGCCCCCGTCGCCATTCGCGCCGCGATTCCAGACGCCAACATTGGCCTTGCCATGCTGGCGTCGTTAGGACTCACCTTCCCCTTCAATGTGCTGATGGGTATTCCCCTTTATCATCAGCTCTGGGGATGGCTGGCAGGGTGAGGTGTGCCCTCCGAGGTGGCGCTGTGATGGCTGACCAGCGGCCGAGAACCCGAGAGCTTGCGCAGCGCCACGTAGAACACCGGGGTGAGGAATAGCCCAAACAGGGTCACCCCGATCATGCCCGCAAACACCGCCGTGCCCAGCGCCGTCCGAACCTCGGCACCGGCGCCGGTGGCAATCACCAGCGGCAGCACGGCGGCAGTGAAGGTAATGGAGGTCATGATGATGGGGCGTAGCCGTAGGCGGCAGGCTTCCAGGGCAGCGTCCACGATACTTCTGCCCTGCAGCTCCAGCTCCCGGGCGAACTCCACGATCAGGATGGCGTTCTTGCACGCCAGGCCGATCAGCACCACCAGCCCCACCTGCACGAAGATATTGTTGTCACCACCGCCAAACCAGACGCCAATCAGCGCCGACAGCATGCACATGGGCACAATCAGGATCACCGCCAAGGGCAGCGTCCAGCTTTCATAGAGAGCCGCCAGCACCAGAAAGACCAGCAGGATCGACAGCGGGAAGACCACCAGCGCTGCATTACCCTGGGTGGACTGCTGGTAGCTCAAGTCAGTCCACTCGAACGCCATACCCGGCGGCAGCACGTCCAACGCCAGCGCATTGATCGCCTCCATGGCCTGGGCAGAAGAAAGTACTCGAGGATCAGCCTCCCCGGCCAAGTCCGCCGCCGGGTAGCCGTTGTAGCGTAATACCGGGTCGGGGCCGAAGGTTTGGGTGATGTTGACCATGGTGCCGATCGGCACCATTTCTCCCTGATCGTTACGGGTGCGCAGGCGGGCGATATCTTCCACGCTGGCCCGGTAAGGGGCATCCGCCTGGGCGATCACCTGCCAAGTACGGCCAAAGCGGTTGAAGTCATTGACGTACGTCGAGCCAAGATAGGTCTGCAGGGTATCGAACAGCTCGGTTAGCGGCACGCCCTGGGCTTTGGCCTTGAGCCGGTCCACCTCGGCATCCAACTGCGGCACGTTGGACTGGTAGCTGCTGATCGGGAAGGTCATTCCCGGCGTCTGAGCGATGGCGCCCTGGACCTGGTTGACTGCCTCCTGCAACGCCCCGTAGCCAAGATTGCCGCGATCCTCGATGAACATCTGATAGCCCGAGCCATTGCCGAGCCCCAGAATCGGCGGTGGCATAAAGGCAAACGCAAAGCCCTCCTTCAGCCCGCCGATGCCCTGATTGATCCTGGCGTTTATCTCCGCGGCGGTCAGGCTGCGTTCGCCAAAGGGACTGAGGGTGAGAAACACCACCCCCGTATTAGAGGTATTGGTGAACTGCAGCGCGTTCAGGCCGGGAAAGGCAATCGCGTGCTCGACCCCTTCGGTCTCCATGGCGATATCCACCACGTCCTGGAGCATCTGGTCAGTTCGCTCCAGGGAAGCGCCTTCCGGCAGGATAACGCCGGCAATCAGGTACAGCTTGTCCTGCACCGGGATAAAACCAGGCGGCACCGCCTTGAACATAACGCCCGTTCCCGCAAGCAACAGCGCGTAAACCACAAATACCGCGCCCCGACGCTTTAGGGAGCGCGCCACGCCGCCCTGGTACTTGTTGGCGCTGGCATTAAAGAAGCGGTTGAAAGGCCGGAAGAGCCAGCCGAACAGCCCGTCAATGATACGGGTAAGGCGATCCTTGGGCGCGTCATGGGGTTTGAGCAGCATCGCCGCCAGAGCAGGCGAGAGGGTCAGCGAATTAATCGTGGAGATCACCGTAGAGATGGCAATCGTCACCGCAAACTGACGGTAAAACTGACCGGTCACCCCGGAAAGAAACGCCATGGGGATAAAAACCGCGCAGAGTACCAAGCCGATCGCGATGATCGGGCCAGAAACTTCTTTCATGGCCTGGTGCGCCGCGGCCTGGGGATTGAGCCCCTCACCGATGTTTCGCTCGACGTTCTCCACCACCACGATGGCGTCGTCCACCACAATGCCAATGGCCAGCACCAGACCGAACAGGGTCAAGGTGTTGATGGAGTACCCCAGCAGGTGGAGCGCCCCAAAGGTGCCAATCACCGATACCGGCACTGCCAGCAGCGGGATAATCGAGGCACGCCAGGTTTGCAGGAACAGGGTGACCACCAGCACGACCAGCAGCACCGCTTCCAGCAGGGTTTTCACCACGGCCTTGATCGAATCGCTGACGAAGATGGTGGTGTCATAGACCGCCTCATACTCAACACCTTCTGGGAACTGTTCAGACAGTTCATCCATGGTGGCCACCACCTGCTCGCGAATCGCCAGCGCATTAGCGCCCGGCGCCTGGAAGATGCCGATGGCCACCGCCTCATTGCCATCCAATTGCGAGCGAAGGGTATAATCACTAGCCCCCATCTCCAGCCGTGCCACATCAGAGAGCCTCAAGATATCGCCATTGTCACCACGTTTGAGGACGATATCGCCAAACTCTTCCACCGTTTCCAACCGCCCGCGGGCATTGATCAGGGTCAGGAAATCGCTCTCTTCAATGGGCTCGGCGCCCAGTTGCCCGGCGGAGACCTGGACATTCTGCTCCCGCATGGCGGCCACCACGTCGCTGGCGGTCAAATCACGCGCAGCGACGCGATCCGGGTCCAGCCAGGCGCGCATGGCGTAGTCTCCACCGCCGAAAATCTGGGCGTCGCCTACCCCTTCGAGCCGGGCAAGGCGGTCCCTGACATGCAGCCGTACGTAGTTGCGCAAATAAAGAGTGTCGTATTCGCCTCCAGGCGAGGTGAGGTGAACAACCATCAGAAACGTAGGCGACTGCTTCTGGGTAGTCACGCCCTGGCGACGCACCGCTTCCGGCAGCCGCGCCTCGGCCTGACTAACGCGGTTTTGCACCCGCACGGCGGCCTCCTCGGCATCGGTACCCGGGCGGAAGGTGACGGTCATCTGCAGAACGCCATCCGACCCCGCGACGGACTTGAAGTACATCAAGTCCTCGACGCCGTTGATGGCTTCCTCCAGCGGCGTCGCCACGGTTTCGGCAATCTCTTTCGGGTTGGCACCCGGGTAAACCGTGCGCACCACCACCGAGGGCGGCACGACATCCGGGTATTCGCTGATCGGCAGGTTGGGAATGGAGATCAGCCCGATCGCCAGGATAATAATCGACAGCACCGCCGCAAAGATCGGCCGATCGACGAAGAAACGGGAGAAATTCATGACGGTCTACTCCTCCCTGGCCGCAAGAGCGGGCTGGTCAGCGGAAATAGGGACGTCGGCAGCGACGCTTTGCGGGCTCACCTGCATGCCGGGGAAGAACACTTTTTGCACCCCATTGACGATCACCCGGTCACCGGGGCTGAGCCCCTCGGTAATCACCATCTGTTCGCCCATCTGCCGGCCGGTGGCCACCTGGCGACGTTCTGCCCGATTGTCACCATCGACGACGTACACGTAGCGCCGATCCTGGTCGGTCAGAATCGCCTTGCGTTCCACCACCAGCGCCTGCTCCAGGTGGGCAACCGGCATTTCGACCCGGGCAAACTCTCCCGGCCGGATGCGGCCATCCGCATTGGCCAGCAGCGCCCGGAACTGCAGGGTGCCTGTATCAGGATTCAAACGGTTGTCGATAAAGTCCAGCGTGCCCGTGTATTGGCGTTGCTGGTCGCCCCCCAGCTCGATCTTCAGGCTGCTCTCGCCATCGACCATCAGCGCGTGGCTGGCGAAGGCGGCCTGCTCGTCCGCTTCGAAGTAGACATGGACTGGGTCAATGCTGACGACAGTGGTCAGCAGGCTTTGATCCGCATTGGCCAGATTGCCGCGTGTCACCATCGCGCGACCGGCGCGACCGCTGACGGGTGCGGTGATACGGGTATACGCCAGGTCAAGCTCGGCGGTCTCCAGGGCGGCTTCGGCGGCATCCACCATGGCGCGGGCATTGTTCAGGGCTGACTGGCGCTGGTCATGTATTTCCTGGGAAATGGCCCGGCGCCCCAGCAATACCCGAGCACGCTCGGCTTCACTAGCGGCCTGGGCGCTCTGGCTCCTGGCCTGGGCAAGCTCAGCCTGGGCGGCGCCGACTCGCGCCTGGTAAGGTCGCGGGTCGATCTGGAACAGCAACTCCCCCTGCTCCACCAGTTCGCCCTCCTCGAACGCCACTTCCTGGATATAGCCGCTGACCCGGGGCCTTAACTCAACCGTTTCCGGCGCTTCCACGCGGCCGGTAAACGACTCAGTTAACACCACCGGCCGAGCCTCTATCTCCACTACGTCCACCTCTGGGGGTGGCGGGGGCTGCTGTATAGCTGCTTCCTCACTCTTGGCATCACAGCCGGTCAGCAACACGATGGCCAGCAGGCACAGAACCATCGCCCGGCTACTTGCCATCCGGGCACCTTGTCTCAGACTTCTCATGATGACTTGCTCCAATGGCTATCGGAAACCGATAGCAGCGTTGGTGATCTATTTGGCACCGCGTTGACGGTCAGCTTTTATCCAGTCGGTTGACTCGCGTCAGAATCGACAGTGATTTTTGTAATAAAGGTGGGCTGGGCGCGCTGGCAGGATCGAGCTAATGACTTAGCACCTGCCAGATGCTCTCTAACATAGGCCGTGCGGAGACGCGGAGGGTATCGGGTTCCTGCGAGAAGATTGCCTGATTCTGTCGTGAAGCGTTAAAGGCTTCATCGGGTGGGGTATTTGTATAAGCCTGTTGATAGGGTTTTGAGGATAATGACCGTTGTGTGACACACAGCATGGGTTGTCGTTTTCTGCGCAGTGCTTGCCTGATCCTGCAGAAACGCGGCAAAAGCACACGATTCACGAAACGAAGGCATATACTGCAAGCTGTTAGGGAGGAGCCCCATTGAACGATACCTTGCCCATGCAAGCTAGCCATTCTACGGACACGCTGCATCAACTGAGCAGAATCGCCCGGCGCTGGACGCCCCTGGAGGAGCTTCAGGATACGGCGATTGCCGAAGTGCAACTGGTACGCGCTGACTCACCCACCACCTTCCATTGTGCCGTCTACGACCCGTGCCTGTGCTTTGTCATCCAGGGCAGCAAGACGGTGCTGTTGGGTGACAAAGAGATTGTCTACACCGGGCCCAGCTACATGGGCAGCGCCGTTCACCTGCCAGTGGTCGGCAGGATTGACCATGCGACCCCGGAAACCCCCTTTCTGGCGGTGAAAGTCTCGGTGAATCCTCAGGAGGTCGCAGGACTGATACTGGAACTGGGTGACACAGCGCCGCTCGCGGGAAATGATACGATCTGCCCCGAGACGGACTGCGGATTAAAATCGGCCCCCATGGATGCACGTATGCAGGGCGCACTCCATCGGTTGCTGAGCCTGCTCGACTCCCCGGAAGACATCAAAGTGCTTTCACCGCTGGCCCGTCGGGAGCTGATCTACCGGGCACTCATGGACGCCATGGGGCCGCACATGCGCCGATTTGCCGCTTCCGATTCCCAGGCCAACCGGATTGCACGGGTCATCTACGCCCTTAAGGAACGCTATACACAACCGCTCAAGATTGGTGAGCTGGCATCGGCCGCCAACATGAGCGAATCGACGCTTTATCACAGCTTCCGTCAGGTCACACGTATGTCGCCCCTGCAGTACCAGAAGAAGCTGCGCCTGCACGAAGCCCGACGACTCATGCTGGCCGAAGGACTGGAAGCAGCCACCGCCAGCTACCGGGTTGGCTATGAAAGCCCCTCCCAGTTCAGCCGCGAATATAGCCGCATGTTTGGCGCGCCGCCACGGGCTGACGTCAGCTACTTGCGAGGGGTCAGAGCAGCGCCCGAGCCTGCCTGAGGCATATTGCCTAACCCTTACCGGTTACAACAGCGCGCTGGAAAAGCGAGCGTGCTCAATCCTGGGCCGTTTTAATGAAGTGCCGACATAATCAGGCCACACATTACAAACATGCACCCCACGCCGACGAAATACGCCAAGGTTCGCCAGGGCTGGAGCCCCGCCAGCAGGCACAAGGTGTGCACGTAACGGGCGCCGGTAAACGTCAAAAAGAGCCAGGCCGCCAAACCTGGCGCGGCGCCCACCCACACGTAAGCAACCCCGAGCGCCAGAAAGATGGGGATATTTTCCACGTCATTTGACCAGGCACGAGCGGCCCTTTGTACCTGGGGCAATTCTTCTTTCGCAGCGTCTCTGCCTACAAAGGCGGCGTCTTCAGGGGTCTTGAAAGTCATCTTGGTGATGCGATGAAACCCTTGATACACGGCAATCGCGAACATCTTCAAAAAAAGCAGCACTGACGCCACCGCGTACCAATACACTGCGTTATCCATGGTGTCTCCTTGCGTTTAATGCCCGGCTTTGCAACCCGAAGCTCCCACGGCCAACATGACGTATTGCAACCTAACGATGAGAGGCATAAGGCGAAGTATGGACCATACACTCGAAATCCAGGAAATCCGCAATCTCACTCATGATGTCAAACAGATACGGCTTGCCAAGCCTGAGGGATACACCTTTACGCCTGGCCAGGCGACCGAGGTCGCCGTCAATCGTGAAGGGTGGACCGACGAGAAACGGCCGTTCACGTTCTCTTCGCTGGTGTCGGATCCGTGGCTGGAATTCGTCATCAAGATCTATCCGGACCACGAGGGCGTCACCCAGCAGATCGGCCAGCTCAAGGAGGGGGACTCGCTGATCGTTGGTGAGCCCTGGGGCACCATCGAATACAAGGACGAGGGTGTATTCCTGGCAGGCGGTGCGGGGGTAACACCGTTTATCGCCATTCTGCGCGACCTGCATCGCACGGGCGAGATCGGCAAAAATCAACTGATCTTCTCCAACAAGTCAGAACGCGACATCATTCTCAAGGAAGAATTCGAAACGATGCTGGGAGACCAGTTCATCAACGTCATCACCGACGAAAAGCCGTCCGGCGACCATATCTTCACCGATGGCGTCATCGACAAGGCCTTCCTGACATCGCATATCAAGGATATGAGCCAGGCCTTCTACGTGTGCGGCCCGGATCCGTTCAACGAGAGCATCATGGCAGCCTTGAAAGAGCTGGGCGCCAACCCGGACGCGCTTATCTTTGAAAAGTAAGGGGTTTCGCAATGCGCTCTGATTCAACGGCGCATCTACAGTGCCAAGGCATTGTGAAGGCTTAAGGCTATCCGTTTTTTGCTTCTCGCCCACTTGGATGGGGAGCAATCACTTAATGCTTTGCTCGGCGGTCTCAATGACCAAGCACAATCCCTCACCCAATCAGGTAGGGTCATGTCATGACACATTGTTATCGCCGACGCTAGCCTCGCTGGTTATCAAACCTGACTCCGCTCCCGGCCTCACCGTTGGTCGGGATGCTGATTTGCCTTACTTCTCCTGGGGGTGATCCCGCCTCTGCGGCAACCATGATGAGAGATTGCCATCTTTGTTGATCCAGCTAAACCTTGCTAGCTTTTCTAACACCTAGTCTGCGTTTAACCAACCGGAGCCAATATGGATTTTTTCAGCCTCTGGCATCAGGCAGCGCTTACCAGTACCGGTTATTTCTGGATGGCCCTTTGGGCATTCGTACTGGGTTATATCATCAGCAGCCTGATACAAGTGCTGGTAACGAAGGAACGTATGCAAAAAGCCATGGGTAAAACCGGCCCGCGCAGCATGGCGCTGGGCACCTTCTTTGGTTTTATCTCCAGTTCTTGCAGTTTTGCCGCGCTGGCCACCACGCGTAGCCTGTTCCAGAAGGGGGCTGGATTAGCGCCCTCCATTGCGTTTCTGCTCGCCTCCACCAACTTGGTGATTGAGCTGGGTATCGTCATCTCGATCTTCCTGGCGTGGCAGTTCGTCGTGGCTGAGTATATCGGCGGTATTCTGCTGATCCTTTTTGCCTGGCTTTTCATTCGCATCACCAACCCCAAAAAGCTGATTAAACAAGCCAGGGAGCGGCTTGATGATGGCGATGAAGAGCATCAGCATGGCGACCAGCAGGCGAGCTGGAAGTCAAAACTGACCAGCCGTGAGGGCTGGCAGCAGATCGGCATGACCTATGTCATGGAATGGCAGATGGTATGGAAGGATGTGTTAATCGGCTTTACCGTGGCGGGCGTGATTGCCGCCTTCGTACCTGAAAGCTTCTTCCATGGGCTTTTTCCTGGCGCTGGCCAGACAGAAGGTGAGCTGGGCTTTTTATCCCTGCTCGCTCAAACGTTGATCGGCCCTTTTGCGGCCTTTTTCACCTTTATCGGTTCCATGGGGAATATTCCCTTGGCGGCGGTGCTGTTCGGTAACGGTGTCAGCTTTGCGGGTGTCATGGCCTTTATTTTTTCGGATTTGGTAGTACTGCCGGTTCTGAGGATTAACGCACAATATTATGGCTGGAAGATGTCGCTGTATATTCTAGCGTTGCTGCTTTGTGGGCTGGTGTTTGTTTCCCTGATGATGCATTACGGCTTCGCGGCGTTCGGCCTGCTGCCGGATGCCACTACCATACAAACAGCAACGGAACGTGACCATTTCAAGGTGAATTACGGTTTCATACTCAACCTGATATTCCTGGCCATATCCGCGGTGCTGGTGTTTTTCTGGTACCGGGCCAAACACGCTGATTCGGGCCATGGACATGAGCATGGCCATGAGCATCATCATGACCATGGCGGCGCAGGGGCAGGCACCTGGGTTCTGCGTAGCCTTGTCGTTATTGCGATGCTATGGCTGGCCGGAGGCCTCCTTGTAGCACCACTTATGGCATGAGCGACTATTTTTGACTGACAAGTCCTTTGACTGACTTACGTACTGGGCTCGGCCGACATGAGCGGTTCATTTATATCGCCTTGATGATGGTCAATTCAACTTGATGAGCATGCGTCGGAACAGCTTCACAACCGGGAAGAGATATGCAAACGATCAAACTAGGCGGCGTAAGCGTTCCCCGTATCGGCCAGGGCACCTGGCATATGGGCGAAGATGCCGGGCAGCGAAGTGCTGAGGTCAGGGCGCTGCAGGAGGGTATCGACCTGGGCATGACGCTGATCGATACCGCCGAGATGTATGCTGAGGGCGGCGCTGAAGAGATCGTTGGCCAAGCCATCCGCGGTCGGGGCGATGAGGTGTATCTGGTCAGCAAGGTTTACCCGCACAACGCCAGCACCCAGGGGGTTCAAGCCGCCTGCGAGCGCAGCCTGCGCCGATTGGGCACCGACACTATCGATCTCTACCTGCTGCACTGGCGTGGCCAGTACCCGCTGAGCGAAACAGTGGCAGCGTTTGAGGGGCTGCGCGAGCAGGGCAAGATCCAGCGCTGGGGCGTGTCGAACTTCGATCTTGACGACTTGGCAGAGCTCGACGCGCCCGCTTGCGCCACCAATCAAGTGCTCTACAACCCCGGCGCACGCGGCATTGAATACGACCTGCTGCCCTGGCAAGCACAACAAAACATGCCGCTCATGGCCTACTGCCCGATCGGGCAAGGCGGCAACCTGCTGCGCGACGCCACTCTGCAACGCATCGCCGACAAACACCGCGCCACCACCGCGCAAGTCGCCCTTGCCTGGGCACTGCGCCACCCCGGCGTGATAGCCATTCCCAAGGCCGTGAATCTGGATCACATCAAACAGAACGTTGATGCCGATAGCGTCAGCCTCGACGCCGATGACCTGGCACAGATCGATGCCGCCTTTCCTCCGCCAACACGCAAGCACTCTTTGCAGATGGTGTGAGGCCAGGCCGTCAACGGCCCAGCACTGGAGCGATGCCATGTCACTGCCCGCCCCACAACCCAATGGCTGGATCCGCTTTCTTGCCCACCTGCTATTCATCCTCGCGGCGTGGACGCTGTTCATCAAATACCTGTTTCCCGTGGGTTACGCGCTGGCCTACGGTGAGCCCTGGGCACGTTACATTTACTGGGACCTATGGCCCCTGACGCACGTCTGGCTGGGCTGGGCGCTGCTTAAGCAGCCTCGCTATACGCGTGTATTGGCGGTGTGCATGTCCGTCATTGAAATCCTCATCATTAGCACCCTGTTCGTGCGTTTTCTCGCCGACCCCGAATGGTCGATCTGGCGTACCAACTGGTTTGTGAATAAGGTGTTTGTGCTGACCTGCTTTGTGCTGGTTTTGGCGGCCACGGTGCCGATCCAAAAAAATCTGGAGGAGCGACCGCTATGAATCATCGCATCACGCGCCGACAAAGCCTTACGCTCATGGGTGCCACACTTGCGGCCATGACGCTCCCAGGCGTGCCGCTGCTTGCCAACACCGGCGAGATGCGCCAAAAGACCATTTCGGGAACTGACAAAACGCTGCCCGTGATCGGCATGGGCACCTGGCGTACCTTCAACGTTGGCAACGACCCTGAGCTGCTCGATGCGCGCACCGAGGTGGTGAAGGCCTTTTTCGAGCATGGCGGCGGTCTGATCGACTCTTCGCCCATGTACGGCTCGGCGCCGGATGTGATGGGCTATGCCTTGCAAAAGCTCAGCACGCCCGAGAGCCTGTTCTCCGCAGAGAAGGTCTGGAGCCCCGCCGGTGGCTCAGCCCGGGAACAGGTGGCGGAGCTGAAAGACCGCTGGACGGTGAATCACTTCGATCTGGTGCAGGTGCACAACCTGACCGACTGGCGCGAGCATCTGGCCGCGCTGCAGGAAATGAAAACCGAAGGCGTTATCCGCCATGTGGGCATCACCACCTCCCACGGGCGTCGCCACCGCGAGATCGAGCAGATCATGACGTCAGAGGACATCGACTTCGTGCAGCTCACCTACAACATCACCCACCGCGAGGCCGAAAACCGGCTACTGCCCCTGGCACAAGAACGGGGCATCGGGGTGATCGCCAATCGCCCTTATGATGGCGGCAGCCTGATCAAGCACCTTAAGCGCCGTGACGCGCCACTGCCCGAGTGGGCCAACGAGGAGTGCGGTTGCACCACCTGGGCGGACTTTCTACTCAAGTTTATCGTCAGCCACCCGGCGATCACCTGCGCGATACCCGCCACCACCCAGGTCGAGCATATGCGCGAGAACATGCGCGCCGGCCACTCTCCTATGCCCTCGGCCGATGCCCGGCAGCGGATGGCTGATTATATCGAGTCGCTATGAACGCCTGGACAAGTTACCGGCTACAGGACTTTATTCCCTTCACCGCGGAGGTTTACTTCCGCCTGCTGGAGCGCATGGGCGAAACCTTCTGGCCACTGCACCTGCTGACCCTCGCCTTAGGCGCCGCGGCCCTTGCACTGGCGCTGAGACACCGCCCGCGACTCGCCTGCCTGCTACCCTCCCCTCTCTGGGCTTTTGTCGCCGTCGCGTTTTTCTTTCAACGCTATGCATCGCTCAACTGGGCGGGGGGCTATGTGGGCAACGCCTTCATCGCCCAGGCCGTGCTGCTGGTAGTGATGGCGCTAACAGGGTGGGGAATGGATAAAGCCCCGCGTAGCACAAGCCCGCCTGTCATTCTGGGCACCGCCATCGCCCTCTTCGGCCTGATCGTCATGCCGCTGATAGCGCCGCTCAGCGGCGATTCCTGGTACCAGGCGGAAGTGTTCGGCCTACACGCCGACCCCACGGCGGTGACCACGCTTGGCCTGGTGCTCATCATGCTGCGGGGTTTCGCCCTCTGGATCGCCGCCATCATCCCAACGCTCTGGCTGGTCGTGTCAGGCCTGACCCTGCAGGTGTTGGATTCCACAGGCGCCGTCGTGCTGTTCGCCGTATTGGCGTTTGCGCTGGTTGGGGGGATCTGGAAAAGTGTTGAGTCCCAACGCTAATATTTCAGCGTATTCGATGGGGAACGCTATTGGTCAGCTCTTTTCATTATGGTTGAAAGACCCAGCCAATGACTTGAGCGTGCTTTAGTACGTTTGCCCCATTACTCACTCGGAATGGTGAAGGCCCCATCCGGGTATTGGCTGCACAGAAACTCAACAAAGGCTCGGACCTTGGGGCTCTGCAAGCGCCTGGACGTATGCAGGACCCAAAGCTCGACTTCATTGCCGGCAGTGCCCCACGACACCAGTTCGCCTCTCTCCAGCAGGCCTCCGATGATGGATTGCGGCAGCATGGCCGCTCCTGCACCCGCCACAGCGGCATCTCGAACCGTCAGGAGCGAGGACAGCCTTAGGACAGGCTGTGGCTCGACGGTCAGTTGGCCATCCTGGACGGACCAGGCCTCACCTTCTCGATACGTCGGCATGACGACCGCCGGGATTCGGGGCAGCTCATCCCCGTTCTGCTTCGGTACCTGAACCGAGGGAGCCGCTGCCAGAACAAGTCTGTCTCGGGCAAAACACCTGCCCACCAGCATGCTGTCCTTGTGCGGGTTGATGCGGATGGCGACATCGAAATGCTCATCGACGAGATCGGCGAGCCGGTCTTCGGCCACCGCTTCGATCTGCACGTCGGGATGGATCGCCTGGAAGGCGGCGGCCAGCCGACCAAGCGCCACCTGCGAAAACAGCAAGGGGGCCGCTACGCGCAACCTGCCTCTCGGGCTATCAAGGCCATCTCGTGCCGCCGCTACCGCTTCGGCCACCTCACGCATGGGTCCCTCAATTCGAGCGAGCAGCAGTTGGCCGGCTTCGGTCAGCTCGAGACTGCGGTCACTTCGTTCGAAGAGCCGAACACCTAGGCTTTCTTCCAGATCCGACACCCGGCGCGACAGGGTTGCCTTGGACCTGCCACTGGCCCGGCTCGCTCTTCCAAAGCCGCTGTGAAAGGCCACAAGCTGAAAATCCTGCAAAGCATTGAAATCCATTGCGCCTCATATTCGGAACATAGTGTCTCTATTTTATGCTCTTTGTTTTGATAATGAAACGACCTATTGTTCACTCCGTACGCAACTCTGGTTGCAACCAATACCCCCAACCCAAGGAAATCATCATGACCATTCTCGTTACCGGCGCAACCGGCACTGTCGGCCGCCACGTTGTCGAACAACTCGTCAAGCGCGATGCCGATGTCCGCGTGCTCGTCCGCGATCCTTCGAAGTCAGACTTTCCGGCCAGCGTCAGTGTCGTCCAGGGTGATCTGCTCGACGTGGACGCGCTGCGCAATGCCTTCTCCGGCGTCTCGACGCTCTTTTTGCTCAACGCGGTGGTGCCCGACGAGTACACCCAAGCGTTGATCGCGCTTAACCTCGCCCGTGAGACCGGCATCGAGCGAATTGTCTACCTCTCGGTCATCCACAGCGATCTGTACGTCAATGTGCCGCACTTTGCCGGCAAGTATGGTGTGGAGCGCATGATTGAGCAGATGGGCTTTAACGCCACCATCCTGCGGCCCGCTTACTTCATCGAGAACGATCTGACCATCAAGGAAGTCGTCACCGGATACGGCATCTACCCGATGCCGATCGGCAACAAGGGCCTGGCGATGGTAGACACGCGTGACATCGGCGAGGTTGCCGCCCTGGAGCTCCTGCGCCGCGAGCAGTCAGCCGTACCGCTACCGATCGAGCGTATCAATCTCGTTGGCCCCGACACGCTAACCGGCCAGGACATCGCTGCGATTTGGACCGATGTACTTGGTCGCCCCATCGCCTATCCGGGTGAGGACACCGCCGCGTTCGAGCAGAACCTGTTGCTGCACATGCCGAGTTGGATGACTTATGACATGCGCCTGATGAGCGAGCGCTTCATTACCGAGGGGATGCTACCAAATACCGGTGACGTTGACCGGTTGACCGCCCTTCTGGGTCGCCCCCTTCACTCCTATCGCGAATTCGCCACCCAGGCCGCGGCCTCGGTCTGACAACAACGCGCGCCCAATCAACATAAGGAAATCCACCATGATCTACTCGACCGCTACTGTCCCGGTGAATCCGGCAGGTGAAACCACACTGACCCGCGCACAGGCCTGGCAGGGCCTGGTGCTCAAGGCCCGCGACGCCCGCCTGTTCTTGCCCGAAGGGCTGTGTACACGCTGCGACGTCGTGGAGGAAAGCGCGACGCACTTCGTGCGCGAAGCCACCATCGCCGGCACCGATCTCCGCGAGATCATCGCCCTGGCGCCGGAAAGCAAGGTCACCTTCTTCCAGGCCACGGGGCCCCGTGAGGGTGCCATCATCAACGAACTCTTCGAGGATGAGGCCGGGGCGCTCCAGCTTCGCTTCTACTGCTACCTCGGCCTGCGCGACAAAGCACCGGGCGGCCCGGAGGAGCAAGCCGAACAAACCCAGTTCGACAGCGATAACGGCTACAAGGCCGCCTTGCAGTCCACGCTGAAACGCACCCGCGAATTGCTCGCAGACGGCAGCCTTTGACGTGCCAACCCAGCTCATTGCTTAAACCCGCTCTTACTGATGGCGCCGCTAAACGGCGGCGCCTGGTACTAGGCGGAGGTGTTCGGTATTCAAGCGATAGCGTCTCAGCACCGGTTCTTTAAACACTGAGGCACAAGGACCGCCCTATGCGTCTAGGTAGGGTCACCGTGGCTAATCAGGCTACTTTCCAACCGTTGATAACCGCACATACTCTGGCACCCTTTCCTTGAGCAAGGTGATGAGTTCCGGCTGCATGAACTCATAGTGATCGGGAATATCCAGGCAGACCAGCGGCTTCCCCTTCAACACGTCCTTGTACGTCCTGGCGACTTCATCCTGGTGGTGCTTTTCCATCACCAGAACGATATTGGCCCACTCAATCAATTCCCGAGAAACGTGCGTCTGGGCATACAAACCTGTGCCAGCGCCGATTGCCTTGATACCGGGATAAGCTGAAAAGACACTTTCCGCCGTCGGACTGCGTAGCCTATTTTCGCTGCAGATGAATAGAAGGTTCATAAGCGCTCCCTCGTTTACTGTATGTGCCAACGACAATTTGCCAGATACGTTGGCATTCATAACAGCACGATCAGTGCAAGTTGCATCGTAACGCGGCCGATAATGGCTATGAACCTGAGCTAGCTCAGCGCTTTAACGCGCTGGCAGCGTACCGCCTGGAAGTATGGGAGGGTTGCGTGAGCTAAAACGACAGCGCCGGGGCAAGCCCCGGCGCTGATATCGTAAATGGCTAAACAAATTGACGGTTAGAAACGGAAACCGGCTGACGCGGTAAAGGTATCGATCTTGTAGTCGCTGTCGAAGTCGTAGCGCTCGTATTCAGCACGTACCAGGAAGGGGTCGAAGTTGAACTGCGCGCCGACACCATAGACCGGATCGGTACCGTCCTGGTCTTCAAGATCAACGCTAGCACCGCCAAGGTTACCGTCGACGTCGGTTTCCCACTTGGCTACACCGGCCTTGGCGAAGGCGGTAAACCAGGAGGTGACGGGCAATTGACCGACCAGGCTCGCCCCGTAGGCGTCAGATTCCAAATCGGTATTGGCGTCACTGTTACCCTTCAGGCGCGTACGACCCAGATCGGCATAGAAAATTTCGGTGGCGAAGTAAGGATTGATTTCGTAGCCGACGAAGCCTTTGAAGACGTTGTCTTCGTCATCATCCAGATCAAAGTCTTCAGCGCCATTGGAGATGAAATTATCGACATCGTCGTCGTCATTCTCCAGCGAGCTGAAACCGGTACCGATACCCAGATAGAGTCCATCAGCATTGGGCGCGGCGAATGCCGACGGTGCCGCGGCGAGCAGAGCGGTAGAGGCAAACGAGGCGGTAAGTAGGGTTCTGAGTTTCACGTGTCTTCTCCTTGTGACGACTTGCTATGAAAGATTCTATGAATCGTCATGTATTGAAAGGCGATCCTGCCTTGATTCACACAATGTGACAGTCGTTTGTTTCACACGTATCAAACATAGACAGAACACTGTTCGATAACAAGGATAATCCAGTTACGACGGGTAAGTTTTTGTTGCAAAAAAAGCGCCTCTACCTGGAAGGTAGAGGCGCTTGAGTTAAGACGAGCCACTAAGCGGCTTCGGCTTGAACAAACTGTTAGACCGCGGTACTACGTTGCACCTGCGACAATAACGACCACATGAGCAGTAGCGTGTGCGAGAAAGGCAGACTCCAAGCCCCAGCGCCAGTACGAGAAACCGAACAACACGCCCGGAATGGTATTGCTGACTAGCACGTAGGTGACAACGGAGGGGGTAAGATTGATCCCCATGGCCGTTGCAGCAGGGAGATGGCCGACGCCAAATAGCAAGGCTGCTACGAGGATTGCAGCTACCACATAGCGAGGGGCTGGCGCACCATTGCGTCGCTGGAAGAATCGCCATGCCAGCCAGACGATTAGCGTCATCAGCCCCCAGCGCATCAAGATTTCTTCCGTGATGCCACCGTAGAGCAGCCGGGCCGAAACAGGAATGTTGAAGGCGGGGGCAGCGCTCTGCACCTCGAGTGGCGCGGCCTGCCCTGCAATGAGCAGTACAGCACCCGCAACGAGGCCTATAAGTGCGCCAGGTAGTAGCTGAGGCTTTGCGGCCCTCCAGACACTTGAGCCGGATAGTACCGCCTCTGTCACAGGTGCCCTGAGGCCGACCGACCTTGAGAGCGCCGCGCCTAACCAAGCGGCCAACGCAAGGAAGAGCCCGCTCTGTATCAGGCTCGCGGTGACAGCGACACTTTGCGGCACTGGCGTTTGTGCCCCATGCAAGAGCTGCGGAATCACGGTTAGCGTCAATACGACAACGCCGAGCATACCTACTGCCCACAGTGCCGCACTCAGGCGCAATTTAGATACCTGAATCATCAAATTCCTTAGCAACGCTACAAGCGGACTAACGCTATCGGTAACCGGCACTGAAGCGGAGCGTAAGGAACCATAATCCGCAAGGGGTATGGTGCATGGTTGACCGACTGGTTATGGGCCCGTTCACCCGTTATTTTGTTCTAGCACCCGATACCAAATGCCGACTCCCTGATACTTTGCACCATCAGGACCCACGGCAACACGAACCAGAACACTGAACGTGCGGATTTACCCGGAGGACTCGCCGGATGGCATGATGGTTTGCCTGTCCACCAACCGCCCTCCCACTTCGCTTTCTACCGGCTGGTTTTCCGGCGGTCCATCGCCGCGGCAATGTCCTCTTCGTGCTCTTCGCCCCAGCCGCAAAGCGGCTCCATAGCCCGCACCAGACTAGCGCCGAAGGGCGTCAGCGAGTAGTCGACGCGCAGCGGGATCTCCCCATAGTCCGTTCGCTGGACGATGCCGTCGGACTCGAGCTCTTTTAGCTGCTGGATCAACATTTTGTCGCTCACGCCCCGGACGCTTCGCCTGAGCTCGCCGTAACGCGTCGGACCCTTGTTTAAAAAGAACAGAATCAACGGCTTCCATTTCCCGGAGATCACTTGCAGCGTCGCATGCAGGCCGCAAATGAAACGTGGGATTTCTGAATTTTCTTTCGACATAAAGGGTACTTACCAAAAGGTGCATACTTGAACATTTGTTAGCGGTTTATATATCGTGAAAGCGAATCAAGTCAACACACACGGAGACCCAAACATGAATCGGCTAAACGGTAAAATCGCACTCATCACAGGCGGCGCCAGCGGCATCGGCCTGGCCTCGGCCCAACGCCTTATCGACGAAGGCGCCTTCGTCTTCATTACCGGGCGACGCCAGGACGTCCTCGACAACGCGGTTGAGGCACTGGGATCCAACGC
This sequence comes from Halomonas sp. CSM-2, assembly GCF_002119345.1. NCBI lineage: Bacteria > Pseudomonadati > Pseudomonadota > Gammaproteobacteria > Oceanospirillales > Halomonadaceae > Halomonas > Halomonas sp. CSM-2. The sequence goes on along the minus strand of NZ_NBYR01000010.1, from coordinate 2,019 downwards.
CCGGAGCATCCAGGCGGATGTGACAAAGCCGGAGGATCTCGACCGCGTCTTCGAAACGATCCAGGAAGAGAAAGGCCATCTGGACGTCCTGGTGGCCAACGCGGGCGTCGGCGAATTCGCCAGCCTGGGAGAGATCACCGAGGCGCACTACCACTACATCTTCAACATCAACGTCAAAGGCACCCTCTTCACCGTCCAGAAGGCCCTGCCCCTGATGAAGCACGGCGGCTCCATCATCCTCACCGGGTCCACGGTTGGCAGCATGGGCACCCCCGCGATGAGTATCTACAGCGCCTCCAAGGCGGCCGTCCGAAACCTGGCGCGCAGTTGGGCCCATGATCTCAGGGGCACCGGCATTCGCGTGAACGTTATGTCTCCCGGCCCGACCCAAACAGACAAGCTGATGGAACTGCTCCCATCCGAAGCTCTGAGCGAGATGAACCGGACCGTACCGCTTGAGCGTCTGGGTGATCCCAAAGAAACCGCAGGCGCGGTGGCATTCCTGGCGTCCGACGACAGCAGCTTTATGACAGGGAGCGAGGTGTTCGTTGACGGGGGCTACGCGCAAGTTTAGGGGCTAGGAGCACGGGGGAAACCGACAGATCTAGCTTGTGCTCGATCAGGTAATGTACGGCGTGCTCAAAGGCGCCGGGCTGGAGCTGATCTTGGTAGTTGATCACCACCATGGCATTCTGATCGTAGTTATAAGCCTTGAAGCGCGGCATGCTGACCACTCCTCGTCTGTTTCCTCGATCCTACTAAAACTTAGCCGTCAGCGGTTTTTTTCTACAGGTTCAACGCCCGCCATCACAGGTGGCAATACCGGAGCGAAGCGGAGGTATTGGCAAGATCAGCATCCGGTGCATGGCTTGGTTAGAGCCTCGGGGCAGACCGTTGCGAAACATCCGAAATGAATGCAGATACCTCCTTGATCATCATTTCAATGTCTCCGTCCTCAAGGTTCAGATCACCCTGTAAGTATCTGGCGGGCGCTCTCAGATTCTTGAGCTTATTGATCGTATCAACATGAGTTTCGTTGACGTTACCCAGTTTTCGCTCGAAATTGATCTTTTTATGGATGACACCATGTGACTTCGATTCCATTAACTGCTTATCTGGATGCCCCATCAGATAGGCTTTTGCCGCGAGTTCAGAGGCGCTATGCAAATTATCAATGCATGCAAAAAAGTGTCGCTTACTTAGCGATTCTCTCGCTGCTTCTAGGAATTCCTCGGCCGCCTCCAGATGTCGCTGTGAGAGGGATTTATTGTATATAAAATTAAAAGAAATGAACCACTTATCCGATACCAAAATCAAGGTGACGTGACCGTAATTCATCTCCTCTTCGCTGAGCTCAAAACCTTGAATGCCTTCGATATCTTTCCAAGTAACCGGTTCTCCAGCTGTAACTGTCCGATTCGCGTCATCTGGTATCTTGACGATAGCTCGCCCTTTGACTTCGTTATTTATTCGTACAACAGGCCTACCGCCATCAGCCTTGAAGATTATCTGCGCCATCTTCAAAGCTATAGGTCTTTCGAATTCACCTTTCTCTTGTCTGTCCTCGATGGAGGGTACTATCCATGTCTCCATCAGGTTATTCAGCAGGTTTTGTTCGAAACTATCGCTCATAGGTTGCCCAACTCGAAAGCTCTAACGCCTACAGCAGCGGCGCCGCGACTTTGGCGGCGTCCGGCTGACTGTTTTTATTAGAAATATTAGCTTGATTGTTTAAGCCAGAAGCAAAGTAAATTAGCAATACCTGAATCCGTGAGACCGGCCCCCGGAAGCACTTCTAACCCACTGACCTGCATGGCAATATAGCCATTATCGCCATTCACCCAGACAGTGCCATGCCCAACATAAAGTTCCGCGCCAGTCGCCGCACCCTCACCAGCCRCGCCGGGCTGTCCATCATCGGGCAATGCTTCGAGATCGCTGGCGTCGACAGCATCGACAGCCGCTTCCCCACCACGCTGGGCATGCGCACCAGTGACGTGATCAAGAGCTACCTGGGCC
>NZ_NBYR01000003.1:0-210646 GCF_002119345.1 Halomonas sp. CSM-2 | reverse complement strand
TTCATGGGGTGGGGACCGCGTACTTACCCAATTACCTGGCATGGCGGCGGCTGTTTGAAACCGCGAAGCCAGCAGAGGAGGCGTGGTTTCGCGCAGCGATAGGCGCAGACCAACAACAGATACCAACATAGCCATGCAAAAACAGGTTTATACTGGACAAACACTGTATGAAAGAGGCTATGTTGGTATCTGCTGTTGGCGTGCTTCAAAAATACTGTATAAACTACTGTATATGCAGTTTGCCTCTGGAGCACACCATGAAGCAAGCAGACCTCATAGCCCTTGAGCAGACCCTGGCTTCTCTCCCTGTTGATCTCAAAAAATACCTTGCAGATCAGCTACTTGGTCAAATAAGCTCCCAAGCGGACACCCTGCTCGAAACCGTCAGACCTCACCTTCCATGCCCGCACTGTGGCAGTGAACACCCTGCCAAGTGGGGACGCAGCGGTGGCCTACAGCGATATCGGTGCCGGAATCCCGATTGTCACAAGACGTTCAACGCCCTGACAGGCACGCCTCTGGCCAAACTGCAGCACCGCGACAAATGGTTCGACTACCTACGTTGCATGCGAGACAGCCTGACGTTACGCGTCTCGGCGGCCCGAGTAGGCATCGATTTGAAAACGGCTTTCCACTGGCGACATCGCTTCCTGAAAAGGAGTGCTCAAGACAACGCCAACCCACTATCCGGCATCATCGAGGTAGACGAAACCGTCTTCCTAGAGTCCTGCAAAGGGAAGCGCAAGATCACTCACCGCAGACCTCGAAAGCGCGGCGGGCAAGGCAGTATGAAGAAAAAAGAACAAAAGATTCAAGTGCTTATTGCGAGAGACCGAAACGGAAAGATCAGTGATTTGGTGGAACCGGCGCTCCAGAAATCCACTGTTCATGAATTCCTTTTACCGATCATCGACCGTGACTCGATTTTATGTTCGGACGGGCACAGCTGGTATAGGACTTTCTCTGCCGACCACGGCATTGCTCATCATCGACTGATCACACTCGATAATCAGCGAGTGCTCGGCAAGGAATACCACATTCAGAACGTCAATAGCTATATGAGCCGATTGAAGGGCTGGATGGCGCGCTTTCATGGGGTGGGGACCGCGTACTTACCCAATTACCTGGCATGGCGGCGGCTGTTTGAAACCGCGAAGCCAGCAGAGGAGGCGTGGTTTCGCGCAGCGATAGGCGCAGACCAACAACAGATACCAACATAGCCTAATATAAACAGTATTGAGTAGAGAAAATGCCAAGACCCAAGGGAGCCAAGAACGCAAAGCCTAGCCGCCGCGAAGTAGCCAGCTATTACGCCATGCTTCGCAGCGCTGCCGATGGTGGCAACGTCCAAGCGGCTGCTGAGCTTATCCGCCTCAGTTGTTCAGAACAGTCGGGGAACAAGCGCCATGGCGTTTAAGAAGGGCCAAAGCGGCAACCCAACTGGACGCCCTAAAGGCAGACCAGACCAGCGGGCAAAGTGGCGAAAAGAGCTTGAGAAGCACGGCGCTGAGCTAGTGGCTAAAGCGGTAGAGCTTGCCCTGGCTGGTGATTCCCAAGCGCTAAAGCTGTGCATTGACCGCGCTATACCAGCTTACCGCCCTGCTGCTGAACCCGTCCGCTTCACGATGCAAGGCGAGACGTTGACCGACAAAGCCGAGTCGATCCTAGCCGCTGTCGCTACTGGCGAGCTAGACCCCCAGACGGGCAAGGCGCTTATTGATGCCATCGGTTCACTGGTGAAGGTATCGGAGATCGACGAAATAACCCGTCGCCTAGATGAATTGGAGGGCCGCGCCAATGCGTAACGCTGTGATGAAGCGCTTGGTGAAGCTAGAGAGCAGCCAGCATGACAACACGGTTAAAGCAATCAGCAACCTCATGGATGAACTGAGCGACATTGCCGCTGGTGGGGATGGTAAGGGCTATAGCGAACCCAGTCTTGAAAGCATTTTAGAGGTGGATCAATGAGCACCAACCTGAAACGTCGCCTTGAAGTATTGGAGCGGTTAGGCGGCAAGACTGGCAGTAGTGACCCGGCACGCATCCATGAAGTGATGGCGAACAGCGGCATTGAAACGCCGGAACCGCTACCCGGTGAAGACGCCCCCGCCTGGATGAAGCGAGTGCCTACCGCTTCGCTTGAAGCGCTAATGAACCTCAGAGGTGCCCTATGCCCAGCCGTGATGTTTTGAAGCGCCTGGCAGCATTAGAGGAGGCCAAGCTGCCGAGAGATGAGGCCATCAAGATCATTCGCCTTGTCATACCCCACCCCAAAACAGAAACGTTTGGCACCTCGCTGGATATGGCAGGCCGGAAGCTGTTTTTCCCTGGCGACACCGACGAAGGCAAGGACGTGTTATCGGCCATGTACTGGCTGGTTTATCCCGATGCTAGGCGGGTAATCCTGGCAACCGAAACCAACGAACCCGACGACGATGCAATCATCATTCCGCCGTGCCCACCCGATACCGACCTAGCCGAGTATGCCGCCCAACAAGTGCAGCGGCTCAAGGAGTAACCATGGCATTCAGAACCGACGACCCAAGCATAAGCATTGATACCCAAGCCCCGGCACCTAAGCCGAAACCGAAGGAGAGCAGCACCATGAAAACTCGCACTGATGAACAGGAGCGCGCACAAGCCCGCATCGACCACGACCGCATAAAGGATGCTCAGCGGCCTAAGACCAGCCGGGACGTACGCCAAGACACCATCGCCCGAGCCAAGCGCGGTGATGAGGTAGGCAAGGGAGCAGACGAAGCGCGCGCAAATATGATTAACCGCATGAAGGAGCAGGCCCAATGAAAACGCCAACCGAAATTGAACAGCGCCTAGCCGAGATCGAAGCCGAGCGCGGCGAACTGGCAGCTATCGACTTTGATGCGGAAATGCGCCAGGCGACTATCGACGGTGGCGACCTAGACGGTATCGAGCAACGTCAAGCGGATGCAGAGCGCAAAGAGCGACGTTTGCGTATCGAAGCGGAAGCCCTGGAGGATCATTTACCAGAAGCCCGCCGTATGGCCGCCAAGCCACAAATTGATGATGTCCATCGTCGTCTGGCTGAGCGCGAAGATCAGGCCCGCAAGGCAGCCGAGAAGGCGCGCAAGGCGGTGGCAGCCCTTCACCAAGCCATGGATGATTTTTCCCAGGCGAGCACCACCAGCGACCTGCGTAGTGAGCTGGGCACCATCGCTAAGGAGATCGACGCAAGCCTTGAGGGTATTGGCAGTATCAGTCACACCGTGTTGGCGGCTGATTTAGGCACACTGCAAGCCAAGCTAGGCCAGTGGGTTACGATCAGCACCACCAGGGCAGCGCGCGCCCACGGCGACCCGGCAACCATCGACGTGAGCAAAGCGGCATGAGCCACGGCAAAGAAAGCGAGCTGCAAGCAAGACGGCTCGCCCGCTATAAGCCTCACGCCTTCAGCGCAGGCAGTGCCAAGGATGGCACCCAACCAGCCAGCCAACGGCTTGAGCGATACCGCGAACGCCTGCAACGCGCCCTTAACGCATGAAACGGGGATCAGTCGGAGAGTGCCCCACCATGACGAAAACCCCGACAGCCTGCGCGTTTTATCCTCAACGGTGGCAGGCACTTTAAGCCCCGCCTGGCTTGTTCCATTTGAAATGGAGGAAGTGAAAGCCGGATTTCCGGCTTTTTGCGCGTTTCAAACGCGGAAGCCTGCGGTAATTACTACCTTTCAATAGCTTGCCCGACTTCTAATTGTGATTTTATCCCGCATTTAGATGTGAGCCTGCGTCACTTGTAGATGTGGCAAGCCTGACCATCCCAGACCGCCGTATTGGCGTTCTCGTTGATGCCGGACAATGGGTAACGCTATTGGGCTAGGTACCAAGGCGATTGAGAGAGGTAGCGTTTTGTGCGTTTCGCCCGCCTTAAAAAAGACTTGGAATTGCTGCTATTCAATTCCCGTTTTCTCCACGAAATCACCGTTGAAAGCGGCCTAGCAGCAAGCACCATGTATGCCCTGGTGTATGCCTAACTGGTAACTAGATATTAAAAACAATAAATAACAGCCACTTAAAATATCAGTTCAAACGTCGCCGCCCCACCACCTTACCATACAAATCAAGCACCTACGGGTGCTTTTTTTGTGTCTGTACGCCTTGCATCACATCAACACGTGTCATTAGCGTGGGCAGCTCAAGTCGCCTTCTTCGCAATGCGCATGCTCCCGTAGCCTCTCCGTGCGCCGCTTTGTCAGCGTGGCAAGGCATCCGTTACGGACCATGGGTTGTGCGCTGCCACCTTCTACGCCGCTGCTCTCGAGCGCGCATTCGGCATCGCGAAAGCTGATCCAGGCCCGCTGGGCTTCTCGCAGTTTTTCGAGCGTTGCTGGACTTGCCTCCAGTTTGCGGACAAGCGACTGATACGCGTCGTTAAGCTCATCATCGGCTGATTGATACGCCTGCGCAGAACATTCCGTTAGCGCTAACTGGGTGCTCGTGTTGTCGCACCCCGCATCTGCGGTTACCACACTACTCGAGGCCAAAAGCCCGACCCCCAGCAAGCGTGAAAATGAAGCCATTGCGATTGATAAAGGCCAATAGGGCGTCATGGGTCGACTCTTCACTGTTTTGTTTCACCCCATACAAGCAAAGCGCCGGCATTTCTGCCAGCGCTTTTTCACAATGCCGAACCTGTCAGAAGGCAGAGGACCGTCTTGACCACCGACATCAGTGCGCCAGCATTTCATCGACGATCTCATCACCATCCAGCGCCGAAGGATAGTACGTCGGCCAATTAGTGACCTCTTCCAGCAGCGCTTCGCGATCGTCGCCCCAGTAGAGGTGGAAATGGGACGCATCGGTGGGATAGATGCTGTGATCGCTAAACTGGATATGTTGCGGCAGGTCATCAGATGCCTCTTCAAGCTCGAAGATAAAGCGGACACCCCGGTTGCCGGCCTCGTAGGTCAATATCTCATAGCCATCATATTGATATTCTCCCGTACGCTGCTCTCCGTCCTCATGGAAAGTGACGTTTTGCCCGTCGATCACGATACGGTTCACGTCCGTTTGATACCCCGTCTCATAATACGCCTTGTACTCTTCAGCCGTTTTATCGCCTTCCGAGGCTTTATAGGCAAATACCTCGTCCAACGTACCGTCTTCCAGGTATGGGTAGACGGACTGCCAGTCACCCTCCCAGTCTGAAAGAGGGCGATCCTTTACTTGCTCGTCGTCAAAGTAGCCTGCATAGATATCGCTGTCATGGCTGTGGTCGTGGTCGTGGTCGTGAGCATGGTCATGATCGTGCGAATGGTCATGGTCATTGGCCTGCACACTTTGAACACCCGTAATCAGCCAAGCACTTAGCGCAACGGCACTCGCTTTTTGACGATATGTCATCAACATGTCGATATATTTCCTCTGCAAAATCACAAGACTGGAATGTCGAAACAAAAGATAAGTTATAACATAACAAACGTCAATGAACCGTACGACCTTGTCGCCCTCAAAAATGCTAGGCGGAAACCGATACTCTCCGCTATGTTATGCCAACGCCTGATGCTTGCGGGCCAACACCGAAGGGAAAACGCAACATGCTACATGCTTTAAGCTTATTGGTGGGTATAGGCTTTTTGACCCTGGGCGGAGAAGCCTTGATACGCGGTGCCGTGGCAGGCGCGCGACGAGTAGGCGTCTCTCCCCTTTTGACCGGGTTGGTGGTCGTGGGGTTTGGCACCTCAGCTCCCGAGTTGGTAGTATCGATAAACGCGGCCATCAACCAACAGCCCGATATTGCCGTGGGCAATATCGTCGGCAGCAATATCGGTAATATCTTATTGATTCTGGGTTTATGTGCTGTCATTTGCCCGATGACCGTTCAACCCAAGGCGCTTAGCCGAGACGGGGTCGTAATGGTCGCGGCGAGCGTGTTGTTTATTGGCTTGGCGTGGGGGGGTGCCCTGGGACGCTTTGATGCCGCCCTTTTCCTGGCTGGATTGATCAGCTATCTCGTTTGGGCATACCTCAGCGAACGACAGCAGACAATTCCTGCTGCCCAGATGCACGCCTCAGAAGCGGATGAGCTGAACGCACTGCCCAGAACGTCTTTAGGGATTATCATTGCACTGATGCTGGGTCTTGGCTTACTGATCGGCGGTTCCCAGTTATTACTCTATGGTGCGATTGGGCTGGCCAACGCCATGGGCATTTCAGAAGCGGTGATTGGCTTGACCATTGTGGCCGTAGGCACATCGCTACCGGAAATGGCCGTGTCGGTTATCGCCGCTTTACGGCGTCATGCCGATGTTGCCGTAGGCAACATTCTGGGCAGCAATATCTTTAATATTCTCGGTATTTTAGGTATTTCGGCGTTTTTACAACCTCTGCCCATCGCAGCACGCGTGACCATGTTCGATCAGTGGGTGATGCTGGGCGCTGCGGGCTTATTGGTGTTTTTTCTGTATACCGGTATGCGGCTATCGCGTCTTGAGGGTGCTTTATTATTAGCAGGCTACATTATATATTTGGCTTTAAGCTTTACAATAATCAATGCTGTCTAATAAGCAAGATTCACCAAATGACCATTACCTAAAAGGTTAATTTGCTAAAAAATGATCTTTAACGGTTAAGCACCGTAATATTCATTCGCTTTTATTACATATTGCAATGCAGTACAGGCTGATAGACTAACGCGGCTTACAAATCCTCCTATAATCCTAATGAAAGGAAACGCGTCGTCATGCCTTTTTTTCGCCCCTCCTGCCAGCCACGATTCGATCGTCGCTGGCTTTTTTTGTTGGCAGCCCTGCTGCTGGTTTTTAGCCCCGCCGTTCTAGCCGTTACGGGTGAGCTGGACCTGACACAATCGGTGGTCGGTTTTTTTGCATTGGGTATTTTTGTCCTGGCCTATGCATTGGTCATGGCAGAAGAAAAGATACACATGCGCAAGTCCAAACCCGTGCTGGTCGCCGCCGGTATTATCTGGAGCCTCATCGGCTGGGTGTATGTCCAAAACGGCATGTCGGAGGCATCTGAGCACGCCTTCCGCGTGACGCTCTTGGAGTTCACCGAGCTGATGCTGTTCTTGCTGGTGGCCATGACGTATATCAACGCCCTGGAAGAACGCCGGGTATTTGATGCGCTACGTTCCTGGATGCTGCGCAAAGGGTTCAATTACCGTTCGCTCTTCTGGTTAACGGGTGGACTTGCCTTCATTCTATCGCCGATTGCCGACAACCTGACCACGGCCCTGCTGATGTGTGCGGTGGTTACCAAAGTCGCCGAGGGTGATAAGCGCTTTATCAACGTTGCGTGTATCAATATCGTGGTGGCCGCCAACGCGGGGGGTGCCTTCAGTCCTTTCGGTGATATTACGACGCTGATGGTCTGGCAAGCGGGTATTGTGCCGTTCCAGGACTTCTTTATTCTGTTCGTTCCGGCGCTGGTCAATTTCCTGATTCCTGCCGTGATCATGAGTTTTTTCATTCCCAACAAGAAGCCGGAAAGCGTACAAGAAGACGTCTGGATGAAGCGCGGTGCCCGGCGCATTGTGGCGCTTTTCTTACTGACGATCACCACCGCCGTACTTTGCCATACGCTACTGCACCTGCCCCCGGTGCTGGGCATGATGACGGGTCTCGGCTATCTGCAGTTCTTTGGCTATTACCTGCGCCGCAGCCTGCCGCGCTCATTGGAGCGAAAGCGCGAGCGCTACAGCCGTCGTGGCGACAACAAGAAGCTGGAGCAGCTAGGTAGCGTCGTGCCGTTCGATGTCTTCAACCGGGTGGCGCGCGCCGAGTGGGATACGCTGCTGTTTTTCTACGGCGTGGTGATGTGTGTTGGCGGGCTGGGCTTTATGGGCTACCTCGGCTTGCTCTCGGAAGCGCTATATCTCGGCTGGAACCCCACAGCGGCCAATATTGTGCTCGGCATCGTCTCCGCCGTGGTCGATAATATTCCCGTGATGTTTGCCGTCCTGACCATGGAACCCGATATGTCACATGGGCACTGGTTGCTCATCACCCTCACCGCCGGGGTCGGCGGCAGCTTGTTATCGATTGGTTCCGCGGCAGGTGTGGCGGTCATGGGCCAGGCACGTGGCGCCTATACCTTCCTGGGCCACTTGAAGTGGTCGCCGGTCATTCTGCTGGGTTACGCTGCCAGTATCCTGGTTCATATGTGGCTGAATGCGGAGAGCTTTGCCTTGTTTGGCTAGCCCTACCAGGCGTTTTTGATTCATGCCCTGCCGCTCTTAGCGGCGGGGCTTTTTTTCATCAAACAGGTCATCAATGGGCTTGGGATGATCCAGCAAATAGCCTTGATAGCGATAGCAGCCATGGCCTTTTAACCAATCCAACTGGGCCTGGGTTTCCACGCCTTCGGCCACTACCACCAACCCCAAGCTGACAGCCAGAAGAATGATCGTATCGACAATCGCGGCGTCGGCCTTATCCGTCAGCAACTCACGGATAAACGATTGATCGATCTTGAGCTCATCGAGAGGCAGCCGCTTTAGATAGCTAAGGGACGAATACCCAGTACCAAAATCATCCAAGGCAAAGCGAACGCCCTGTTCTCGCAACTTGAGCATGGTGTGACGCACACGGGTCGGCTCGCGCATCAGTAGACTTTCGGTGACTTCCAACACCAATCGATTAGCAGGTGCTTGCGTCTGCTTGAGGCGATTTTCCACGAGATTGATAAAGTCGGGCTGCTGGAACTGAACCGAACTGACGTTGACCGAAATCGTCAGCGGTGCGTAGGCGGTTTGCCGCGACCACCGGGCAAGTTGCTGGCAAGCCTGGGTCAACACCCAGTCGCCAATCGGAATAATCAGGCCGCTTTCTTCAGCTAGCGGAATGAATTCGGCGGGCGAAACCCAGCCACGTGTCGGGTGATACCAGCGGAGTAACGCTTCGACGCCGGTCGTGACGCCCTTGTGGTTCACCTGAATCTGGTAATGCAGCTTTAGCTCATGGCGAGCCAGGGCATGGTGGAGATCGGCTTCCAGGTTCGCCCGCTCCAGCACGCTGGCCTGCATATCGGGGTTGAAAAAGCGCAGCGTATTGCCGCCCGACGCCTTGGCCTGCTGAAGCGCCATGTCCGCCTGCTGAAGGACGGCATCAAGCGAACTCGATTCGCCGCTAAAAAGTGCCAACCCTACGCTTGCGCTAATGGGCAATGAGCGGCTATTGCGTAATTCGTGAACTTTCATCATCAGCTGTCGCGCGATGCGCTCGGCCTTTGCGGCAGCCTCCTCCTGCTGGGGGTCCAACTGGTTGACCAGCACCACGAATTCATCACTACTGAAGCGCGCCAAAATGGCATCTTTTTCCAACGCCTGGCGGAGTTGTTCAGCCACATTGATCAACAGCTGGTCGCCGCTGGCGTGCCCTTGCAGATCGTTGACCAACCGGAAATTATCGAGGTCAACGACCATCAGCACACCGAACTGCTTGCTCTGCCCGTCTTCCTCTATGGTAGTGGCCAGGGACTCCATCAGCAGACGTCGGTTAGGCAGGCCCGTCAAGGCATCGTAATACGCCAGATAATGCGTATGGGACTGCATCTCCAGATACTCGGTCAATTCGGTCGAGATCCCACACAAGGAAGGTGGCTTACCCGGCGTTAACGTCAGCGGCATCTTGATCGACAAGAAGGTTCTTACCCGGTCGTCGTGCCTGAGGACATTGCTTTCTTCCAAGGTGACTTTTTCACCCGACGCCAATACGCGGCGGTCCACCTGGACAATTTCGGCAGCCGTCGCAGGGTCAAAAAAAACGTCGTCGCGCTGCCCTATCACTGCCTCTGCGGGACGACCAAAAAGCTCGCAAATGCGATGATTGACATACTGGTATGTCAGGTCAGGCGATTTGATGTAGATATACGCATCCACGGTATCCAGAATCGTGCTCAGCATGGCCTCATTGGTTGCCAGCCGTACCCGCTGCCTTGCCACACGCCGTTTCAGTAAAAGGTTCACCAGCAGCGCCACGACCAGTGACCCAATCAATGCTGCCACTCCCCAGCTCAGCCACTTGGAGGTCTCGGGTGGACTGGGTGCTCCCGCCTGCCAGGCTTGAAGCGTGGCATAATAAAACGAATCTGTATCCGCTTTCCAACGCATCAGATAGTCATCAAGGCGCTCAATTACCGTTTGGGGAAGCGATGGTGACGCTGCAAAATAAAGCTGGACGGGCTGAAACATCAATGGGGTATCAACAAGTCCAGCCTCAGCCGCGCGCCACTCGCCAAACTGACGATTCGCTGCAGCGGCGTCAGCCTCACCGCTGGCAACCTTTGCAAAGCCTTCTTCAAAATTCGGAACGTTGATCCAGTCAACCGGTATATCAAAGCGTTGGGTAAGCGCTAATAGATGGTCTTGTTGAATTGACCCATCGACCACCGTCACGCGCTGTTCGGCTAAATCCACCACCGCCTCTATCGATAGCCCTTCCCGCTGGTAAATTTGTGACCAGCTGTGCAGTGCGGGTTCGCTATGAAAACTGAATCGTTCGGCCCTTGCCTCGCTCCATGCCACATCGGGTAACAGATCGATATCACCGCGTTCAAGAAGCGACAGGCAACGTTGCCATTCACAAGCAATCGGCTCGACCTGCCAGGCTTCACGCTCGGCAATGGCCGATAGCAGATCGCCAAAAATACCATCCAGGTCCTGCTGGTCATTCAGAAACAGTTTAGGCGGGTTGTGATAAACACCGACACGCAGAGACTCATCTGCCATTAGCGCAGAGGTTATCAGCAAGCTGCTAAGCGCGAGGACCGCTCGGCCGATGCAATAATCTCGTAACAGGCTCACGTTGGGGCCTAACCGGGTTGCCGTCAACGTTACCATGATGTTGCTTACGCCCCGGGCATGGTGAGCGGGCCTGCGCGCTCAACAACACGCTGCCAGGCTGAGTCAGCTTCAACGCGCTCGACGAAGCGTGCAATTGCCGGGTACGTCGACAAGGAATGTGTTGCTGCTACCGCCTGAAGGGGGAAGCTCATCTGCACATCCGCCCCACTCGGCCACGGGCTTGCAAAATGCTCGTGTGACGCCAGGTAGTCATCAATAAAGCGCAGGTGCTGATTGATTTGCGGATGCAAGAAAGTGCGGTTAACCGTCTGAGTAATGCCATTGGCGACCGGCTTGACCAACCATGGCGCGCGCTTGGGAAGTTGTCCGAACACCAATTGCATGACCAGCAGTGGCATCAAGGAGCCTTCTGCATAGTGCAACCAGTAACGATAATCGACCCAGTCATTGGCATTATCGCTATTGGGCTGGCAGCGGCCGTTGCCATAGCGCTGTAATAGATAATCGATGATCGCACCGGACTCGGCAACCGTCAGCTCACCGTCTGTGATCACCGGCGACTTACCCAGCGGATGTACTTCCTTGAGCGATGCGGGGGCCTGCTGAGTGGAAGCGTCACGTTGATAAACGATGATCTCGTAGTCCAACCCAAGCGTTTCGAGGAGCCACAAAATGCGGTGTGAGCGGGACTTTTCCAGATGGTGAACGTGGATCATAGTCACTCCATGGGCAATTGAGCACGCCAGCCATGAACTGGCGCCCGTCTTCCTTTCACTGTGCCCATTCAGCATAGCAGCGTTGGCCGCGTAGAAGAAAACCTCTCCATGACTCGGCAGCCAACGCTAACGTTAACTTAGGTAGTTCGTTCAGAAAGGCGCCGCAGGAGAACGTCCAATGGTGACACCTTACCTTCAAGCCAAGGCGCCAATAACCGCATCGAGAGTGGAATAAATACGAACACCATGATCGGCGTCAGCATCAGCGTGCTGACCATAACCCGTGGAAACATCGGCCAACTGGCGAACGTACTACCGAATAGCCAATGGAAAAGCAGCGACACAGGAAAAAAGGCGAGCCACACGGCCACGGCCTGCTTCCAGCGGGGCGGCGCTGGCGAGTTTGCCTGGAACCAGGCATCGAGACCAACAGCGCGATGCTCATGCGGGGCATCAAACAGGCCCTGGCCACGGGCCAGCCAGGCACGCCGGGAAGCCGAATGTTCCCAGGCAGCCAGTGTCTCGGCACTGCTGAAACGAAATATAATCTGATATTCATCATCGTCGGCGGGCGGTGCCAACACCCCGGACCCCAGATAACCGGGGAAGTCCGCGGCCAGATGGCGGCCTTCATTCAACCAGCGGGTGAAATGCGGATAACGCTCTTTGGCGACGCGACGCGCCACCATCAAGGTGACTGGTGAGGCAGACATGGTATATCTCCTGATAGCTCAGCAGCCGTCGCCGGATAGGCAGGCTGCCAACGTTCCCGGCGGGTAAGCCAGGACGTTCATTGAAGCGATCATTATAGCCTAGTCTGTGGCCTTTTGGTGGCCAGGACCCGCGGGGCGAACTTAACGGCTCGCCAGAGGGTGACGGCGTTCACCCCGCTGATACGCCCGCACATGCTGATAAATGTCAATGGCACTGCGCAACGCCTGTGCTTCATTGCGGTCAAGCTTCACCATCGAAGCTCCTTCACGGCCGTCGGTGCTAACCAGAGCCGCTACGTCCTCGCGGTGGCGCGTCAACACATGTTCAAGGTGCATGCGCACAAGACGGACTTCCAGACGGAAAGCGTCCTGCTGTTCTTTGCGCCGCATAATCTCCAATGGATCAGTGGCGGCCTCCATGATGCTTTCCAGGGTATTGTTGACCAGCTTTTCGGCCATATTGAGGTTGGGAACCACCTCGTAGACGACCTCATGTAGTGACACGTCAGATTTAGTATCGGGCATATGAACTCAACAGATACCAAGCGGATGAATACTGATAAATCGGCCTGTCTCAGAAAACTTTAGTCGATAGTGACCGTAAACGCCGTCGTGGGTCATGACACGACGCAGCGCTTCTGCCGGGAACACCACCCGTCGGCCGTCAAGGCTGTACGTATAGACCTGGGCTATGCGCCCCTCGTAGTGCGCCAGGCACGCCTCATAGGAGAGGTTAATCACCACATCAATCGTCTGCATCGCCTGTTTTCCTCGCCTCTGAGGCTCACTCGTCCAACGTTAACTTGCACGACCGACCTGCCTCACCGATACTTTACGATACTTCTTTATTTTCATGGAGCGCTTGCCATGACAATCGCCGTGCTGGGAGCTGCCTCTCTGTCCGCTTGGGCATCACCCACGTTTAATGCAGGTTCGGCCAAGGTCACAACGGCTGAGCCCAAAGCGGCTAACGCGTCATCTGCAGAGCCGGAAGCCTCATCCGACGAAGTCTCATCCGACAATGCGACCCGCGGCGAGTCTGCGGGCCCAAAGCGCGCCGACGGTACGCCGATGGCCCCAGAAGAAATTGAACAGTTGGAGCAGCTCAAGCAGACCGACCGTGAAGTCAGGCAACACGAGATGGCTCACCAGACGGTTGGCGGTGCTTATGCGGGCGGGGCAAGCTACGATTACGAGGTAGGCCCTGACGGCCAGCGCTACGCTGTTGCTGGCGAGGTATCGATCAATTACGGCCCGGTGCCCAACGACCCCAAGGCCACCATCGAGAAAATGCAAACCGTGATTGCCGCCGCGCTGGCTCCCGCCGATCCTTCGCCAAAGGATTATCAGGTCGCCGCCCAGGCCAGGCAATACCTGCTTGAAGCCAAGCTTGAAGCGGCCATGCAGACAAGCGAAATGGCCCAGGCACGCGCCAGCGCCGAAGGTAAATCACCGACCAGCGATGCAATGACTGACAGTGCACTGAACCCCAGTAATGCGCCAAGCGCCGCTTAAGCCCTACGCCTGACTGTTAATGTATCTTTCCAAGCGCGTTCCAATCGGCTCGTCTCGGCCACGCGGCTAGCCATTGTGGCAGTTCATTAGCAGGCATGGGGCGTGCGATACCGTAACCTTGTGCCAACTCACAGCCCAGGGCGATCAGCGCTTTTGCATGCCCCAGCGTCTCGACCCCTTCCGCCAGCATCGGCCGCTGAAAGCGATTTGCCATATAGATCACGCTTTCCACAATCGCCATGTCGTCCGCATCGCTTAACATATCGCGGACAAAGCTCTGGTCGATCTTGATCAGGTTCACCGGCAGTTGGCGCAAGTGGGTTAGTGATGAGAAGCCGGTACCAAAATCATCAATCGCAAAGTTGACCCCCAAGGCCTGGCATTTCGCCATGGTGTTCAACGCCGCTTGAATGTCATGCATCGCCGCGCTTTCCAGCACTTCGAGCTTGAGCATGGCCGGTGGCACACTGGGGTAACACGCTAACAACTCACCAAGGCGCTGGCTGAAGTTGTCCAGAAGCAAGTGCGAGGGGCTGATATTGACGTTGACGGGCAGCGAAATTCCCGCCGCTTTCCACTTGACCAGTTGTCGCATCGCCTCTTTCAACACCCACTCACCCAGGTCAACCTCAAGCGGCGTCGCCTCAATAGTGGGCAGAAACTGGCTGGGTGCCAGCAGTCCTCTTTCGGGGTGCTGCCATCGAATCAGGGCTTCCACCCCCACGACCTGCCCGGAACGCATATCGACTTGCGGCTGGTAATAAAGCCGCAGCTCATCGTTTGCCAATGCGTCCACAAAGCGCTGGCGTTGCTCGTGGCGGACCTGCAGCAGACGGTCATGGTTCGGATCAAAGACATGGAAGTTATCACGCCCCCGCTGCTTGGCCCGGTACATCGCCTGATGGGCATGGCGTAACAAGCCATCGCCCTGCGCCGGGTCATTAGGATAAAACGTCACCCCCAGACTGACCGTCAGGTGGACCGTATGTCCTTCAATGAAAAGCGGTCTCCGAATGGAGGCCAGCAGCTTTTCGAGGAATACGTCGTCCACACCATGATGGAGCAGCAGCACAAACTCATCACCGCCTACCCGAGCCAGCACATCGTCGCCAAACAGCAGATGACTGATACGCTGCGCAAAGCTCGAGAGCAGCGCGTCGCCCACGCTGGAGCCAAGACGGTCGTTGATGGCTTTAAAAAGGTCGATATCCAGGGAACATACCGCCAGCGACTGCTGCTTGTTTTCAGCGTGCTGTATGGATTCCTGGATAAGCTGTGTCAGCAGTTGCAGGTTGGGCAGTCCCGTCAATGCATCAAAGTACACTTCCCGGTTAAGATGCCGCGCATGGGCAGGAATCGCGGATAGATCCGCCAGTACGATCACATGGTGATCAACGTTACCCTCGGCGTCGCGCACCCGATTGATCGACATCATGCCGGGATAAAACTGACCGTCGTGGCTACAGTAACTCACCTGACTTTTACTACGATCACGAAGATGAAGCTCTTCACGCATCAACCGGGTGGTGCGGCTATCGTCCAACGGCAGAATACTGAATGCCTCGGGCGTCTTGCCCTCCACAGCGTCCAGCATGCAGCCGGTTAGTTCACTGAAGGCCGGATTGACATCGATCACACGGTTTTCTGCGTCGGTTATAATGATGGCCTCGTTGGCATGCAGGAAAGCCGCT
Organism: Halomonas sp. CSM-2; assembly: GCF_002119345.1. Classification (NCBI taxonomy): domain Bacteria; kingdom Pseudomonadati; phylum Pseudomonadota; class Gammaproteobacteria; order Oceanospirillales; family Halomonadaceae; genus Halomonas; species Halomonas sp. CSM-2. Next base: position 195,214 of record NZ_NBYR01000003.1, on the reverse strand, counting down.
TGGGCGGGTCCTAGGGCGGGCAGGCGAGTAGCGTCCGAGTCGTCGGGCTCATCGGCTTCGCCTGGGGATAGCGATAAAGCATGGGAATGAGGCAAAGACTGCGCCTTTGGCGTCGTGAAAGACTGGCTCATACGTCCCAGCGCTCCTCAATTTATAATAGTCGTCAATGTATTTTTAGCTGCGTCAGAGGCCTCCCCATACACAGCAGGTTCATTATATCATCACCTACTGTTAAACCCTGCGCGACACGACAATCGTCGCTAATCAACGCATTACAAAACGCCAGGCACTGTCCTTCAGTCACAGTTCATATCAAGAGGGCGCTCCAGTGAGCGCCCTCTATGGTTTATATCGGCCTAACTAAGCATAACTTGATGGCTGTCGCGCACCTGATACGTATTCATTCTTCGGGTCATATCATCAGCCTGCTCATCCAGCGAACGACTGGCCGCCGCGACTTCTTCCACCAAGGAAGCATTTTGCTGAGTGACGTCCTCCAGTTGAACCATGGCCCGATTAATTTCCTCAATGCCCGATGATTGCTCATGGGTCGCCGAGGCCATCTCATCCATCAAGCCCGCCATCTGCTTAACGCGCTGGGCGATACGTTCCAGCGTATTGTTGGTTGATGTTACCAGGGTTTCGCCCTCGGCAATCTTGTTCACGTTGTTATCGACCAGTTGACGAATCTGGCTCGCTTCGTCAGCGCTCCGGCTGGCCAGCTTGCGTACTTCATCGGCCACCACCGCGAAACCACGCCCATGTTCACCCGCTCGCGCGGCCTCAACCGAGGCATTCAGCGCCAGCAAGTTGGTCTGGAAAGCAATATTGTCAATCGTCGCGACAATGCTGGTGACTTGTTCATTGGCTTGCTGAATGAGCTGCATGGCTTGCTGGGCTTGCGACGCCACATGAGTCGCCTCTTTGGCTTCCTCGGCCACTTCGCCAGTCATCTTCTGAGCCTGTTGGGCGTTGTCAGAGCTCTGGCGGACCGTCGCTGTGATCTGCTCCATACTCGACGCGGTCTGTACCAGCGAAGCAGACTGCTCTTCCGTCCGCTGAGCAAGGTCCTGGTTTCCTTGCGCGATCTGATTGCTGGCCACCGCCACCGACTGTGCGTTGTGTTTGATCTCAGCCACCAGGTTCTCAGTTACCGCCGACGATTCATTGAAGGCGCGATACAGCTGCGATAATTCATCGCTACCCGGCACTTTCAAACGCTGGGTCAGATCGTTACCGCGCGTCTCAATGCTGGACAGTGCCAGATGCAGCGGTTGCGTAATTGCCCGTACAATCAATGCGGCAACGCCTATCGCCACCAAACTGGCCACCAGCGCAATCCCCACATATTGCCAGAGCGCCTGCTGAGCTTCCTGACGCAATGCGGCTGTTTGAGTCACTATCGAATCCGCCACCTGGTCTTCTAATGCCTTCAAACGGCCGATCTTCACTGTCTGCCATTCGAACCATTCCTCTGGGTCCACGCCGTAGCCGCCCTCGCTGGCTTGGCTGATGGCAAGTTCGCGCCGCTCCAGAAGCCGCTCGATCTCCGCACCGCTTAGCGCTTGAGCAAGCTGTTCGCGACTTGCTTCACTGGTCAGGACCCGAAAGCTATCCAAAAAGGCCTGTTCCTCGCCGAGCAGCGATAAAAAGCGTCGCAACATCTCGGCTGACATGCCATCCGCAGCAAACGCATTCGACAGCAGCGCCCGTTCGATACCGGCCAGATCCTTGGCTTCCAATAGCTGATAATAAGCGCTCAGTTGGCGGGTGATATCACCTTCCTGAGTGAGATGCGCCAACGTGCCTACAAACGCCATCAGTTGGCCGTTAATGCCGGTATAGTGACCAAGCGCCTCCCCCATCGTCACCTCCAGGTCATCAACGCGATCGCGAAGCGCCGGCTGGCGTTGCCAACGTTCATCAATCTCGCGCAGTTGCTGCTGGACGGAGGGCGTCAGCTGCGATTGATCCAGGGAAGCCCGCTCGTTATGAAACGCCTCGGCGGCCTCATCGGTGTTGGGTCGCTGCTGGCGAAGCCGGTTGCCAAACGCGTCACCCTCGCTGCCTAAAAATCCAGCCGTCATCCCACGCTCTAACTGCATCTGATGAACAACATCACCGGCACGCTGAGCAAGCTCAGTCATTGCATGGAGGCGGTCAAACTCCTGCAGCGAAGTACGACGTTCCATGATCCCCTGAATGGCAAACCAGGCCAACGCGAGCAACGGCAATAGCAACACGCTGGCGAATTTGAGCCGCATCGGCATGCGGTTAACGATAGTTTTCATTGCTTAACCTCAAACTGATAGCGTCGTTAGTGAGGTAAGCGGCATGCTCACGTTATTGTTATCGGGTCGAGTAACCCTTTCATCTGAGTGTGCCGCATTATGTCACGTAATTAAATAAGCTTAATGCTTATGGGTTAGGTAGGTGGGTAAATCGGGCGGTATTATAGGCCGTTGGAAGGCGCGACAATTGACCCAGGTCATAAAAATCGGGGAATCGTTGGACTCGCTTGACAATCTCGGGGAGGGCTCAGGGCGCAGGACTGGCGGCGCCCAAAAAGCGCTGCTGCCAGTAGTCGATATCCAGCGGCACACTCACCACTTCACGGCCGCTGCCGGGGGCGTGAATCATCTGCCCCTGCCCGCGGTAAATGCCCACGTGAGTGGCTTTCTGGCGTGAACCAAAAAACAGCAGATCACCCGGGCGCGGAGCATTCGCCGTTGGCAGTTGGCGAAACTGCTGGTCGGCGGTACGAGGCACACGGATCCCCGCCGCTTGATAGACCATCTCGACCAGTCCGGAGCAGTCCAGACCGTCGGGCGAGTTACCGCCAAAGCGGTAGGGAGTGCCCAGCGCTTGCTGGGCATGGGAAAGAATCAACGCACGCTCCATGGACAAGCCCTCAGCCTCGTCAAGGCGTTCATTCAGGTCTGTCTTGTGACTGGCGCAGCCTGACACCATCATGAGGATTAACAAACCTACAATAGGCAAGCTGCGCGCGAAGGGCATGGAGGCATCTCTACTTTGACCGGTTAGTCTATAGCATGGCGCAAAGATCGAGACGCTGCCAAATCGATTAGATAATCGCGTGGCGTACCCGGGCGGATATCCACTCCGACACCAGTACGGTGGCAAAGATCATGACGAAAATCACGCTGACCTGATCCCAGGCAAGGCTGTTGATCGAAGCGTTCAACTGCAAACCGATACCGCCCGCCCCCACCAGGCCCAGCACAGTCGATTCGCGGATATTGATATCCCAACGGTAAACGCTGATACCGGCAAATGCTGGCATGACCTGGGGCAACACACCATAGTTCATTACCTGCATACGGCTCGCACCGGTCGCGCTGATCGCCTCGACCGGCGTGGGATGAATCTCTTCGATGGATTCGTAGAGCAGCTTACCCACAAAGCCGATGGAACGCAGAGCGATGGCAATAATCCCTGCCAGCACGCCGGGACCCAGGATGGTGACCAGCAACATTGCCCAGATCAGCGAGTTGATCGAGCGTGACGACACAATCACCACCAACGCGGCGCTGCGTATAAGCGGATGCGGTGTCGTATTGCGAGCCGCCAGAAACGCTACTGGAAAGGCCATGACAATGCCCAGCGCCGTGCCCAGGGTGGCAATGTTCAGGGTGTCCCACATGGGCTTCCATAGCACATTGGCATAGCCCCACTCGGGTGGGGTCATGCGGCTGATCAGATCGGCTCCCTGGCGGCCAGCGTCGTCGACGAACACCCACATGGTATTGTCGGAAATCAGCTTCCAGCAGAGCAGAAACAGGCTGACCCCTGCCAGCCAGGCCAGGTACTGGAGCCATTGCGCGCGGGTCGTACGCCGCCGCCAGACCGACTGACCCTGAGATGAGGTGGAAACGGGCATTCAACTACTCCACAAAGTATCGATTCAGAAAAGACTAATTCAGGGGTTACTGGGTCCAGCGACGGACATGACTCGAGGCGTACTCGCACAGCAATACGATGGCGATGATGATCAGCAGGATCGCCGCTGAGGTATCGTATTCGTAGCGGCTCAGCGAGGTGTTCAAGGTGGCGCCGATACCGCCTGCCCCGACAATCCCGATTACCGAAGATTCGCGGAAGTTGATATCCAGGCGGTACATGGAAAGCCCGATCAAACGCGGCATGACCTGGGGTTGAATCGCGTGATTCATGGTTTGCCACCAGCTGGCACCCGTGGCGCGCACTGCCTCAACCTGACGCCAGTCCAGGTCCTCGATGTCTTCGGCCAGCAGCTTGGCCATGAAACCAATCGTCGCAAACGCCAGGGTGATCATGCCGGCAAAAGGCCCAAAGCCGAACATCACCACGAACAGGATGGCGATGATGACCTCCTGAAAAGTGCGCGACACCGCAATGATCGCCCGGCAGACTGTGTAAATCGGCAATGGCGCAATATTGCGCGCGCCCCCCAACCCGACGGGTATCGCCAGCAGCACCCCAATCACCGTGGAGGTCAGCGTCATGGTCAAGCTTTCCAGCAAACCCGCAACGATATCGTCGTAACGGCTGACAAAATCGGGCTGCATAAACGCGCCCAGAAAATTCACCGCACGGCCCGCCCCCTCAGCCACGCGCTCCCAGTCCACCTCTACCGAGGCGAGCGCCAACACAAGATACACCCCCACTCCGAGGACAATGCCCCAGCGCAATCGCGGGCTTGCGATCAGTGGAAGCCGGCGCCACTCGCCGCGGTGTGCCGCTTGCTGGCGCGCCGTCAACATCTCGGCCTGCTCGCTCATCGTGCGCCTCCGACGGCCATTGCGGGGGCCGCGCTGTACGAGGCTGTATCGCGCGGGTCATCGCTAACCTCGTCATCCATTGGTTCGGGCGTGGTATCCCAGTCCTCCTCGCCGTAGATCGTAGTGAGAATCTCGCTGGTGAGCTCACTGGGGTCACCGTCAAAGACGATTTCCCCCGCCCGCAGTCCGACGATGCGGTCGGCAAACTGCTTCGCCAGCGCCACATCATGGATATTGATAATCGCCGCCAGGTCACGCTCGGCACACAGCTCACGAATCAAGCGCATGATTTGGCGAGAGGTTTTCGGGTCAAGGCTGGCGGTGGGTTCATCGACCAACAGCAGCTTGGGGCTCTGCAACAGGGCCCGGGCGATCCCCACACGCTGACGCTGACCGCCCGATAGCGCATCGGCACGCTTATCGATGGCGTGCGTCAAGCCAACCCGCTCCAACAGCCGAAACGCTTCCACGACCGCTTCCTGAGGGTAGCGGCGCAGAAAGCTGCGCCAGAAACCCACGTAACCCAACTGACCTGAGAGCACGTTTTCCATCACGGTGAGTCGATCAACCAGGGCATACTCCTGGAAAATCATGCCCATGGAACGCCGCGCATGGCGCAGCTTGTGGCCGGAAAGCTTGGTAATTTCGGTATTTTCCAGGCGAATGCTGCCCTGGGTAGGCTCAACCAGCCGGTTAACACAGCGAATCAGGGTGCTTTTACCGGCGCCGGATGGCCCGATCAGCGCCATCACCTGTCCCTTGGGCAGGGTTAACTCTATATTGGCCAGCGCCCGATCGCCGGTGGGGTAGCGCTTGGCTACGCCGCTTAGTGTCAACATTTTCCACCTCAAACATATAAAGAAACGGCCAGAAAGGGGAGCCTTCCTGGCCGGTTAACAACGTCCACCTGGCGATCAGTCGCAGTCGTAGGTCACCCCATTGGCATCAGCGATGGTGCGAATCACTTCCCAGTTATCCTGATAGGTAATGGGGATAAACTGGGCTTCGCCGGAGTTGGAGAATTCTTCCTCCAGGGCGGTGCCTTCCCAGTCATAGCTGAAGAAGGCGTCCTGAATGTCCTGCGCCAGTTCGGGTGCCAGGTTATGGGCCGTACCGTAGGCAGTGGTCGGGAACGTTTGCGAGGTATAAATGACATCGTAATCACCTTCTTCCACGACGCCACGCGACAGCATCCGACGCGCTACCGAGTTGGCGATGGCCGCGGCCTCATAGTCTTCGTTGACCACGCCTAGAACAGAGTTGTCATGTGAACCCGAGAACGCTGTCTCAAAATCTTCTCCCGCTTCCATGCCGTATTCGGAACGCAGTAGCGCTGAAGGCGCACGGAAGCCCGAGTTGGACGTCTCGGAGGTGAATGCCAGTTGGCGGCCCTGCAAATCTTCAACGGACTCAATACCGCTACCCGGGTAGGTGATAATTTCCATTTCATAGCCAAAGCTGCCGTCCTCGGCGGCCATCATGGCAAACGGACGGAAACCACCGCAGTTGACCGCTACTGGCACACCACCCGTATTAAAACCGGCGACGTGCAAACGGCCCGCACGCATGGCTTCCTGCTGGGCAGCGTTGGACTGTACCGGGAAGAACTGCACCTCTTTACCTGTGGCGTCACTCAAATGATCCAGGAAGTCAGACCAGACATCGGCATAGACAGCGGGATCTTCGACCGGCGTATAGGCAAACACCAGCGTGTCCGGGTCTACCCACTGGGCGTCATCGCTGGGGACATCTGCCATCAGATCGCCGTCCGCATCCTGATAGCGGCTGGAAAGATCGGCCTGAACCGCCACGGCTGAAAAGGCAAAGGCACTGGCAACGGCGGCGCTAATGAGGGTACGAGGAAGAGATAACGTCTGCATGGATCACCTGATGCGTTGTTAGAAGACACAACGATACTGACGCGCTCAGATGACAGGGGCGGGACATTCAGATGACCCATTGGTGACGTTTTGACGACCGTAATATGTCATTACGCTTTCAAGCTGGCAACGTTGCGGCTACGTCGCTCGACAAACAGGCTGTTGCCAGGAATTTTTTTGGCCTGTTGCTTTAACTCCGAGAGTTCGGCAGCGACATCCAGGGCCTTACAGTCGGCGACGGGTGGAATCGGCTTGACGGCAATCGAGACGCTGACAAACGGAAAGAAGCTGATTGTCCCCTGCCGGTTTTCGATGTGGATTCCGCCACGCTTGCGGTCGTCCTCTTCATAAAATCCCGGCGCCATCAGCTCCATATGATGCAGGATCTGCTGGCAGGCTTTTTCCCAATGCGCCAACGGCAGTAGCAGCATGAAATCATCCCCGCCGATATGGCCGATGAAGCCACCGACGCTATCGGCCTGAGCCTCCAGCAGCCGGGATAACGCAATGATCATGTGATCGCCCCGGGCATAGCCGTAGGCGTCGTTAAAAGCCTTGAAATTATCCAGGTCGACGTAAGCAGCGGCCACCCCCTCACCGGCATTCAGGTAGCGGCCAAGGGTTTCATTGATCAGGATATTGCCCGGCAACCCGGTAAGCGGGTTGGCATGGCGCGCCTGGCGAACCTGGATGGCAGTAATTTCACGCAGCAAGTCGACAATATTGCCCATGCCCAGGTAGTGGCTATTTTCATCGACAATCACAAAGTCTTCCTGCTCGATATCGCGGCTATCCGTCAGTTGCTGACTCAATATATCCAGCGGGGTACTGGCATTAGTGATCAATGACTTGGTATCGGCGACATCCAGCACGCACCGCTTGGCATAAAGCGCATGGCTGTAGGGGTTGGTAAACAAGGTGAGAAACGCATTACGGCGCACCACGGCCACTGGCCTGCCGTCATCGACCACCGCTACGCAGCGAAGACTCGACTGCTGTCGAAAGCGCTCGGCCAGCGTAAGAACAGCACAGCTAGGGGTGACCGCTTCAATCGCCTGACAGATCGAACGGGCCGTTCGTCCCGCCGGGTTTGCCAGCGGTTTAGCGGCAGGCAGCCGCATATGCAGCTGAAGCGGAGGCTCCGCGCTGGGTCTGGCAAAATAAAACCCTTGCAGCAAGGCCAGGCCACGATCGAGCTCCCACAGGCACAGGTGCTCAGCGGCGGTTTCAACGCCCTCCGCTATCAATTGGCAGTCCAGACTACGCGCAACATCCAGAATAGAGCGTAGAAACTCGCGCTTGGCGGGCTCCTGATCGATGCCCGAAATAAAGTGGCGATCCAGTTTGACGAAGTCCGGGCGCAGTTCCGACCAGTGGCGCAGGCTTGAGTGGCCCGCGCCGAGATCATCCAAGGCCACTTGAAAGCCCATGTCGCGATAGTGATCCACTGCCTGGCGCATCAACTGGTAATCATGAATGGGCACGTGCTCGGTGAGTTCGATCACTACGCGCTCTGGAGGAAGGCCGCTTTCGCGAATAAAGCCTAGCGTCAATCCTTCGCGAAAATCACGTTCCAGGATGGTGAGCGGCATGACGTTCAGAAATAGTAGACTAGGCAGCTCGAGTTCGGCAAAGCGTCGTATGGCCAAGCGACGGCAAAGCAGGTCCAACTCAACCAGCAGCCCTGCCTGAGTGGCGACTTCAAACAACCGCAGCGGCGAATAAAGCGGAGAAGAGCGAGGCCCACGAACCAGTGCCTCGTACCCATAGATGGCTTGCTGGCTGGCATCCACAATGGGCTGAAAAAGGACCTGCAAGTCTTCTGTATGAATGATGCGATTGAGCCATTGCGCTTCTTGTGCGGTCATTGCCTGTTCGTCACATTAAATAACAATCGGATATCCCTAGCGTTTTTATCCATGAGATAAGCTTGGGCCAATACCGTGACGAAATGATGACAGACGCTATAACTCCTAACGCGCCGGTATATCGGGCGGTGGAAAACAGGCTTCTCCTCCGCTGGCGTCCAACTGGCGAATGTCGACCGGGCAGCCGTGTTCGTCGAGGGTCACTAGCCCGATACCGCTGGCGTTCCAGAGGCGTTCACCAGCACTTGCACGGTCGGGATCACGGGGGTGAACACTCAGCTTGCGGCGCTTGGTAAACCAGTTGAGCGGTGACCAGGGGGCATACAGCCAGCGATTGAGCCGGTCAAAGGTGTCCAACAGCGAATCGGGAAAGGTATTTTTGACCCCGCTGGAGGTGATCTGCCATAGCCTGGGCGCATGCTTGCGGTGACGCACCACGATGTCGTAGGCAAAGGAGTAGTGCACATCGCCGGACAGGATCACGTAGTTGCCGGGCGTTTTGGAATGCTGCCAAATCTGCAATAGCACGTTCGCAGCCCCGCGATGCGCCATCCAGTTTTCGGCGTCGACCATCAGCGGTTTGCCAGCCAGGGTAAACAGCTTCTGGATACCTTCGATCAGCTTGACGCCAAACATCGGCGCGGGTGAAATGATCACTGCGCTGGGCGCCCCGATCAACGCCTGCTGCATTTCAATCAACGCCTCCCAGTCCATCAACCCGGAAGGACGCTGCGGGTGTCGCTCGTTACGCCAGCGGCGCGTACGGGTGTCCAGCACGATCAATGGCGGTTCGCCGGAGACCTGAAACGCCCACCCCTGAAACGCCAGCAGGCGGTCAATCAGGCCGTCTTGCGCCACGTTGGCGAGATAGCCGGTGCTGTCTACCGACTCGAGCATCGCCTTGGTCTCGTCAATCAGCGGGTTGAGCTTTTCAGGCGCGTTACCCCACCCCTGACAAAGCAGGTAAGCGATCAAGGCATTGCCGATAATCTGCTTCGAGAACGGGTGACCGTAGGCACTTTGCTCCCATTCAGCGGTCAGATTCCAGTCGTCGGTTACATCATGATCGTCGAAGATCATCAGACTGGGCAAATGCGCCATGGCGCGTGCACACTGAGGCAAACCCGCCACAAACGCCTCGATCACGGCCTGCTCCTGCTGATAAAGCGCGGCGTCCTTGTCACCCAGTGACGGCTGAGAGGGCGCAATAACCTGCCATGTCACGGGCGACCAAACCAGGCAATACATGGCCAACATTTCGCCCAGCGTCATCAGATGATTCTGCGCATTGGCCGAGGTAAAGACGGGCTTTTTCACGCCGCCAAAAAAGCGTTCGCGAAGCGCCACGTTGCTGGTGGTATCCGGTAGTAACTGGCTGCGCTGATAGTAGCTGTCGGGGGACGTATAGAGCGCCTGGCTGTCACTGATGGTCGCCCCTTCCAGATACTCATCGACCAACCCCAGGCGTTCCGTCAGGGCATGAATCGCGCGCAGCATCGGCCCTGCCACGTCATCCACATACACCTGATCGCCGGTCATCAGCAGCCAAGAAGGCCATTCGCCTGGCGTCGTCTGACGCTCGGCCAACCATTGGTCAGCACGCACCAGACCGTCGGCGCTATCATGGTGGGGCTTGCGGCAGGAGCCGTGCATCAAGCGATGATGGCGCGAGGCAATCACAAACCCCGGGTAGTCCTGGCCGTCGTAGCATAACCACGGCGCCCACTCAGGAAGTGACTGGTAACCACCATCGCGCTGCTGCACTTTCAGGTCATAGGCAATGCGCTCATCGCGGGGCAAGGGGCTCGCCAACGGCACGTCGATCAAATGGATAAACGCATGTTGCCCGACAGGCAGGCATTGCTGATAAGCCGCGAGCGGATACGTCTGTGCTCGCGGCCCGTCGGGATGCAGCACCAGGGACATGGTGAGCGGCCGTGACGTCAGGCACCACATCACCCACCGTGAAGGGGTGATGCGGCGCAGAATGGGGCCAACCAATACATCCGGGAGGACTGCCGCGTGGTGGTTCATTGATCGCTCCTTGCCTGTTCGGTGTTCGTGACGCGTTTTCAGCGCCTATCCGGGCGACGAATCACGACGACGGGTAGCGTGATGGTGACCGCCAACCCGCCCAAAGCGGCCCGCTCAAGTTGCATATCGCCACGATACAGAGCGACCAGATCAGCAACGATAGAAAGCCCCAAACCACTTCCCGAACGTTTCTCATCCAGCCGTTTGCCCCGCTGCAGCGCTGCCTGGCAATCAGCTGGGGACATTCCGGGGCCATCGTCGCTGACACACAGCTGGAGGTGTTCGCCGTGTGCCTCCAGGGTCAGAATAACCTCGCCCTTCGCCCAACGCAGAGCGTTATCCAGAATATTGCCGACAATCTCCTGGGCATCCTGGGCATCCATGTGCGCTTGCATATCGCGCGGCAGGGTATGCTCAAGGTGGATATCACGGCGCTGGGCCAGCCTTGCCAGTCCGTTTATCAGCGGCGCCAGGGCTTCATTGAGCGACACGGGCGCCACCCTGCCGCCCTCACCGGCCGCCGAGGCGCGTGCCAGATGGTGGCGCACGGCGCTGTCGATGCGCGTCAGCTCCGCTTCCCAGGCGCTCTGCTGCTCGGCCGGTGCCTGACGGGCCAGCAGACGCATCACACTGAGCGGCGTCTTCAGCGCGTGGGCCAGATTGCCAGCGGCATGGCGACCACGTTCTATCAAGCGTTGGTCACGGGCCAGTACGGCGTTCATGGTGGTGGCCAGGCCGGCCAACTCATCGGGCAGCCGGGTATCCAGTTGCTTGGCCTCGCCGTTTTCCACCTCGCGCAGGTTGGCTCGCATACGCCGCAACGGCGCCAACCCCCAGCGAATCTGTAACGCCAGCACCGTCAACAGCAGCGTGCCCAAGCCGACTAAACCGCCCCATAGCCACTGCTGAAACTGGTGCACATTGTCTATCAGCGCCTGGTCTTCAGCCGCAACGCTGATATGCAGCGGCTGATCCAGCGGTGCCAGCTGTATATCGCGCTCAACCAGGCGCAGCGAGCTTGCCCGGGGACCGTTCACGGTTCGGGCAATCAGCGTGTTGCCGTCATGGGTCGGCAGGCGCTGATCCCATAGCGAGCGCGAGGTGAGCGTGTGCTGCTGACCGTCGGTCATCTGCCAATACCAGCCGGAGTAAACCTGATCGAAACGCGGATCACCCAGATCGCGATCAAAGATCAGTCGCTGCTCGACACGGTCAAAGGCGACCCCGGCGATGACCACATTGAGCAAGGCTTCCAGGCGATCATCGAAGGCCTGCGTCGCCGACTCACGGTAGTGATGGGACAGCAAGAACCCCGCTAAAGGCAGCCCGACGATGACGATCACCAGGGTCGCCACTAATAGACGGCTGGCGATTGAGCGACGCGCAATGCGGCCCTGCCAATATGGCCAGGGCATCATCCCGCCGCCGGCTGCTCGGCCAACAGGCGGTAGCCCTGGCCGCGCTGGGTGACAATACGCCATGCGCCCAACTTGCGTCGTAATCGGCTGACCTGAACATCAATGACGTTGGAATCGGGTTCATGGTCACGGTCGTAGACGTGTTCGGACAGCTCGGTGCGGCTCACCACCCGGGGCGCAGCGTGCATCAAATAGCTCAACAGTCGCGTTTCCTGGGCGGTCAGCGATACGGGGCGGCCCGCTAGCGCCACGTGCTGGGTATGGGTATCCAGGCTTAACTCTCCCATCCTGAGCACCGGGTGCGCGTGCCCGTGGCTGCGACGAACCAGCGCACGCAGGCGAAACAGGACTTCAGCGGATTCAAACGGCTTGGTGACATAGTCGTCGGCGCCAGCGGAAAAACCGGCCGCTTTATCGGCCCAACGTTCACGCGCGGTTAAAATCAGTACCGGCAGATCAATGCCGTCTTCGCGCCATGCCGCCAGCCAACGGATGCCGTCACCGTCGGGCAGTCCAACGTCCAGAATCAAGCTGTCGTACGCTTCGGTGCGCACCAGAAAGTCGGCTTCCTGACCGTTGAACGCATGCTCTACCAGCCAGTCACCATCGCGTAATGCCTGGCCCAGTTCGCGGGCTAACGCCTGGTCATCCTCATACCAACAAACACTTCATCGGCTCACCACTGTTTCTGCCTTCTATTCCGTGCGGCGCATGTCGTTGATCCTGACGCCTTCCATCTCCATAAGCTGCCCGGTCTGACCATCAAATTCAAACTCTACCACCTGGTTTTGCGGACCCAGCAGCTTGATTTCATACTCGACGTAGCTACCTTCACGCTCGACCTCAACTTCCAGTACCTCGCCGATATAATGAGCCTCCAACCAATCGAGAATGGTTTCCAGAGATACCACCTCACCCTCGCTGACCTCCCCGTGAAGCGTCTCCCACGAGGAATCAGAAGACGCCTGCCCCGTGACCAGGCCAAGCACCATTATCCCCACCAGCATCATGCGGCGCAGTGCAGGCGGCGTATCACGGCATGGCCGCGTTGTCAGGAGGGAGGTCACATGTTTCATTGTCACACCATGCCAAAGTCAACATGAACGCTAGATGAACCGCTTTGTCAGCTTAAGGAAAGCATAGTGGGGGTATAACGTCACTGTCGCATTCGCCGAATGCCGTTTACCACCTCGAATGGAAAGAAGGAATTAACCATGAATACGATGAAAAAAATGCTGATCATCCCGGGCTCTGCGTTACTGCTTACAGCAGCGGTGGGCACAGCCCAGGCGGACTCTCTGGCGATGGACCGGATTGACGATGTGCTGACCCACGCCAATGATTATGGCTTTACGCATTTTGAAGAAGTCAGCATCAATAGTCGTGGCCGCGCAGAAGTCGAAGGCTGGCTCGACGATGAGTGGTACGCCGATGTCAGCTTTTCAATCGATGACGGCGAAACGCTGGAAGAAAAACGCGAACGGCTAATTACCGGTGCCTGGGGCATGAGCGAAGACGATATTCGCCAGGCGCTGAACGTCGCCAGCCAGGAAGGTATGGTCGAGTTTGAAGACATGGATATCGACGAAAGCGGCGTTATCGAGATTGAAGGGCGCGATGAAAACGGTCGTGAACTGGAAATCAGCGTGCGCCAGGGTTCCTACGATATCACCCAGATGGACCGCGACTGATCGTTAACTGTGTCGCTTCACGGGCTTCCAGTGGGGAGCCCGTTTGCGTTCTAGGCCCCTGCCACAGATTAATGCCTGATGACATACCTGCAGAGACGGCCTCTTCCATATCAGCAGTAAGCGTGTTACCAACAGCCGTGATAATGACGCTTTATACCCCCGCTTGCCCTGGGAATTCTGCCATGATCAGCCATTGCCTGAACGCCAGACCACGCCGACCCGAGAACAACGCTTGAAGCCGCCTAACTACCTGGAAGGTGTGACGTCGGCACATCATGAAGCAATATTGCGTGACCTCGCCTGGCTGGTCGTGACACCGGATATCGTGGCGTTCCCGCCCTCCAGTCCATTTTCAGGCCGCCCTAGCCAGTCCGAGCTGGGGCTGAGTGACGCCCTGGAAGCCTGGCTGAATGGTTTGGCAATCCCTGAGCTGGCCCGCCATGGCCGCCAGTCGAGCCGCATGGGGCACTATCACGAACAGCTATGGCATTGGCTGCTGGACCGCGCGCCCAATACGTGCCTGCTGGCTCATAACGTGCGGATTACCCGCAAGCGCATTACCTTGGGCGAACTGGACATGCTCTACCGCAGGCGGGATCAACCTGCTCCGGTGCATCTGGAAGTGGCGATCAAGTTTTATCTCGGGTTACCTGAAGGGCCTGGAGAAGCCACCAGCCAGAGCCGCTGGATAGGCCCGGGCGGTCTGGACAGCCTGGCTCTGAAATACTGCCATTTGCAGCGTCATCAGTTGCCACTTTCTTCCACAATACCCGCACAGGAAACACTCGGCCATTGGCTAGCCCCTCGGGATACAGGATATACAGAAACAGGCCTGGGCGGGCAGCTCACCCAGCGGCTGGCCATGCCGGGCGTGCTGTTTTATCCATGGCACGCGCCCATGCCATCGCCTGAGGGTGCCACTACTGCACACCGCAGAGGACGCTGGTGCCACGTCAGCGACTGGCCAGCGCTTGCCTCTACCCTACCCGCTGATTTTCTGGTGACCTGGCTCGAAAAACCGCACTGGTTGGCGCCGCCAACCTTTGACGCCTTCAAACCAGCGTCAGAATCACTGATACCGCTATTGGCGATGGCCCGGTATCAGCCGCAGCAGGTCATGATGTATCTGCCCTCAACCCAGCGCTGCGAGCGGCTGTTTATCGTGCCCGACAACTGGCCGCGTCAGGTACCTTTGCCACCGCGTTTGCAACCGCGTTAAACCACCACCAGATTATCGCGGTGAATCAACTCGTGAGCCTCCACGTAGCCAAGGATGGCTTCAATTTGATGGCTTGGTTTACCCGCTAGCTGACGGGCTTCGTCGGCTCCGTAGTTGACCAAGCCTTTCGCCACGGTTGTGCCTTGCTCATCGACACAGGCCACCATATCGCCGCGCTTGAAGCTGCCCTGGACGGTGCGCACGCCAACGGCCAGCAGGCTGGAGCCTTTATCGCGCAGTACCTTGACGGCGCCAGGGTCCAGCACCAGCGTGCCGCGCACCTGGAGTTGTCCCGCCAACCAGCGTTTACGTGCTGCGATGGGGGCTTGCTCCGGGCGCAGCAACGTGCCCAGCGCCTCGCCTGCCATAACCCGGGTGATGACATCGGGCTGCCGACCACTGGCGATTACCGTGACCGCACCGGAGCGGGCCGCCAATTGAGCGGCGCGCACCTTGGTGGTCATGCCGCCCCGCCCCAGCGACCCGCCACTACCCGCAACGGCCGCCAGGCGCGGGTCGTCGGCCCGGGCATCGCCAATCAGCTGTGCGGTGGGGACGTGGCGGGGATCAGCGTCGAACAAGCCTTCCTGGTCAGTCAGCAGCAGCAGGGCGTCGGCTTCGAGCAGGTTGGCGACCAGGGCGCCCAGGGTGTCGTTATCGCCAAAGCGAATCTCATCGGTGACCACGGTGTCGTTTTCGTTGACCACCGGGACGACGCGCATTTCCACCAGAGTACGCAATGCAGAAAGCGCGTTAAGGTAGCGCTTGCGGTTGGAAAGGTCGTCGTGGGTCAGCAGGATCTGCGCGGTCAGCACACCGTGGCGGGCGAAGTGCTGCTCGTAACACTGGGTCAGACCGTTTTGCCCCACCGCCGCCGCGGCCTGGAGTTCGTGCACCGCGCTGGGGCGGGCCTGCCAGCCAAGGCGCACCATGCCCGCCGCGACGGCACCCGATGACACCAGGACGACCTCGATGCCCCGCTGGTGCAGGGCCGCAACTTGATCGACCCAACGGCCAATCGCCACTTCATCCAGGCCACGACCGTCATTGGTCAGCAGCGCGCTGCCCAGCTTGACCACGACGCGGCGAGCCCTGCTCAACGCCGCTCTACCCAGCACCGACTCATTGCTTGCCACGTCGCTCTTCTCCCTTTTGGCCAACCCTGCGCCTTTAGCCCTCAAGGCGCGTATTCGACATCCACATCGTAATCATCATCATCGAAGTCGTCGTCATCTTCGTCGTCGCGTTTGCGCTTGCGGCCGAGTCGCGCTTCGGTGCGGGCCACGGACTCTTCCTCCATGCGCCGACGCATTTCCTGCTCCCGGGCATGGGCTTCCTCGTCTTCGTGTTCCAGGCGCTGCTGTTCGGTGAGCCAACGATAGGCCGCCTGCACCAGTTTGTCGGTGCCGTCGCTGCTGATCGCCGAAATGCGGAACACCGGCCCTTGCCAGTTCAGCGCATCGATAATCGCCTGGGCGCGCGCCTCGCGCTCTTCTTCATGCAGCAGGTCGAACTTGTTCAGGACCAGCCAGCGGGGGCGCTCGGAAAGCGCCGGTGAGAACTGGCCCAGTTCGTGTACGATCGCTTTGGCCGCCTCGACCGGGTCAGATTCATCGAACGGCGCCACGTCGACCACATGAAACAGCAGCCTTGTACGGGTCAGGTGCTTCAAAAAGCGCAACCCAAGCCCCGCGCCATCGGACGCGCCTTCGATCAGGCCCGGCACGTCGGCCATGACGAAGTGCTCGTGCATGCCCAGCTTCACCACGCCCAGGTTGGGCACCAGGGTGGTAAAGGGGTAGTTGGCCACCTTGGGCTTGGCCGCCGATACGGAGCGAATCAGCGTCGACTTGCCCGCATTGGGCATGCCCAGCAACCCCACATCCGCCATGACTTTCATTTCAAAGCGCAGGTTGCGGCGATCCCCCTCGGTGCCCGGTGTGGTCCGCCGGGGCGCACGGTTGGTGGATGACTTGAAGTGGATATTACCCAACCCACGGCGACCGCCTCCGGCGACCAGCACGACCTGACCGATCTCGGTCACATCGGCAATCACTTCGAGGGTATCCTCGTCGATCACCGTCGTTCCCACGGGCACTTTGACGTGCAGGTCTTCACCGGCCTTGCCGCTCATCTGGCGGCCCATACCGCCCTGACCGTTTTCGGCTTTGTAGAAGCGCTGGTACTTGAAGTCGATCAGCGTATTCAGCGCATCGTCACCAATCAGGTAAACGCTGCCGCCGTGGCCGCCGTCGCCCCCATCAGGGCCGCCTTTGGGCACGTATTTTTCGCGGCGAAAGCTGAGACAGCCATTGCCGCCTTTTCCCGCCTCAACAATGATGGAGGCTTCATCGACGAACTGCATTGGTTTCTCCCGGCCGCTTTCGCCGCCCTCATATGCGTTACGTTTTCCAATCTTTGACTCCACCAACATGATGGAAAAGTGTATTGGAAAAGGGGTTAACCGACAAAAAAGCCCCGCCATGGCGGGGCTTTTTTCTCGCAACGCTTTGTCGACGTTACGAGCGCAACGCTAGCCGTTTACTCAGAAACGATGCTAACAAACTTGCGGTTGTGCGGACCCTTGGTCTCGAACTTCACAAAGCCTTCGTTCAGAGCGAAGAGCGTGTGGTCACGACCCAGGCCAACGCCGGTGCCGGCGTGGAAACGCGTGCCGCGCTGACGAACGATGATGCTGCCTGCGCTCGCTGCCTGGCCACCAAAGAGTTTCACACCTAAGCGTTTGGACTCGGAATCGCGACCGTTACGCGTGGAGCCGGCTGCCTTTTTATGTGCCATTGCAAAATCCTCCTAAAGGGGAATTGGCCGCTTACGCGGAAATTCCGGTAATTTTGACTTCAGTAAACCACTGGCGGTGGCCCTGGCGCTTCATGCTGTGCTTACGGCGACGGAACTTGATGATCGTCACCTTATCACCGCGGCCGTGGGAAACCACCTCGGCAGACACTTTCGCACCGCCGACCAGCGGTGCGCCGACATTAACGTCGTCACCGTCGGCTACCAGCAGCACTTGGTCAAACTCGATCGTCTCGCCAGTGGCGACTTCGATCTTTTCAAGCTTGAGGGTCTGGCCTTCCTGAACGCGGTACTGCTTGCCACCGCTTTTAATAACTGCGTACATGTCTCTCTCCGGACGTCAATATGGCCGCTTTGATCACCGAAAACGGCGCTCATCAAAAATCGCTCTTGTCGACCTGCGGCGAGTGGCGCCCCTTTTGGCAGCCATCTGACAGGGAGCATGATGAGTGGGTCGCGGATTATAACGATGATTGCGTTTTGCTACAAGGCCTATTGCACCATTACAGATGATAGGGTATCACACACCCGCAGGCGCCTTGACGCCTAACGGAGAGCCCCATAGCATGGCCTCAACTTAGCGCGGCATATGCCGCCTCCATCTGCCGCGACGAACATTCCATGACCGCTAACGTCTCATCAGTCCAGCCTGCCAGCTCCACGCCCTCACCGCTGCACGCCGTGGTGGCGGATGACTTCGATGCCGTTAACCGAACCATCGTCGCCCAGCTCAATTCCAAGGTGCCGCTGGTCGAAACCATCGGCCAGTACATCACCGAGAGTGGCGGCAAGCGCTTGCGGCCACTGCTGGCGTTGCTGGCGGCACGTTCACTGGGTTACACCGGCGATAAGCATATCCCGCTGGCCACGCTGATCGAGTTCATGCACACCTCGACGCTGCTGCACGACGACGTGGTCGATGAGTCTCACATGCGGCGGGGCAAGAAAACCGCCAACGACGCCTGGGGCAATGCGCCATCCGTACTCGTTGGCGACTTCCTATACGCGCGCTCGTTTCAGATGATGGTCGACGTCGGCTCGATGCGCATCATGGCGATTCTTTCCGGTGCCACCTGCGTCATCGCCGAAGGCGAAGTTCAGCAGCTGACCAATATCGGCAATCCCAGCGTTTCAGAAGACGACTACTTCGATACGATTCTCGGCAAGACCGCCATGCTGTTCGAAGCCGCTTCCCACAGCGGCGCGGTGCTTGCTGAAGCGACCCCCGATCAGGAACAGGCGCTGCAGCACTACGGGCGTTATCTGGGATTGGCGTTTCAACTGATTGATGACCTGCTGGATTACCAGGGCGACGCCGAGGCCATGGGCAAGAATGTCGGCGACGACCTGGCCGAAGGCAAACCGACCCTGCCGCTGATCCGTGCCATGGAACAAGGCACCCCCGAACAGGCCAAGCTGATTCGCCAGGTCATCCGCCAGGGCGGGCTCGAGCAACTCGACGCGGTACTCGACATTGTTCACGCGACCGGCGCTCTGACCTACACCCGTACGCGGGCCGAAGAAATGGCCGATAAAGCCCTTTCCCAGCTTGACGCTCTGCCCCCCAGCCCCTATCGCGACACGATGGCAGAGCTCGCTCGCCTGGCGGTTGACCGGCAAACATAATTGCGTTTTCAGCCCTGGCAAGACTTGAAAAAAACCGCCTGGCTACGTATTATGCCTCTCCGTTGTCGCACCATACGGCAACGCATCGGAATATAGCTCAGCTTGGTAGAGCGCTGCCTTCGGGAGGCAGAGGTCGTAGGTTCGAATCCTGCTATTCCGACCAAAGATTTCCATGAAAACGGCCACTTAGCTATTACAGCAAGTGGCCGTTTTTTGTTGGCGTGCAGGGTAGCGAACCGCCTATTTGGGGAGGTGCGCGTCACCCCGGCGGGTGAATCAACCCCACAACGCTGACCAGAATCAGCACGGCCCCCAACACACGAAAGAACAGCCCGGTGTCTGCTTTGAGCATATAGCGGTGGGCCTTCTCGCCGAGCAAATGGCCAATAAAAGCGCAGGGCAGCAGCCACAGCTGGTGAATCAGTTGCAGGTCGACGCCTGCGATGACGAACGACACCATCTTGATCACCACCAGGATAAACCACAGCACAAAGAGGGTATCCCGCAGCTGTTCCTTGGCGACGTGAGTAGCAAACACCGCCACGATCAGCGGCGCACCGATCAGTGAGGTACCGCTGACATAGCCGCCCAGCGCCAGCAGCACGTAGTCCACATACTTGTTCTTGCTCTTGAACGGCTTGTTAAGCACGTAGCCAATGGCATAGATGATCACGATGCCGAAGATGATGCTGGTCATCACGTTAGCCGGCAGCGTCAACAGCCCCACCACCCCGATGAGCTTGGGGATAATCATGATCTTCAAGGCCTTGGCCAGGTAGCCCCAATCGATATTACTCGCCGGCGCGGCGCCGGCTCCCCCCTCTTGCTGCACTTGACGATGCCCACGCCAGGCAATCCAACTGGAGAAAATCAGCAGGTGAATGGCAATAATCGGCAGGAAGACCAGCGGCTCGTTCACCACCAAAAGCAGAAATGGCAGCGCCAGCACGGCACCGCCGAAACCCAGACTCGTCCTGACAAAACCGCTCCAGGCAAAAATTAGCCCGATCAATGCATACTGATACCAGAGTAGATCCGTCATGGGTTCGCCTAACCATCGTCGTTTTTGAAAGCCGTTATGGGGCATCGTTATTGAGAAAAGGTCTCCACCGTCCACCAGGAGGGCAGCAGCGCACGTACATTAGCTTGCGCGAAACGATCATCCATTAATACCACAACGCCTTCATCATCTGGACTGCGAATCACCCGGCCAGCGGCCTGCACCACTTTGATCATGCCGGGAATACGGTAGGTGTAGTCGTCACCCTGGCCAAAGCGCGTGCCCAAACGCGCTTTCAGCGCTTCGTTGAAGTCGTTAAACGGCGGCAGGCCCAGGGTCGCAATAAAGGCGCCAATCAGCCGGTCGCCGGGCAGGTCGATGCCCTCCGCGAAGGCACCGCCCAGAACCGCAAAGCCGATTCCTTTTCCACCGGGTGTAAAGCGCGCCAGAAACGCCTCGCGTTCGGCCTCAGGCATCCCGCGGGTTTGGCTAAACACGGGCACATCCGGGTGCGCTTCGCGGAACCGTGCCAGCGCTGCCGCCAGGTAGGCAAAGCTGCTGAAGAACGCCAGGTAGTGGCCTGGCCTGCGCTGATACTGCTGCGCCATGGTGGCGACGATGGGCTCGATGGAGGCGTCCCGGTCACGAAAACGGGTGGAAATATCGCGTCTTATGCGTACCTCAAGCTGGCGGGCGGCAAACGGCGATGCCACTTCGCGCCAGACGGTCTTTTCCGGCAAGCCGAGAAGGTCTCGATAGTAGTGACCAGGGGTGAGCGTTGCCGAGAACAGCACCACTGAGTGCGCGGCGTTAAAGCGCGGGGCCAGAAAATCGGCGGGTATCAGGTTGCGGAGTCCCAGCACCGCCCGCCCTCGCCCATAGCGGGTAAGATCACACAGCGAGTGCTCGCCAAAACGCTCCGCAAGGCGGCAGAACGCCAGCGCTTCGAACAGCAGTTCCTGGAGTTCCAGACTGGCGTCTTCAGGGTGCTCACCCAGGTGATCGGTCACCGAAGCCCCCGCCTGCTGAGCGGCGGCCACCAGCTTGTCAGGCAGCGTCGTGAGCAGCCGATAGGCTGGCTTACCCAGTTCGCCTACCGCATCCAGCCCCGCGTCTTTCAGTGACTTGTCATTAAGCAATGAGTCTTTAAACAATGCCTGCCACTGGCGGGCTAAACGATTCAAAGGCCGTGAAAGCGCTGTCGGCGCGGCGCGGCGCAACCGGTTAAGTCGCTGCTGGTCGAGTTCGGCGCTGTACATGCCGCGGGCGCGCTCCACCAGGTTATGCGCTTCATCGACCAGTACGCCCGTCCGCCAGTCGTTGGCCTGAGCCAGGCCGTGTAGCAGCGCGTGGTAGTCGAACCAGTGATTAACGTCGCCGACCACCACATCTGTCCAGCGCGCCAGTTCCTGGCCTAAATAGTAGGGGCACACGTCATGGGCCAGCGCCACTTCACGCAGCGCGTCGCGATCCAGCCACGCTTGCTCGACTGCCGCTTGTCGCGCCCCAGGCAGGCGGTCGTAAAAGCCCGCCGCCAACGGGCACGACTCGCCGTGGCAGGCGCGGTCAGGGTATTCGCAGGCCTTGTCCCGGGCCACCAGTTCCAGGACCCGCAGCGGCTGGGCTTCCTCGCCCTGGCCAGCGCGCAGCGTGGCGAGCGCATCCAGCGCCAAACGGCGGCCGGGGGTCTTCATGGTCAGAAAGGCGATGCGGTCGAGTTGCTGACGCGGCATGGCCGAGAGCATGGGGAACAGCGTTGCCACGGTCTTGCCAATGCCCGTGGGTGCCTGAACGAGCAGGCAGCGCCCGGTGCCGGTGGCTTTATAGACGTCTTCAGCGAGCTCGCGCTGGCCGGGACGAAACGTGCTGTGAGGAAAACGTAGCGTTTGCAGGCGGCTGTCGCGGCGCTGACGATGGTCGGCCTCCTGCTGCGCCCAGGCGAGAAAGCGTTGGCACTGGGCGGTAAAAAACGCCTGCAACTTGCTAGCGGACGCCTCCTGGTTAAGCAAGGTCTCCTTGCCACTGGCGATCTCCAGGTACACAAGCGTCAAGGTGATGTGCTCCAGGCCGCGCTCTTTGCAGAGCAGCGCGCCGTAGACTTTCACCTGCGCCCAGTGCAGCGCCCGCTGGTTATCGGCCATGCGCTCCAGGCTGCCGCGGTGGGTTTTGACTTCTTCCAGGCGGTTGGCCGCAGGGTCAAAACCATCGGCGCGGCCTGTCACCGTCAGCCCCGCAAAGGTGCCTGACAGCGGCAGTTCGGCGATATAGTCCGCCCCGCGGCGGCTGGCCACCAGCGTATGCCCTTGTATGCCTTCCTGGGCACTGGGCGCAGGGGTAAAGCGGTGGTCGAGATCGCCTTCGCGGGCGGTGAAATCGCAGAGCGCCCGCACTGCCACCCGATAGGTCGCGCTCATGGCATTGGCTCGGCGCTATCCGCCCAGCAGACGTAACATACCGCGACGGGGATCTCGTGACGGTGGAAGAAGGTTAGCCAGCGACGCTGATTATCCTGCAGCCGGTCGCCAGGGCCTTTGACTTCGATCATCCGGTAGCGCGGCGTGCCCGCGGGTGCATCGGGCATCAACTGAATCAGATCCGGCAGCCCGGCGCGGTTGGTCTTGAGATCCCCCAGCAGCCGTTCGAAACAGGCGCGCAGATGCTCTGCGGGGATACATTCGAGCGCCAGCTCGACCAGCGCCTCATCGACAATTGGCCAGTGGACAAAGGGCGATGCCAGACCAAACTTCTCCCGCCAGGTCGCCTGAATCACCTCGCGGTAGCCGCCATCTTCCAGCCGCGCCAGGCAGGCATCGAAGGCGTCACGCCGACGCGCCACAAAATCGTCGCGGTATAAATCCGCGGGGGCGTTATGAAAGGGATGAAAGAAGGCGCCGGGCAACGGTGCAAATATAGCGGACCAGCAGAGCAGGCCAAACAGCCCGGTGATCAGACTGTTTTCCACATAGTAGACCGGTGCCTGGGGCTTGCTCAGTGCTTGAGCCACAGCGCGCTCCACACCTTGTGGCCCGGGCAATACTAGATCCCAACGCTCATGGGCGGGCTCTGGCTCACTCGGTACAACAGGCATTTTAAGCCGCCGCTGCAAACGGGGCAGCAGCCGTGCCAGAGCTTGATGTTCGGTCTCGTTAGGGCTGCTATCCAACGCCTGGGTCGCCCGTTCAAAAGCCGCTTGATGTTCTCCCGCTCGCTCCAACACACGTAGCTGTCGAATGCGCGCTTCGCTACTGTCTGCATCGCCATAGAGTGTCAGCGCAAGCGCAGAGTCACCGCTGCGCTCAGCCTCGCGGCCCAGTTGCAGCAGTAACCGAGCACGCCGCGTGGCCAACCAGCGGTTATCCGAGGTCGATGGTACTTCACGGTAAAGATCAGCGGGCAATTCGCCCTCATCAAGACGTTGGCGCAAATGATGGAGCACCAGGTAGGTATCCACTTCATGACGCGATTGGAAAGCGCGGGAGTGTGACGTGAACGGCACAACCTCAAAATGCTGGAGGCCGAGCTCCGTCAACACGAACTCAGCCCAGTCCTGGCGCAGGTTACCAAAGAACATCAGCCGCAGACGGTCGCAGGTTTCCATGACCGTTAGCCGCAGGACTGTATCGTTTGCCCCGGGCCACCATTGGGATAACCGCTTGGGTTCATTGAACGCGCTTGCCAGCGTGTCGTAGAGCACGGTTTTGGCGCTAGAGACACTGACCCCGGCTGCGCGTATCTCCGCTGCCAACGCCTGGCGCAGTTCGGCCAAGCGTAGCTGGTGAAACACCTCATCGACACTAAGCGCCGGGTCGCTATCGACCCAACCTAGCGACATCAAGGGCGCCACCGCCGTTGCGCTGTCGCCGATCTCGGCATAGCTGAGTTTGCCAAGCCGGAACAGCTCGCCTTTGCGCATCACCATGCGCACCAGCAGCGCCTGGGATGATCGCGGCAAGTTCTCGAATTGAACCAGGAAATCGCGCTCATCTGCCGAAAGCAGGTCAGCATGGCGCTCCCCCACCCAATCCAGAACGAAGCGGAAGTTCGTCAGGTAGTAGAAAGGGTCATCGAGGGAGGCGGTCGGCGTCGCGAATGCACTGTTCATTCATCCATTGTAACAGCGCGGCGGTTTCGCCGTCATGGCGTATGGGAGCGTGTTTTACCCCACCCGGTGCTGCTTGAGCACGGTGAGGCTTCGCTCTTCTTCGCTTTGCGGTTGCGATGGTGCTTGGCGGGTGCCGACAAGCACATACCACTCCGCCTCACTCAGATAGCCTTCGCACCAGCGACCCAGATCGGCGGCACAATCCTCTCGAGTGAGCTCTCCCGCACGATAGTCATTGGCCAGGAGTAACAAGCTCTGGCGTGCCGCGCGCGCGCGGGCATCGCCACCGTGCACCTTGGAGAGCGGGCAGCGCCTATCGTAGGCAGCGTTGGTCAAGGCATTTAACCAACGCTCCAGCTCATGTGCTTGAATACCGCCGTAAACGGCCACGCGCGAACTCCCTGCCCTATATAAAGGGCGATAGACTGCCCGAATTGGCCTCGAGTGTCATCTTTTGATGTCTTAACTTATTCCCTGTTTAAAGCCTTGTAGCACATTGACGACATTGATACCAATGTCGTCCACAGCATAGCCGCCTTCCATAAGCAACACCGTTGGCAGGCCAGCTTGTGTAAGTCGTTGTCCCAACAAGCTAAAGTCGCCGCTTGTGAAGGTAAAAGCGCTGATAGGATCACCTTCGAAGATATCCACGCCCAGCGAGACGATCAGCATGTCGCATTGTGCCTCCTTGATCCTGGCAAGGGCGTTATCCAGCGTGGCCATCCAGGTATCAACGGTCGTACCCGGCGGGAGGGGGTAATTGGTGTTGAAACCTTCCCCTCTGCCCCGCCCCGTTTCATCCGCATAGCCTGAATAGTAAGGAAAGGTTACCTCGGGGTCGCCGTGTAGTGAGATAAACAGCACGTCATCGCGCTCGTAGAAGATCTGCTGGGTGCCATTCCCGTGGTGAAAATCCACGTCCAGTATCGCGACGCGGCGCTTGCCCGATGCCAGTGCTCGCTGCGCGGCGATCGCGGCATTATTGAAAAAGCAGTAGCCGCCAAACTGGTCAAAAGCGGCATGGTGCCCCGGCGGCCGACACAGGCCAAAACTGGGCTCGCCCGTCGCCAGCGTCTGTTCAACAGCCCCCAGTGCCACATCTTTGCTGGCCATCGCGGCTTCAAAGGTACCTTCGCTAATCGAGGTTTCCGCCGCCAGGGCGTAATAGCCCAGCTTGGCACTTACCACCCGGGGTATACGGTCACCACGCAAGGTTCGCGCAGGCCAGATATTGGGAATTGCCTCCCCCTCGTGCCCGGCGGCTACCCATTCGTGCCAGCAGTCTGCCAGGAAATTGACGTAGTCAGCATCGTGCACTGCCAGCACCGGCTCCAGGCCGAAGGCGCGCGGCTCGAAAAGCTCGCCCACCGCCGCCTGCTGGAGTTGCTTCAACACCAGATCAACGCGCTCGGGGCATTCGAAGGGAGCGACCAGCACGCCATCATGAAGCTCCGTTCGCGCCTGTCTCAGGCGGGTCTTGTCTGAATAAAAAATATGCATGGTGTCTCCTGCCATCGGCAACGGGGCTGGGCTCGCCCAGGCTGATGCCCAGGCGCGCTTCTGCTGCGCCGACTGACGCTTGAGTTGGTATTCGGCACGGCTGGCGCTCGCCCGGTCGGGGAACGGCTGCGCGCCCAACAGGGCCACGGGCGGGTTCGCACGGGTAAAGCGCGCACCTTTACCTGAGGCGTGGGCGCGGTAACGCTTGGCCAAATTATTGGTGATGCCCACGTAAGTGCCCCGCTGGCATTCAAGCAAGTAAAGATACCAACGGTCGCGCCCAGGCGCCGTCACGCTATTGACGGTCTGGATCACCGCTGGCTCCTGACGCTTGGCTGCTCGTTGAGCGAATCGATGAACGCGACCAAGCTCGTCAACGGCATGGGCCTCGCCAAGCCAAAGCCCTGAAAGACATCGCAGTGATAGTCCAGCAGTTGGCGATGCTGATCAGACGTTTCAACACCTTCCGCAACGACGTTCAGCCCAAGGTGATGGGCCATGGAAATAATGCCTTTAACAATGGCACTGTCGGCCTCGCTTTGATGCAGTTCGTGTATAAAACTGCGGTCGATTTTCACCGTATTCACCGGCAGGTGCTTCAAGTAACTGAGGCTTGAAAAGCCTGTGCCAAAATCATCGATGGAGACCCGAATGTCCATATCGCGCAACGCACGCAAGGTATCGATGGCGACCTCGGTATTCTCCATCAGAATCCCTTCGGTGATCTCCAGCGCCAACTGCTGTGGCGGCAACCCGGTGTCCGAAAGCGTCTGTTGTAGCGTGGCGAGAAAATTTGAGCGCTGAAATTGGAGCGGCGATAAATTCACTGCCACCGCCAGATTCCCCCGCCCTTGCTGGGCCAGGGCTTGCATATCACGGCAGGCGCGGTTCAGCACCCACTCACTGATCGGCATGATCTGGCCGGTGGCTTCCGCCAATGGAATAAAACGCGCCGGCGAGATAAATCCTTTTGTCGGGTGCGGCCAACGCAGCAAGGCCTCAACGCTGACGAGCTGGCCGTTGCGGTTAAGCAGCGGCTGATAATACAGTTCAAACGCCTGGCTCTCGATGGCCTCCTGCAGTTCGTTGCGCAACACCAGTCGCTCGCTGGCGGTATCGTTAAATACCTCCGAAAACCATTGATACGCATTACGTCCCCGCTGTTTGGCTTTATACATCGCCATGTCGGCCCGCTGGATCAGCATTTGCGGCTCCAGCAAAGCCTCCTCACTGATGGCAATGCCCACACTTGCAGTCAGATATAGCTCGTGCTCCTCGATATAATAAGGACGCGACAGCGCTACCAGCAGGTGCTCGGCAATCTCCACCACATCAGCTTCGTCGTGAACCCTTGGGTGCAGAATGACGAACTCATCGCCACCCAAGCGCGCTACCAGGTGGTGTTCGTCTACCGCACCGAGCAGTCGCTGGGCCACCTCTTCAAGCACCCTGTCGCCCACGGCGTGCCCCAGGTTGTCGTTGATCGGTTTGAAGTCATCCAGGTCGACAAACAGCACCGCAACGCGCTGTTGCTGCGATTGAGCTTTGGTAAAGGCATCACTCAGCGTTTCTTCAAACAGTGCTCGGTTGGGCAATTGGGTCAGGTCATCGTGGGTCGCGTGATAGGCCAGCCGCGCTTCGAAGGCCTTGTGTTTGGAGATGTCGTGCTGCACGCCCACGAAGTGGGTCAACTGTGCATCGGGGCTGCGTACCGGGGCGATGTAAAGATCATTCCAGAACAGGCTGCCGTCTTTGCGATAATTGCGTAGGGTCACATGAACATCACGCTGTTCGCTTAGCCGCTGACGGATTTTCTCAACAGCATCTGAGTCAGTACCCTCGCCTTGCAGAAAACGGCAGTTGCGGCCCAATATTTCCGCCTGCTCATAGCCCGTCATCTCGGTAAAGGCCTGATTAGCATAGACAATCGGCAGCCCCGGCTGCGTAGCATCGGCGATGACCACCCCATTAACGCTGGCTTCCACGCTGCGCTCGAGGGTGCGCAGCCGAGACTCCTGCTGCCGCTTTTCGGTAACTTCCTGAGCAATCCCATAAAGCCCCTGAATGTCGCCGTCGACCACGATGGGCAGGTTGATCAGGTCCATGATATGCGGCTCGCCTGCGCGATCACGGATAACTAACTCATAGCGGATAATACTGCCCTGCATGACGGACTGGTAACGCTGGTTGACTGAATCGATATCCTCGTCGTAGATAAAACAGTTGAAGTGGCTACCGACAATCTCATCAACGGCGTAGCCACTAATCGTCGCGCAAGTGGCATTGGCCGTGGTAAAACGGCCTTGCTCATAAAGTGAGAAAACCGCATCCGGGTGGTGGGTGAACAATGAGCGGTAGCGCTGCTCGCTTTCCTCGAGCGAGCGCCGAACCTGAAAACGCTCAACCGCCAGCGCCATTAAGCCAGCCGCCTTGTCGATCAGCAAATTATCGTGCTCGGTAGGCACCCGCGGTCGGTGGGAATAGGTGGCAAACGTCCCCAGCAGTTGCCCATTGCTCCCCATCACCGGACTCGACCAACATGCGGCCAATCCCGCTTGTCGGGCAACATTGTGATACCCATTCCAATGCTGATCATTGGCAATGCACTCACTGATCACCTGGCGACGCTGGTAAGCCGCGCGACCGCATGCGCCCATCAAAGGGCCAATGGCCACCAGATTGACCGCTTCAAGGTATACGTCGGGCAACCGCTTACCCGCCGCCAGCGTCAGGTGAGTCTTCGCTTTATTCGCCAGCATGATCGAACATAGCGAACCGGGCAGTTGGCGCTCAAGCAACTGGCAGAGGCTTTCCAGAATGTCCTCCAGAGGCGCTTCCTGGGCGATCATCCGCTGTATATGCTGCTGGTCCTCAAGGGTTTGACGTGCCTCCGCCAGCTCTTTTGCCCTGGCGATACTGGCGACCACCAAACCGATGCAAAAGGCCAACAAACCACTCAGCATCAGCCCCACCATGGCGACCACCACGGGGACAAAGCCCGCTAGATACCAGTTGTAATGGCTGCCCGACAACGCCTCAAGGCGCAGGTTGATCCCCCCGGGCAAGCCTGCATTGCGCTTCGCCAATATACGCCCTGGGTGTAGCGCGCTATCTGTCTGAGCGCCAGGCGGCTGCAGCATCAGCAGAGGCGTACCGCTACGGCTCATGTTGACCTGAAAGGGGCCCAGCTCAAGACGCAAGTCATAATTGAACAGCACGGCCAGATCGAGGCTTGCCACAAGCCGCTGATCCCGCTGTGCGAGCGGCATCGCCACAAACGCCAGGCTCGGCGTGTATGGATCAGAGATCACCACCCAGGGCCGGTCGAAGGGCACCGATAACCACTCGGGCACCGATGGCTTGTTGAGCTGCTGCCGAAGCCACTTCTCGCTGCCGGATGTTCGGGAATGAAACCAGATGGGGTTCAAGCGCTCATCGACCAGGGCGATCGCCTGCAGGCTGGGGGTATCACGCAGATAGCTTTCCCCATCCAGCGTCAACAGCTCGCGATCAAAGTTGTCTGGCGAGGCGTTGATGCGCTCAGCCATACGCTGCAACAGCTGCAACCGCGAATTGACCGCCTTTTCGGCGTTCAGCTGCACATTATCCAGCAGGTACCTGGCCTGTTGTTGCGTATCGTTGAACTGCTGCAGACTGAGTACTCCCCAGGCCACGGCACTGGCGGCTACCCCGGCGAGGCACGCCAGTGCCGTGGAGCGAGTCAGGTTGAGTGGCCCGGGCGAACGGCGCAGATAAACCCCCACCATGGCGGTTCCCAGCAGGAGTGTGAATACCACTACCGCTACCGGGGACGACGAAAACATCGGATCGTCCAGCTCGATGCCCGCCCATAACCTGACCAGCATCAGCCCACCAAATAGCCACTGGCCAAGCCCACTGAATAACCAGAGTAACCGACGCCTGTCCGTTGACTGGCCGCACCACAGCGCTAACCCCACCACCAGCAACATCACCGCGCCAATACTGGTCATTCGCGCCTGACCGGTTAACCATGAAGGATCAACGGGGGAAGCAAGGACGTTATGGGCAAGGGTGTATAGCGCCAGCCCCGTTAGCGCCAGGGCGCAGAACCATCGCATGCGCTGCCACCCTTGCAGGATGGCGAACACGCCGACACTCGCCAGGGAGGTAGCGATCGCTGCATCGGGCACCAGTGCGACGGCAAACAATGAGTGGGATTCGGACAGCCCAAATAGGCTGCCGACCACGCCCATGAGCACCAGTGTGGCGACGGTCATTAACAGCAGCGTATCTAACGCAAGGGTCCGCGCGTTGATGGGCACGAAGGCAGTTTCTCCTGGTTAGTCTCTAATACCACTTCACACTGGCTAACGTGAGAAGGCTAGTTCCTCGGTCAACGATTGAATCCGTTCCTCAACAGCCTATACTGCCGCGTGCTGGCATGGATCAACTCACTTTCCTGTCAGTTATTACACTGTATCGACAGCATGCCGACTTACGTTAGGCGCTCTCCTTCAACGGTTAACCAACCACCGCTGCCGAGCAACGGAATTACCTCACGATGAACGGGGCGTAAGGTTAAGTGTACTTCATCACCCCCCCCTTGTGGTCATCATGCGAAAGACGATATACGTTTTGTCTAGGGGATAGACGACAAATTAGGTATAGTGGTAGCGCACTAACATCAGACTGACGGAGTACGAATCACGATCGATCATTCTTTCCAAATTGCAGGAGGTTCTCCCTATGAAGGTTTACAAACCCGAGTGGCAGTGCACGTTTAGCGTAAACGAAGGCGCGGAAGAATCAGCTAGCTGGAAAGAGAGAATCGCGTGGCGTCTCAGAGGGGTTGCGGATCGGTTAGAGGGCGGCGGTCGTACGGTAAAGATTGACTATCGCGTGACGCCAGCCATTAGCCAGCACGAAGTTGATACCTGCATGGGTAAAGGCTTTGAAGTGACCCAGCGCTTGCTGTCCCAACTGGCACAACAACAAGCCTGCGAAGATGTAATGCGCCATGCCAAAGCTGAGCTATTCGTAGAAGATCACCAGCATTGATGCGGTAGTCATTGTCCCGCCCGATACCGGGTGGGACACTTGCCAATTTCACTCGTTACGCCCCGACGTTTGCCGCAACACCTCTGTCATTTTGTCCAAAAACACCGTGCACGCTTCCAACTGACTGCGCTCAACATACTCATCCGGTTGATGCGCCTGGGCAATGCTGCCTGGCCCCAGAATGATCGTCTGTAAGCCCTGCCCCTGAAATTGCCCGGCCTCGGTCGCATAGGCCACCGCGTGGTCGCAGCATCCTGCTGGCAAATGGTCTTTCGCCAAGCGTAGGACGCGGTCATTATCACGATCCGCCAACCCCGGGACTGTCACATTCAGCGCCTCGGTCGTGATCTCAACATGCTTCCCTCTGGCCTGCATTTGATCGCTTAACTGGGCGCAAAACGCCTCATAGCGAGCATATACCTCGTCGAACGTATCCGTCGGCAAATGGCGAATTTCCCACTCGAACTGGCACTCCCGGGCCATGATATTGATCGCCGTACCGCCTTTGATTTTACCGACGTGCAGACTGGTATGGGGCACGTTGAAGGCCTCATCGACACGGCCCTCTTCCACCAGCGCGGCCATGGTGTCTTCGATAAAGGTCACCAGTCTTGCCGCGACGTGAATCGCCGAGGTGCCCTGATTGACCTGGCTGCTGTGGGCCTCGCGCCCGCTAACGGTGGTGCGCAGGTTGGTCGCACCTTTTTGCGCCACGACCGGCTGCATGCTGGTCGGCTCGCCGACAATCACATGCGCGGTGGTCGAGTAATGCTCATAGAATCGCCGAATCAGATCCGGCGCGCCCACACAGCCGATTTCTTCATCGTAGGAAAACCCCAGATAAACTGGTTGCTTGAGTGGCGCGTTCACCCACTCGGGCACGTTGGCCAGGACGCAGGCAAGAAAGCCTTTCATGTCGCAGGTGCCGCGCCCGTATAACCGGCCATCACCGCCATCGCGCAGGGTGAAAGGGTCACTCGACCAGGGCTGACCCGCCACCGGCACCACATCGGTATGCCCGGAAAGCATGACACCGCCCGGCGCATCAGGGCCGATACGGGCAATCAAGTTGGCTTTATTACCACACGGGCTCATTACCCGCTCGGCTTCCACACCATGGGAAGCCAGGTAGTCTTCCACATAGCGGACCAGCGCCAGGTTGGATTCGCTCGAGGTGGTATCAAACGCCACCAACCTTGCTAACAGTCGCTCCGCGTCGCTCATTATTGCCCTTCCTGTCATTGGCCATCTTGTCTGCCAGACTATCACCCCACCCACCGGCCGCCTACATCGGCAAGTTGTAATGTGGAGTTCATCTGGCGTTCACCTGAACGTCATCTGCACTTTCTACAGTCTAGGCATCCAGAAAACTATGTATCCAAAAAACCTTAACAAACGCAGGGTACTGCCTGATTCATTTCAGGCCCACAAGGAGCTTCTGTATGTCTCGTTTTACACTGCACGCGCTTGCCGTAGGGGTGGCGACGGCCAGCCTTAGCCTGTCTGCTCAGGCGACAACCGAGATTAGCTGGTGGCACGCCATGGGCGGCCAACTGGGCGACATTCTTGAAGAGATGACCCAGGACTTTAACGAGTCCCAGGATGATTATCATGTGACCCCCAGCTACCGTGGCACCTACACCGAAACGATGACGGGCGCTATCGCCGCCTTCCGAGCCAATGAGCAACCGCATATCCTGCAGGTCTTTGAAGTCGGTACCGGCACCATGATGAACGCCGAAGGCGCCATTTACCCAGTGTACGAGTTGATGGAAGCGCATGGCCGCGCTTTCGATAACGATGTCTTCCTGCCCGCGGTGGTGGGTTACTACACCGACACCAACGGCAATATGCTGTCGTTCCCGTTCAACTCCTCTACGCCCATCATGTACTACAACCGCGACATGTTTGAAGAAGCGGGCCTGGATCCCGAACAGCCCCCCCAAACATGGCAAGAAGTGGCCGACTTTTCACGTCAGATCGTCGACGCTGGTGCGGCCAGCTGCGGTTTTACCACCTCATGGCCTAGCTGGGTAATGCTGGAAAACTTCTCCGCTTGGCATAACGTGCCGCTAGGTACGCTGGAAAACGGTTTTGGCGGCCTGGAAACCGAGCTTACCTTCAACAATGAGCTGGTTGCTCGTCATTGGGACAACCTCCACGACTGGCAGGAAGAGGGGGTGTTTAAATGGGGCGGCCCCGGTTCCGGCCCCGACTCGGAGCCGCTTTTCTACTCCCAGGACTGCGCGATTTTCTTCGGCTCTTCTGCTTCACGGGCAGATGTCGCCGCCAATTCAGAATTTGACGTCGGCTTTGGCATGCAGCCCTACTACGATGACGTAGACGGCGCACCACAAAACTCGATTATCGGTGGCGCAACGCTATGGGCACTGCAGGGCCACAGCGAAGAAGAATACGCAGCCGTTGCAGCGTTCTTTGAGTATCTCTCCCAGCCCGAGGTACAGGCGCAGTGGCATCAACAAACCGGCTATTTGCCCATCACCCAAGCCGCCTGGGATCTGAGCAAAGAGCAGGGCTATTACGAAGAGAACCCGGGGGCGGATATTTCGCTTGAGCAGATGACCCTCAACGAGCCGACCGAAAACTCCAAAGGCCTACGATTTGGTAACTTTGTGCAGATTCGCGACATTATCTCCGAGGAAATGGAAGCCGTGATGACTGGCGATAAATCCGGCCAGGAAGCGGCGGACGATGCCGTGGAACGCGGCAATGTTCTGCTGCGGGACTTCGAAGCCGCCAATCAGTAACCAGGCACTGACGTCGCCGCTTACCCAAGGGTAGGCGGCGCTTTCGTTCGGCTGTGTTCAAGAGCTTGCCATGCAAACAAAACGCATGACCTTTCCAGGGCGTTGGCTGCCTTTCGCCCTGCTGGCCCCCCAGGTTATCATCACGCTGATTTTCTTTATCTGGCCGGCGGGTCAGGCCCTGTATCAATCACTCCTGCGCGAAGATGCCTTTGGGTTACGCTCGACGTTTGTGGGGCTCGAAAATTTTGCCCGCCTGTTCCGCGACGGCAGCTATCTTAATTCGCTGTCGGTGACGGTAATTTTTGCGGTGGGCACCACGCTGGTGTCGATGTCCATGGCGCTACTGCTGGCCAGCACCGTCAATCGGATGATTCGTTCGCGCAGCACCTATACCACGCTGTTGGTGTGGCCCTACGCCATTGCCCCCGCCCTGGCGGGCGTTTTGTGGTGGTTTATCTTCAACCCCTCCATAGGCATCGTGCCCTACATGCTGGAAATGGCGGGCTACAGTTGGAATAACCGCAATTCCGGCAGCGATGCCATGCTGCTGGTGATTTTAGCCGCCTCCTGGAAGCAGATCTCCTACAACTTTCTGTTTTTCCTGGCAGGCATGCAGTCCATACCGCAATCGCTGATCGAAGCAGCCGCCATTGACGGCGCCAGCCCCACCAAGCGCTTCTGGACGATTGTATTCCCACTGCTGTCGCCCACGACCTTCTTCCTGATGGTGGTCAACGTGGTGTATGCCATGTTCGACACCTTTGGGATTATCCACGCCACCACCGAAGGCGGACCGGCACAGGCCACCAACATCCTGGTGTATAAGGTGTATGCCGACGGCTTCGTGGGGCTGAACCTGGGGTCTTCGGCCGCTCAGTCGGTGATTCTGATGGTCATTGTGGTCGCGCTGACCGTGATCCAGTTCCGCTTTATCGAGCGGCGCGTTAACTACTAACGGACGGCCTGCGAATCCGGCCTTGTTGGAGCCTTGTAATGGTTGAAAACCGACCCTGGGCCAATTGCTTTGCCCATACTGTGTTGATCATCGGCGTGGCACTGGTGGTTTTCCCCGTCTATATCGCCATTGTGGCATCGACCCAGGCACCTGATGAGCTACTGCGCGGCACCCTGCCGTTGCTACCTGGCAGACATGGGATCGAAAACTATACCCAAATGTGGCAATCCGGCGTTTCGTCGACCAACTCTCCAACCGCCGCGCTGATGCTCTGGAACAGCTTTGTAATGGCCATGGCGATCACCGTGGGCAAGCTGTTTATTTCGCTGTTATCCGCCTTTGCCATCGTCTACTTTCGCTTCCGCTTCCGCATGTTTTTCTTCTGGCTGATCTTCGTCACCCTGATGCTGCCGGTGGAAGTACGCATTATCCCGACGTATCAGGTAGTGGCCGATCTCAGCATGCTCAACAGCTTTGCTGGCCTGTCGATTCCGCTGATTGCCTCGGCCACCGCAACCTTCCTGTTTCGCCAGTTCTTCATGACCGTCCCCGAAGAAATGCTCGAGGCCGCCCGGGTCGATGGCGCCGGGCCTATGAAGTTCTTCAAGGACATCCTGATGCCACTTTCGGTGACCAATATCGCTGCGCTGTTCGTGATCATGTTTATCTACGGCTGGAACCAGTACCTGTGGCCGCTGCTGATCACCACTGACCCCGACTACACCACCATCGTGATGGGCATCCAGCGCATGACCTCGGAAGAAAACCCCCAATGGCACCTGGTGATGGCAGCGGTGGTGATGGCCGCGCTGCCACCGGTACTAGTGATTCTGTTTATGCAACGCCTGTTCGTGAAAGGCCTGACCGAGACGGAGAAATAACATGGCCAGCATTACCCTGGAGGGAATAGCGAAGACCTATACCGGCGATGTCCAGGCGGTCAAGGACGTGGACCTGCAGGTCGAAGACGGCGAGTTCGTGGTGCTGGTGGGGCCTTCAGGTTGCGGAAAATCTACCCTGCTGCGCATGGTGGCAGGATTGGAAACCATCACCGACGGCACACTCAAAATCGGCGAGCGAATAGTGAACAAGCTCGAACCCGCCGAGCGGGATATTGCCATGGTGTTCCAGAACTATGCGCTTTACCCGCATATGACGGTGTACAACAACCTTGCCTATGGCCTGAAAAACCGCGGCTTCAAAAAAGATGAGATTGAACAGCGCGTTCATGCTGCCGCCAAAATGCTGGAGATCGAAGAGTTTCTGGCGCGCAAACCGCGCAAGCTCTCCGGCGGTCAGCGCCAGCGCGTCGCAATGGGCCGTGCCCTGGTTCGCGACCCGGCAGCGTTTCTATTCGATGAGCCCCTTTCCAACCTGGATGCCAAGCTGCGCGTGCAGATGCGTGTGGAAATCAAGCAGCTACAGCGGCGGTTGAAAACCACCAGCCTGTATGTGACCCACGACCAGCTGGAAGCCATGACCCTGGGTGACCGCCTGGTGGTGCTGAACGCCGGGCAGATCGAGCAGGTGGGCACGCCGATGGAGATCTACGCCCGCCCCGCCAGCATCTTTGTGGCCGGGTTTATCGGCTCCCCCGCCATGAACATGCTGCCGGTGGACTACCTGAAGGCTAAAGATGGCAACGGCCTGCTGGATAACCTGCCAGAAGGCACCGATACCGTCGGCATTCGCCCGGATGATATGCACTTAACGCCGCCCACAGCGCCTCACCTAACCATCGACTCAACGCTTGCGCTGTTTGAGGCCGCCGGAGCCGAAAGCCACCTGTATGCGAACCTTGCCGACAGTGACCAGCCCATGGTCATCCGCGTCTCCGGCCAGCCGCCAGTGGCCGAGGGCGAAACCCTTCGGTTCTACGTGCCCCGCGACGCGCTGCACCCTTTTGACAGTGCCACGGGGCAGCGCACGTCATCACCAGGGGAGTGACTCGCCGTTGCTGTGCCAAAACCCGCCGCTGTTATCGAGGGTCAATTCCTCAATCCGCGCGGCAATACCGAGCGCGGCATCCTGCGGGCTGATAAACCCGCCAAAATTCACCATGCGCGTTTGCACATAGCCGGGGTGCAGTTGGGCCACGGCAATGCCGCGGGGTTTCAAATCCATCGCCAGCGATTTGCCAAAGGCGTTGAGCGCCGCCTTGGACGCACGGTACCCATAACGGCCGCCCGAGTCGTTATCCGCGATGGAGCCCATGCGACTGGTGATATTGGCGATCTTGCTGCCTTTGCCGAGATTGGGCAGCAGGGCTTCTGCCACCCGCAGCGGCGCATAGGCATTGATTTCCATCTGCTCGCGGATACTGTCGAAATCAAGACTGCCCAGGGATTCATCGCGCAGCAACCCGGCATTGTTGATCAGCAAGTCTAGCGACTGGCCCTTCAGGGTCTCGGCAAGGCTTATGACATCATCAGGCTGAGTGACATCAGTCGACTCGATCACCTGATCCGCCACGCGGTCCAGCGCGTCGGATGACTGCCGGCAAACGCCGATAACGCGATAGCCTTCATCAAAATAGTGCTCTGCCAGCGCCAGCCCGACACCCCGGTTGGCCCCCGTGATTAACACCGTTGATTTCATCTGTAACTCCCCATTTTTGGAACATGCATCACGGCTACATCGTACATCCTTGCACAACCCTTAGGCGGGTCTCCTTTAAACGCTGACAGGCGCCTTGCTGTCATCGCTTATTCACCTGCCTGTCTTAGGCATGTCATCCCTGTCGTCCAAACTGCTCTGTAAATAGACAAGAGGGCGGATCGCACATGCGGCTTTGCATCGTCAGCGAAACATGGGCACCGGAAATCAATGGTGTCGCACACACCTTGAGTCGGCTTAGCCGCGAGCTTGACCGCCATCAGGTTCTTATTGATGTGATTCGGCCAAAGCCCCCGCTTGCCGCCAAGGCAACTCAGGCACGGGCCGAGCTACAGGTACCTCGCTTTGCCATCCCGGGCTACCGCGACGTTCAGGTAGGCTTTTGTCGCCCCGCGACTTTGCGCAAGTTCTGGAAAGAGCAGCGCCCCGATGTGGTTTACCTGGCCACCCAAGGCCCGCTGGGCTGGTCGGCACGCCTGGCAGCACGCCAGATGGGCATTCCGCTGGTGGCGGGCTGGCACACCAATTTCGACCACTACTGTGGCGATTACGGCGTTCCCTGGCTCGCCTCGGCAACCCGCCGCTATTTGCGTTATTTCCATAACGGTTGCGGGTTAACCCTGGTGCCTACCCAACTGCAGGCCAGTCAACTTCGCCAGCAAGGCATCCACGACGTCGCGGTGATGTCACGCGGCATCGATGGTGAGCGTTTTTCCCCTGCCCACCGCGACCCTGAATTACGTCGTGCCTGGGGCGTTAACGACCATCAGCCGGTGGCGCTTTATGTCGGGCGGCTCGCCGCCGAAAAAAACCTCGCGTTGCTACAGGAAACCTATCACGCCATGCGCAACGTCCGCCCGGACATGGCCCACGTTATCGTGGGTGATGGCCCCGCAAAGGCCCAGCTTGAAAGCGCGCTCCCGGATGTCCATTTTACCGGTTTTATTGATCCAGACGCGCTTGCCCGGCATTACGCAAGCGCCGACCTGTTCATCTTCCCCTCGCTTTCCGAAACCTGGGGCAACGTGGTCAGTGAGGCCATGGCCAGCGGGCTCGCCGTGGTGGCCTATCGGCACGCGGCCAGCGCCGAGCTGATCCAGAGCGGCTACAACGGCATTACCGTGCCCATCAACGACTCGGCGGCCTTTAGTCAGGCGGCGGTGACCCTCTGCCAACACCCGGCGGACTATGCCAAGTACAGTCGTCTCGCCCGGCTGAAAGCCCTTGAGCAAAGCTGGGCGGGCATTGCCCGGCAGTTTCTTGATTATCTTCAAAAGGCCCAGGAGGCTTATCATGCGACCCCGCCCCCTCGTCGTATTCGATCGTCTTGATTTGCTGGAATGGCAGTTTTGCCAGCGCGTATCGCGCCTATCGCTCTACCGGCCCTGGCGCATGACACTCCAGGCTGCCAGCCGGTTGGGTGATTGGCCGGTCTGGGTGCTACTGATCCTGGCGCAACCCTGGCTGCAGCCTGACGGCGCCTGGCGAGTGCTGCAGTACACCCTGATCGCCAGCGTCGCCATCGCCATTTACCGGCTGGTAAAAACCCGCCTGTGCAGTGAGCGGCCGTATATCACTTATCGCAGCGGTATTCAGTGCAATGCACCGGCCCGGGATCGCTATAGCTTTCCCAGCGGGCATACCATGCACGCCGTGATGTTCAGCGTGCTGGTCGCCGCCCACACGCCGTGGTTACTGCCAGTGGTCATTCCCCTGTCGGTACTGATTGCGATATCCCGGGTGGGCCTGGGCCTGCACTACACAAGCGATGTGATTGCCAGCGCCGCCATGGGCTATGGCTTTGCGCTGCTCAGCCTTTACCTGATGGGCTAGAGCGATAAGGCATCGATCAGACGCAAAAAAACCACCTCGCCGGAACAAGGTGGTAATTTCGCATCGTCGTCATTCCATGACACTGATGTTTAGCGCCTCCTTATGCTAAAACGGAGAGTGCCCATTCCTTTGAATGTTCCATTCATTATCACTCGGGCTTCCTGCCTTCCTTTTACTGCCGTGACACTCCCCTGACCCGCTTTACCTTTCTACTGCTTACCTTTCTACTGCTTACCTCTCTGCTACTTTTCCTTCCAACCTATTACCTTTTGACTGACCAGCTTCCCATTACCTTCCAACACGAGATCAACCTTTCCTACGTAACGACTTTACCTGCATAACAACGTTTCTGAACCCAATGATTTGACCTTTGTGACCGTGACTTTAATCAATGCGAATAAACAAGCTTCCTTATCATTTCGCATACACACCTAACGAAGCAGGCATCAGGCCAACTTCGCTTAAAAAAAATTAAAAAACCAATTAAAACAATATCTTAAATAAATGCCAAAGGGTTCATTTGCGGCGACGACGGCACACAAAAAATGTGGCGTAATGACACATGCGACAAAATAGCATGGTGATTAGGATAAAGAGGTACATACTGCCAGTGTCGCTAAATGGCTAACGTTTGCTAGTCTAGCTAATACCCCCTTGAAGGGGGTGACCACCTGAAAGGAAGCTTCTATGAAACGCATGACAGCTCTTGGCATTCTTAGCATCACCATCTTACTGTTAGTGAGCGGTTGCAATACCATTCGCGGGGCGGGTGAAGACATCGAGCAAGGTGGAGAAGCTATTCAACAATCAGCGAGTTAACGACATTATGCTAACGGTCTACCTATCACATGGCTTGGAAAGCGGCCCCGGCGCATTGAAAATGCAGGCGCTGAAAGGCATTGCCGAAAAGCTCGACGACTGCGAGGCCGTCGTGATGGATTATCGAGACCAACCCGACCCCCAGCAACGCCTAAAGCATCTTTTGGCGACGCTGTCGGCGCGGGGTGACAACCCTGAGTGCTGCGTCTTTGCCGGCTCAAGCCTGGGTGGCTGGCTAAGTGCAGCGGTCAGTTCACAGCAGCCCGTACTGGGCTGCTTTTTATTGGCCCCGGCCATTGGTCTACCGCATTACCCGGAAACCGCCCCCACGCTCCAAGCCAGTTGCACTCACGTGATTCACGGCTGGCAGGATGACGTGATTCCCCCTCGCCCGGTCATTGACTGGGCCGAACGGCAGCGCCTGTCGTTGCGCATGCTGGACGACGATCACCGCCTCCACGAAAGCCTTGACACCTTGCTCAGCGACTTTGACGCCTTCCTGATGCGATGCAGCGCCGTCCTGCACGCCAGTACAATCGCCTGTTCACGCCGCTAGCCGCTAAAGGTAAGGAGTAAAGGTGTCGCAGCATTAGACAAACACTCTCCAAGGGTGTACAAACAATGTACACACAGAAGGAGAGCGTCCATGTTTGGCCTTTTCAAGCGCGACCCCAAAAAGAAGCTACAGCAAGACTACGAACGCAAGCTGCAAGCCGCCATGGAGGCATCACGCAACGGTGACATGCGGGCAAATGCCACCTTGACGGAGGAAGCCGATGCGCTGCTCGCTGAAATAGAACGCCTGAAACAAGAAGGCAAGTAACGTAAGCTCATTGCGGCTTGCGCTACTCGTCCGCCGCCAGCGCAGGCAGCAGCGTTTTCAGTTTGCGGGTCAACGTATTGCGCCCCCAGCCCAGTAATTCTGCGGCCTCGCCCTTACGCCCGCCGGTGTGCTTGAGCGCGGTTTCTATCAAGATGCGTTCGAAATCCGGCACGGCCTCTTCCAGCAAATGGGTGTGGCCTTCTGCCAGGGCGTGATCCGCCCAATCG
This sequence comes from Halomonas sp. CSM-2, assembly GCF_002119345.1. Lineage (NCBI taxonomy): Bacteria > Pseudomonadati > Pseudomonadota > Gammaproteobacteria > Oceanospirillales > Halomonadaceae > Halomonas > Halomonas sp. CSM-2. The sequence continues at coordinate 154,197 of NZ_NBYR01000003.1, read as the reverse complement.
CGAAAAGCGCTCCGCCAGTCACCGTGGGCACTTGACTCAGAGGCGCTGGGTGCGCGCAATTCCGCGGGCAAATCTTCTACCAGCACTTCACGTCCCGAGGCCATCACCGTCAGCCAGCGGCAGATGTTTTCTAACTGGCGAACATTGCCCGGCCAGGGCAGGCGGGTCAGATGTGCTTCCGCTTCGGGGGTCAGCACTTTCACATCCGTGGACAGCTCTTTGGCCGCCTCGGCCAGAAAGTGACTCGTCAGCCTGGGGATATCCTCACGGCGCTCGGCCAGCTTCGGCAAGTGGATGCGAATGACGTTCAGGCGATGAAACAAGTCTTCCCGGAAGCGCCCATCGTCGACCAGTGATTCAAGGTTCTGGTGGGTGGCCGCGATAATCCGCACGTCGACTTTTGTCGGCGTATGCCCCCCCACGCGATAGAACTCGCCGTCGGCCAGTACGCGCAGCAACCGCGTCTGGGTTTCAGCCGGCATATCGCCAATTTCATCCAGAAACAGCGTGCCGCCATTGGCCTGCTCAAAGCGCCCCTGACGCTGTGAAGTGGCACCGGTAAAGGCCCCTTTCTCATGGCCGAACAGCTCGGACTCGATCAAGTCCCGCGGAATCGCCGCCATGTTCAGCGCAATGAACGGCTTGCCCTGGCGCGGGCTGTGCTGATGTAGCGCCTCGGCAACACGTTCTTTACCGGTGCCCGACTCGCCATTGATCAGCACGGTAATATGCGAATGAGACAAACGCCCGATCGCCCGGAAAACCTCCTGCATGGCAGGGGCTTCACCGATAATTTCCGCGTTGAGCCCCTCCGGCACCGTGACCGGGCGCTGACGTTCGCGCGCATGGGCAATGGCACGACGCACCAGCGCCAGCGCCTCATCCACGTCAAACGGCTTGGGTAGATATTCGAAGGCGCCGCCTTGATAAGACGCCACGGCGCTGTCCAGGTCCGAATGCGCGGTCATCACGATCACCGGCAAATCGGGGTGGGCCTCGCGTACCCGGGCCATCAGGTCCAGGCCATCAATTCCCGGCATGCGAATATCGGTAACCAGGACATCCGGCGGACTCTCGAGCAAGCGGGAAAGGGCCGTGTCGGCACGCTCGATACATTCAACCTCGAGATCGGGTTGCGCCAGCGCACGTTCAAGTACCCAGCGAATCGCACGGTCATCGTCAACAATGACGACCCGCGCAACATCATTACGGGCAGGCTCTGTCATGACGCTTCTCCGGTGACATTAATAACCAAGGGAATCAATAAACGAAATTCGGTGCGCCCTGGGCGTGAGTCGCATTCGATCAGTCCTTGATGTTGGTGCAAAATTGATTGGGCGATCGACAGTCCAAGCCCGCTGCCTTCGGCACGGCCCGAGACCATCGGATAAAACAGGGTTTCTTGCAGGGAGCCGGGAATGCCGGGGCCATTGTCGATAATGCCCACCTCGCTGACCAGGCGGTGCCGCTCGGCGCCCAACGTAAACTGGCGGCGCGCACGGGTGCGCAACGCCAGCGTCGGTGTCGGCGTCTCGGCATCGCCCATGGCCTGAACCGCATTGCGGGCCACATTCAGCACCGCCTGGATCATCTGCGCTTCATCGCCGAACAGGTCCGGCAGGCTGGGATCGTAATCCCGTTGAATATCGACCCAAGGGTGCTCAGCGATCAGCAATGAACGCACACGTTCGAGCACCTTGTGAATATTGACCGGCTCGTGTTTGACGATGTAATTGGGCCCCAGCATGGAATCCACCATGTCCCGTAGCCGGTCAACTTCTTCGACGATGATATGGGTAAATTCACGCAGCGCCGGGTTATCCAGATCGCGTTCAAGCAACTGCGCCGCGCCACGAATACCACCCAACGGGTTTTTGACTTCGTGAGCAAGGCCGCGCGCCAGCACCTTGATAGTTTCCTGGCGGGTGGTGAGCGCCTCCTCGCGGGAAATCTGCATCAGCCGGTCGCGGGGCTCGACCTCCAGCAACAGTTCCGTGTCGGACAGGGGGGTTACCGTATAGTCGACGGTGAGCGGATCGCGATTCAGCGGCGTAATGCGCGCCTCACGCTGGGTAAAGGGATGAAACGCATCGCGGGCTTTGGCCAACACCTCATCGATGCTTTCATCACCGCCCAGCATCTCGTCCAGGCTCATCCCCCGCACACGGCTGAGGCTAACGGCAAACAACGCCTCTGCGGCAGGATTCATCCAGCACACATTGAGGCGGCCGTCCAGCAGCAGCACCGCCGTGGTGAGGTGTTCAAGTAAACGCTGGTGCATGGTGATGTCTTGCAAAGTCGCCTCGTCCATTATCTTGGGTCAGCCTTCCGCTGGAAAGATGTAGAGAGAACTGCAAAAAGCGCGCCAAATGGGCCAGCGTGCTGATTTGCACGGCACTTGCGCCGTGTGGCGGTGCATGGCGAGTCGTTTTAGCGCAGGTCATCGACGCTTCCAGCGACCACATGCACCATAATGGCGCATTGACGCTATTCTGCCACCACAATCGTCACCGTGTTTGTGCGGTGCTGCCGTCGCCCATGGCTATCCAATAGCTCAGCCTGAAGCCGATGCCGACCGGTGGGCAAGTTTGCCAACCAGAACACATCGCTGTGCAGCGCCGACTGGCTAAGCTTGCCATTCACCCGCAGCTGTACCCGATGATCATCACGTAACCGGGGGCTAATACTCAGCATTACCGGCGTGTCGGCACCCACCTCGGTGCCATCGCTTGGCGAGCGAATCTGGAAGCGGTCGTAAGGCATGAAGGGCTGGCCAGGTGAGGTGGCCGGTGGCTCATCGGACCTCTCGGCGTATTCGCTTGGCAATCCAGGCAACGGCGCCAGCTCAAGCGCTTCCCCACCCTCGCTCGGGGTGTCGGAAAAGGTGACATTGCCGTGTTCATCGACCACTCGATAGACGGTTGATGATGCAGCCGTAACATCCACCCATACGGCCAGCACCAGACCAAGGCCGATGCCCCAGCCTTTGGTCAGCGCCATTAACACCTTGCGCAACATGCGTCCCCCTCAACTAAAAAACCCCGCCGTGGCGGGGTTTAGGATCATCTGCACCACATAGGTGAGATTAGCCGCTGTTGTTAGCAGCTATAATACATATCAAACTCGACCGGATGCGTGGTCATGCGGATCCGCTCCACGTCTTCCATCTTGAGTTCGATGTAGGCATCGATCATTTCGTCGGTGAACACGCCACCTTCGGTCAGGAAGGCCCGGTCGGTGTCCAGCGCTTCCAGCGCCTGATCCAGGCTGCTTGCCACGGTGGGTACCGACTTGCCTTCTTCCGGCGGCAGGTCGTACAAGTTCTTGTCCATGGCGTCGCCAGGGTGAATCTTGTTCTTGATGCCGTCGATACCGGCCATCAGCATCGCCGCAAAAGCCAGGTACGGGTTGGCCGTCGGGTCAGGGAAGCGGGTTTCAACACGCTTGCCTTTCGGGCTGGCCGTGTACGGAATACGAATGGATGCCGAACGGTTACGGGCACTGTAAGCCAGCATGACCGGTGCCTCGAAACCCGGTACCAGGCGCTTGTACGAGTTGGTAGAAGCGTTGGTGAAGGCGTTCAGGGCACGGGCGTGCTTGATGATGCCGCCAATATAGTAAAGCGCCATTTCGGAGAGACCCGCGTACTCGTCGCCTGCGAACTGGTTGGTACCGTCCTTCCAGAACGACTGGTGAACGTGCATGCCCGAACCGTTATCACCCACCAGCGGCTTCGGCATGAAGGTTGCCGTTTTGCCGTAGGCATGCGCCACGTTGTGGATCACATACTTCATTTCCTGAACTTCGTCGGCTTTCTTCACCAGCGTGTTGAACTTCACACCGATTTCGTTCTGACCAGCGTTGGAAACTTCGTGGTGGTGAACTTCTACCGACTGGCCGATCGCTTCCAGGGTGTTACACATGGCACCACGGATATCGTGGAAGCTGTCGACCGGTGGAACCGGGAAGTAGCCGCCTTTAACACGCGGACGGTGGCCCAGATTGCCACCTTCTACCTGGCTGTCCGTGGCCCATGCACCTTCTTCAGACGTGATCTTGTACATGGCGCCCTGGATGTCGGATTTCCAGTGGACTTCGTCAAAGATGAAAAACTCGGGCTCAGGACCGAAGAAAGCCGTGTCGCCAAGACCGGTTGACTGCAGGTACGCCTCGGCGCGCTTGGCAATGGAGCGTGGGTCACGGTCATAGCCCTGCATGGTGGCCGGTTCGATAATGTCACAGCGCAATACCAGCGTGGCATCTTCAGTGAACGGATCGAGATAGGCAGTGCCATCTTCGGGGCGCAGAATCATGTCGGATTCGTTGATGCCCTTCCAGCCGTTGATGGACGAACCATCAAACATCTGACCGTTTTCGAAAAACTCTTCGTCCACATCGCGGGCAGGCACGGTCACGTGCTGCTCTTTACCGCGGGTGTCGGTGAAACGCAGGTCTACCCACTTAACATCATGCTCTTCAATTAGCGCGAGAGTCTTGGCTGACATAGTGTCCTCCGGTATGAGCGTGGCTTAAAGCTAATGACAGTAAGCTACCAATAAATGTTGTTCGACATGTCGCGTGCATCATGGCACGCCTGCCTTGCTTATTCACTCAACGTTTGTCCGTTGCCATCAACAGAACGTCTAGCGATAGAAACCGGCTAATGTTGTAGCACGCCGCCAGGCGATTTGCCTATGACCTACTAGCCGCTACCGCAAATAATGCAGGTTGCGTGCCAATATTGCACCAATATGGCATAAAATAATGGCAAATAGTTGTTTTTAAATGACTTTAAAAATCACTCTGGTGCCACTTCATGTTGCATATCAGGCATAAACGTCCATTCAGAACCCAATGTCGCCAACTATTGCACCACAAATAAGCAAGAACAGACTTAATTGCACCACAGAGGTGCACTCGATATTGCAGCCAAATTCACCCGCTTAATTTACTTGCGCGCCAAACGGTAGAGACTATAGTAAACTTTTATACACAATCAGTTACAATAAGCAAAAACCAGACACATAGACCGGAGGGCAACCCATGAAGTCGGTCTGCTTTATTATCGACACCAGCGTAACGGGTGCCCAACTGCCCCGCCATTTACGCAACATTCACCTAGCAGCCGCCGACCATCCCGCTTTCACACTGCAGATAACCAGTTTGCTCCGTGACCCCCGGTTAACCCTGATGGAGCAACGCTTCGCTGCCCACTGCACCACCCTGCCGGGCACCGCGCTGGGTGCGCGGCTGAACCATGCGGCCGCCACCAGCCAGGCCGAATGGCTGGTGTTTGCCCTCCACGCCACGGCCCTGCCGGTGACCCTCTGGGTGGCAATGTTTCCCATGCTGGATAGCTACGCCGTGGATGCCGTCGTGCTCGGCCCCAGTGAGCCCACCTTTCCCGCACGCCTGTTACAACGCTTTTTAGCCTCAGCGCTTCAATCGCCGCCTTACATAGCGGTACGACGAACGTGGTTGGAGCGTCTGGGCGGCTTCGACCCCGACCTCGACCGCAGCGCCCTGCACGACTTCATGCAGCGACTGCATGCCTGCCCCACCCGCATTCATACGTTGACCAACGACAATGCCACTACCTCGCCAGGGGTCGCCTAGTGCATGGCCACATTCAGTTGTTTGCCAAACATCATCGCCCCGATTCTGGATGTATTGACCACCTTGCTTAGCAAGATACAGCCCGTCATGCTTACCAACGCAAGCATTACGGCGTAAACCACGATGGGCAGCGATAAAGGCGCGATGATCAGGTCGGTGGCGATGAAAAACATCGGATGCGCCAGATAGATGCCAAACGAATACACATTGATCTGGCGGACCCAATTCGGTGCCGTATAGCCCTTGAGCTGACGTGTGGCACAGAGCGTAAACAACACAAAGAACGGAATGACCCAGACCTCTTTTGATGTAAAGGCCGGCAGGTGGGCAAGTGTTGCCACACCAAGCCCAAGTACAAACAGGCCCAGGCAGGCCGGGTGGGCCAGATACTTCATCCACTGCGGTCGCTGGGCTTTGATGCCATCAGGGGCCAGCGGGTAGTAACGCACGAGCACCAACGCCAGGAAAAACAGGTAAAGCCAGCCCAGCGGCGCCACCCAGAGCAGATACCCCGGCGGATTGACGCCCTGCCAGTACGCCGTTCCCCAGTAGGCCATGCTGATCAGGCAAGATAGCCAGAACCACGGTAACGGGTTGACTCGCCAGAGGCGCAAGCGGGTAAACAGCCAATAACCGACATAAAACTGCATCGCAATGATCAGGAAGTAACCGTGCCAGCCGGCATAAACAAAATACTCAACGGCATTGGCCCAGAAGTTGACCGGGTCACCTTCTGCCCCCCTTTTCGCCCACTCCGCCGTTGAATAGATAAATCCATAAACGAAATACGGCAGCATGACGTATTTGACCCGCTGGCGTATGAACCCTTCAGGCACCGCTTTATCGTAGCGAACGGCAAATACGAACACCGAAATAAACAGGAAAATCGGCGTCCCCAATACCAGGGGGATACGCATGAAATCAGTGACGAGGTTGTCGACGTACTTGTTGACCTGGTCCATCAAGTGGAATAAAAAAACGGCTATACAGCCGTAAGCTCTAAGCCAAAAGATTTCTTCCACTTTCTGCATGAACCCTCCCGCCACGTTGTGTTGCGCGACGCCGACGCATTAGCATCTTGAACATCCCACCCCGTGAGTTGTCCGACCCCGGTAGAACACGAGAATTCCCGACAGACGAGGTGCTCATGAGGAAACGCCCACTTTGGCGGCTCGGATTCATCAGCCTGTTTGGTTTACTCGCGGGGCTGTTGGCGGCCACTTCAACCGCCCTCGCCAGCAGTGTGGAGCGACACCATTTCGATTCGCCGACGTTGGGCAACCCCTACCCCTACACGGTTTACCTGCCTGATGGCTATGCTGAAAACAGCGACACCGTCTACCCTGTGGTTTACCTCCTGCACGGCTCGTTTGGTAACGAACGCGACTGGCTGGCCAAGGGCAATTTGCAGCAGACCGCTGACCGGTTGATTCGTGCCGGGCACATTCCGCCCAGCGTCTTCATCATGCCCGGCAGCCGCAGCTGGTGGGTCGATGGCCATAACGAAGCGGCCCGCAGTGCCTTTTTCAACGACCTCATGCCCCATGTGGAAAACCACTACCGTGTGGGCGACGAGCGCTCGATGCGCGGCGTGGGTGGGCTCTCGGCCGGCGGTTTTGGCGCGATTAACTTCGCCCTGGAGCGCCCCGACCTTTTCGCGGCCGTCGCCGCGCTCAGTCCCGCGAGCTATGTGCCTTTTCCACCCAACAACTCCTCTGCCAACCGTCACCCTGCCTTTCTTGACGAGCAGGGCGAGTTCGACCGCCAGCTTTGGCAGCAGTTGAACTACACCGCGCACCTTGAGGATTACCGCATCAAAGTGACGCCTCGCCCCTTGGAAGAGCATAGCGACGTGCCCCACGTTCCAATGTATATCAGCGCAGGGCGCAGTGATGTATATGACGCCGAGTTTCACGCCCGGCAACTGCGCCAGGCCATGGAAAAGATTCAACCCACCTCAGTGCATATGGACCTTTACCCCGGCGGCCATACCTGGAGAGTCTGGCAGGCCAGTCTGCCCGCAGCGCTTAACTTCATGTTTCAACACGTCGGACAGCCTAACCAGGGCGAAAGTAGCGAATAAGTAAGCTACGCTAATATAACGATATTTATCTTTGTTGCTTGCAACGCACCACGAAGAAGGAGTTTTCTATGCATCGGCACATTGAATGGGATATGCCAGGCAGCGCCAGCGTTGCGCACCATTACGCCCAGGATCCCAACCACGACGCCAGACCGCATACCGGTGATATCATCTCCGCCCGCTACCAGGGCTGTTCGGTTCGAGTCGACGTGCAAAGCTACCAGGAAGACGAAGCGGTCAGCATCGGCCCGGTGGTAGCGATCATTGGCCCCCAGGGCCAGCGCCTGGACAGCCACGGCAAGCTCCACAAAGGCGACATCGTCCGTCTCCCTGACGACAAGCGTGCTATGGAGCCGAGTCCTGAGGAGTGAGTTTTATTCCTTGGTAGACTGCCTGGGCTGCAGCGAACGCCATAGCCTTTTCGATATTGCGCTTGGGGTCTTTCTGAGCTGCCTGCACGGCAGCGAACATTCAATCGTTGTTGGTGGTGTTGATTATCTGTTTCTGAGCTGCCTGCACGGCAGCGAACGCGGGCGAGTGGGCCGAGTTCCTGCGCATTATTTTCTGAGCTGCCTGGGCGGCAGCTAACCGCGAAAGAAACTGATAACGGCCTGCCGCCGTTTTCTGAGCTGCCTGAGCGGCAGCTAACCTTTCCTCCCGCGCAAAAGAAACCGCCTCTTGTTTCTGAGCTGCCTGGGCGGCAGCTAACCTGCTCATGATCGCGGACAGATCCCGCTCCACTTTCTGAGCTGCCTGGGCGGCAGCTAACGTAAGCGCCAAGCCCTTCACACAGCTCATCAATTTCTGAGCTGCCTGGGCGGCAGCTAACATCCGCAGTTTCAGCTTCCGCCTCTTTTAGTTTTTCTGAGCTGCCTGGGCGGCAGCTAACACGGCGCAGGAGGGCGCCCGATGCCACTATCATTTCTAAGCTGCCTGGGCGGCAGCTAACCGCCGCGTTGATCGGTTGAACGAAATGATCAAGTTTCTGAGCTGCCTGGGCGGCAGCTAACCATCGGAAGCTCTGACGTGATGGTGCCAACGATTTCTGAGCTGCCTGGGCGGCAGCTAACGTCACGGCCGCCGCCCAGTCCGCTGTGCCCAATTTCTGAGCTGCCTGGGCGGCAGCTAACGGCGGTTAATCGCGCCTCAGTCACAGCGGCTATTTCTGAGCTGCCTGGGCGGCAGCTAACCGGCACAGCAACCGAGCAAGGCGAAGGGGCTATTTCTGAGCTGCCTGGGCGGCAGCTAACCCCTATGATTAAAAAATATCATGAGCGCACCGTTTCTGAGCTGCCTGGGCGGCAGCTAACTCAACCGCATTGATCAATAAAGGGATCAGCATTTTCTGAGCTGCCTGGGCGGCAGCTAACTCACGCTGGCCGAAACGGAGCCACCCTGGAAATTTCTGAGCTGCCTGGGCGGCAGCTAACCGGTCACGCTCGGTCGCGGCGTCGGTGGCGTTTTTCTGAGCTGCCTGGGCGGCAGCTAACCTTGATGAGCGCATCGATACCGGGCAATTGCCTTTCTGAGCTGCCTGGGCGGCAGCTAACTGTTAGTGTTGCTCCTTCTGGCATAGCTGATATTTCTGAGCTGCCTGGGCGGCAGCTAACTCGCGCTGGCGAGAAGTCGACATTCAGGCATGTTTCTGAGCTGCCTGGGCGGCAGCTAACGCTGGTCGCTGTCACCGCTGCGCTGTCATGCCTTTCTGAGCTGCCTGGGCGGCAGCTAACGCCTCGATGACGGCTTTGCTGACCTGTGGCAATTTCTGAGCTGCCTGGGCGGCAGCTAACCAGATCAAGAAAATGGAGACGCCCGACTTTGATTTCTGAGCTGCCTGGGCGGCAGCTAACTTTGCGCTTCGGTGCTGTGCGAAACTCGCTCGTTTCTGAGCTGCCTGGGCGGCAGCTAACATGGAAGGCAAGCAATTCGCCAACCCTGAGAATTTCTGAGCTGCCTGGGCGGCAGCTAACATAGCGTTCATCGTGTGGCCGTGCTGGCTTCTTTTCTGAGCTGCCTGGGCGGCAGCTAACAATGGCGGGAAAGCACTGCCAGCCAGCCGGTCTTTCTGAGCTGCCTGGGCGGCAGCTAACGCGGCCAATAACCTCAAGGAGCGATTCTGATGTTTCTGAGCTGCCTGGGCGGCAGCTAACCTGGGCAACTGACTCGCTCATGCGCTGGTGTCTTTCTGAGCTGCCTGGGCGGCAGCTAACCCTGCCGCAACCTGATTACTGGTTTCCTGACTTTTCTGAGCTGCCTGGGCGGCAGCTAACCGGCTCGTCGGCACCGGCGTAGTTGCCTGAGCTTTCTGAGCTGCCTGGGCGGCAGCTAACGTAGACCTGCTGCGTATATCGACCATCTTCCATTTCTGAGCTGCCTGGGCGGCAGCTAACTAGAGCTTATCAAAATTAATGTGCTGATTGTTAAAGAGCTTTGGCCGAAAAAAACGGTATCACCCTTTTTTGAGCGATACCGCTAAGTGATTGATTATTGGCATCCTATTCTCATGGTGAAAAAAAGGGTCAAAACCAGGGCACCGTAGCGTTAGGACTTAATCCGTAATGGCTAAACGTGCCCTCCGTTGCAGAAGCGGCCGGTTTTCCATGTTCAATAAACAGGCTAAAACGCTGCTGAGTGGAGCGGCTATTGATCTGTACAAAAGGAAGCTCAATACGCTGTTCAGCCAATTTGGCGTAAATTTGCCGCGCTTCGTCTTCCGAGATGTCATGCCGCTTGGCGTAGCGTTTGGCTCGGCTTGGGCTTCCCGTATTGAACTGCTTACGCGCCACGTTGATATGCTTAGCACTAGAAGGCACCGTAAGCACGTCACTAACCTGGGTGTGATCGCGCATGCCGATTAGCCAATTTGCACTCATTAGCTGCTGCAAACGCGCTTGCGTGCCATGCAAGCGAAGGTGATTACCCAATGTGCGAGCGCGTACACCGTGCTTATGGTCAGGGAAGCTAACGCCTACATCTTCGGCCTGTAAATCAAACAGCGCCCGGTGCAGCTTGTTATAAAGCGCGCCCATTAACATTGCTGGAGCAAAGTCAGGGTCGGGCCTTAAACGAATGTCGATATAGTGATCCATGGTTTACCCCGCTTCGCCGAACACACCGCCGCGAATCAGGGTCGCCATTACAAAGTGCTGGTCTTCCTTCGTAGGCACTTTATCCTTGATCATCCAGTTATCCAGGAGTGAATAGAAATCGGCCTTCTGCTTAGGCTGGCGGTACGCTTTACCCTGGGTAGTCACCGAACCATAAGGTTCCACGGCAATAGGCCCAAGGTCCTCATCGTTCTCATTGGGGTACCAAGTATCAATGGTGCGAATGGCGTTACCCAGCTTCTGCGAGTGAATACCGGCAATCTTGCTAACATGATAAAGCGTTTTACTCTTATCCCCCCGACCCCGCTCGAGAATCAATTCTTGCGAAGGGAACACCTCCTGGCCGCTACCCACGCGCGCATAGGCGACCACTTCAAGCAGCAGGTGCTGTTCACCCGCCAACGCGGAGGCGATAACACTGGCGAGCTCTTTAAGCTCGGCGGTGTCCTCGAAGCCTCGCAACGAAAGCGACAGAGCATCAAATGTCCACTCTTTGGTGGCTTTGCCCTTTTCCAGTTGGCGAACACTGACCTCTACCTGTTCTGCCCCCATGCGATTACGCCACAGGAAGCGGCCATTGGCGAGGTTATTGGCATAGCGATGCGCCAGCTCGCCGAAGCCCTGTACTTGTTTATACTCGGCAACCGCCTGTTCCAGCTTGGCTTGGTAATCAGCGTTATTACAAGCAGAGGGCGTTCCGGCACCAGCCAAAACGCGCAGCGTAAATCGAGCAACTAAGGCGTCTGCATCGTGGGGCAGCGTGGCGACATCCACTGTTTGCAGGTTGGGATTTTCAATCTGAGCATCCAGCTTGGCAGGGTCTTGGTCTTTGGCTTTCAGGCGGTTGGAAATGGTGCCACGCACCGATTTTTCGCGTACTTCTACCGGCTGCCACTGCTGATTATCTTGCCTTTTTTCCCAATTGCTGGCGTAAAGCAGCGCATCGGAAGGGTCAAGTTTGCGCTCAAAGGCGAGGACGGAAGCGGTTTTAAGGGTATCGTTTTTAGCCATGATAGAGCTCCTTGTTTACTGTGCTGAGGCGCGAAGGTGGTAATCGTTATTGAGTCGGTAGAGTCCCGCTTCTTCGTCGTTATCAACGTACCAAAGCAGGTCTTCAGGTTGCTTCATGCGGTGCGGGCTGACCCATTCACCAATGGAGTAAAGACTTTCAACAAAGCGAAACGGAGTCTTGGCATTGCGAGCATTGGCCACTTCACCAGGATTAAAAAGATCGGAAATGGCGCCATAACCCACGGGGATAGGCACCAGCCAGCCGCGATAGGGGCGCTGCACCTGCCAAACAGGCTTCTCGTTGGATTCACCTTCATTTTCCAGGGCGCAATAGTGGTTGAGCCGTGAAAGGTCTAACCACGCATCCAGCAAACTGGCTTCCGGTTTTTGCTGTTGCAGCGTTTGGTGATGTTCGATGAGGTAGTCATCGCGCAGGGTTAGCGCAAAGCCCGGCAGCCAGCGGCGCTTTAGGCGGGCGAACTGCTTTTGCCGTTTTTCTTCATCGTCATCAAGCGTGACCCATTGTGGGCGTTGCTTGTGGCTTGGCACGGCGCGGTTAGGAATGACGCTGCCACCGGCAATACGCATACCCGCAACGATCTCACCGATTTGATGGGCAATATCTTCATGCTCACTTTCTGTAGCAGCACTATCCATTGAGAAGATCAGAGTGATATCAAGATGAACGCGCCCTTCCTCCACAATCGCTGCTGTACCACCCGATTTATCTACCGGGTTGCGGGTGAGATGAAAGCCCCGAATGTAACCGCCCTCAGTGGCTTGGGCTTCAAAGTCGTGGCAAATAACCCCAACACGGCCTAATGAAACGGGAAGACTCGAATCTGCTAACTTCCTCTCCAGAGCATGCATCAAACCTACAAAAGCACTCATGGCGGGAAAGCCCCAGGTCATTGGGCTGGAAATCGCGTTGGCGTTTTGCACCCGCAGGCGCGGCAGGACTAGGAAGTTTTTCACTTCACTCATCGTCATCACCTCCTGGCAGGTTGTGTAAGGCTTCCATTAGGCTTTCCATCCATCGACAGTCACGATCCTCCAGGCGTTGATGGGTAGCATCTTTCGCCAATGTTTTCTGCCAGTGACGAAATTCCACATCGCCTAATGGGAGCTTTTCACCCAACGCTGCGTTGAGCCAGTTAGCAAAACGGTGGCGAATCTCTTCTGCCCACTCCACGCTGTTTCGAGCTTCACGAAAAGGAATATCCTCTTCAGCGCGGCCAGGATCTAGCCAGAAGGCTTCTTCAGCGACCAATTCACATTTTTCATCGTCGCTCCAACCCGCAGGTAGGCTATGCATCTGCATGGCAAACAGCGCCAGCTCATCCATCAGCATGGCCGTGTAGTCATCGCGCAGGTCTCGGGTGTGCATATCCGTGGAGGGATCGGTCTCCAGAAAGCGCTTGAAGTCTTTAACAAGGGAGCGCACTTCTGACCGGCTGCCAAATACACCGGGGTGAGAAAACACAGAGGCTACTTTTAGCGGCGGGCGAATATCACGCACATTCCAGCTAGGCGGAAGCGATGCCAATAAATAGTTGTTACCACCCCGCTCGCTATTAAGTTGCGAGATATTTTGCGGCTTGGTGCCGCCCATTTTTTGTACGGCCAGGTCAGGGTAGCTGTGTACAGGTTGTTCAGCGTATTTGCCTTCCCGCTTGGCTTTACGTGCTTCTTTGGCGTCTTCGCTAAAGCGGTCATAGTTAATGGTTTGGAATACGCGATGGGCCAGCGAGGTGGCATAGAGCGGTGCTAGCAGATGGAAATTCTCAGCATCATTTTCCACGTCTGCGGCATCATCCCCCACCAGCCAATAGAGCTGTTTGCCCCGGGTATGTGAGGCGTGCTCACCGCGCGGCTCGGTAATCGCCGCAAAGGCGCTGATCCATGCATGGGCTTGTTCGGGATTGTCGTTTAACGCTTTGGCAAAATCGCTGTCATCTTCTAGCGCACGCTCAAGCAGCGACTTTCCCTCGAATTGCAGCTTCAAGAATTTATACACATCCAGGGCTGCGGCGTTCCCTACAACATCCCCCGCAAAATCGGCAGGTAGTACATGACTGCCAACAAGGTTGTGGGTATGTAGTGATTCAGGTGGAGCGTAAAGGTTGGAGCCTTTGGCATCGGGGTGAATAGGCTTGAGGGAGTGGGTAACGACTTGCAGTTGGCCTACGCGGCGTGCCGCATCGTTGATCCAGGTATCGAATTCGAACTGCTCAACCAGTGCATGGTATTTCGGATCATCGGGAGCTAGCTTTTCCGCCTTGGTATCGAAGCGCTCTCTTAAGAAGGCTTCAATCCCAGAGCGAATTTCCGCTGCTCTGCTATTATCTGCCATACGTTTTCCCTTTGGTTATCACACTCTTTTGGCATAAAACTGATGATAAATCACAGCGACCACATCTTTAGTATTCTTTGGTCTGAAGAAGATCAGCAATTTGTTGGCCTATGCTCTGATTTCCCCAGTCTTGCCTGGCTTGCGAATGACAGCGCTGAGGCTCTTGCTGGCATACAAGCACTTGCACGTGAAACGCTCGCAGATATTAACGAGCATGCTTAACGTCATTTGCTCCGCCAAAACCCCAACACCGGGTGATACCCCCACCGCTGATTTCTAGCCGAGGCCGTGACCGTGCCGAAGGTACGAGCAGCACGATCCAGGGAGATATCCAGGTCTTCAGCCAAGACAGCCAGTGCGGTTAAATAGTCGCTGGCGCCCCAGGGTTGAATTCGTTCACCCTGCTCTTTTGTCAGGTCTACCCGCACCAGCAGGCTCTCTTCTACCGGCACATAGAGCTTTTCACCCCGCCTTGCGCCATCGTCTACGCGGTGCAGTGTCCAGGTTTCGCCGCCCTCATCGGGCAGCAGCGCTAGGGTTATTTCAGGTTCGAGCTGCTGGCGAAATGGATCACGCTGAATCAATACCCCGGTTAAATGCAGTTGCGGCATCACATGCCAGCTATAGGCACCCAATGGCGGCGGCTTGGGTGCTTTACCAATTCTTATCTCTTTTTTAGTTAACGGCTCGGCGGGCTGTTCAATCATTAACTGGTGCAGCCGCTCATGCTCCAAATCGACGAGGCTTTCACTGGCGCGTAGCGTTCCCCGCGCCAGCACGCGGGGTCGCGCGTCGATGACCTTGTACTCATCTTCCGTTAACAACTCATTAAGTGAGTGGCTACTCAGCCGCCAATTGGCGTCTGTTTCAAAGCCAGGTTTATGGAATGCTGGTTTTCCAGGCTGCTCAAAATGTTTGAGGTTAGTATCGAGCAGTAAAATATTAGGCGAGTCACATGCCTGTTCGCGGTGGCGGCGCACCCGGCCTGCGAGCTGGATGATTGAGCGCATGGAAGAAGGCTCGACTATCGCCCAATCGTAATCGTGGTCGCGGCCCACTTCAGTGACCGGCGAGCCGAGCACGATAAACAGGTGGTCTTGTTCGTCGCTGCTATCCAGCAGGCGGCGGATATCCGGCTGCTGGAAAATACGTTCGGGCACGGCCCGTTGCAGCGTTTTATCCAACCGGCGCTCGATCTCCGAACGCATCACCAGTGGGTGGCGGGAGTGGTAAACGCAGAGGTGAATGCGCACACCTTCTGGCGCCCCCTGCTGAAACAGCGCCCTGGCGACATCCACCAAGGGATCGATATTGGCCATTCGAACCAAGCCAAAACTCACGCGTTTGCTGGTGTGGGGGTCAACGGAATGATGCTGCTGGTGCAGCGCCAACGCGTGCTCGCGTAACAGCGCTGCAACTGCGGGCCTTATTTCTTCCGGCCGTTTGCCCAACGCTGGCAACGCTAAAATATCGCCACGGCGGCGCACCGGGCTAGTCGATAGGCGTTCTAACCGACGCTTGGCAAAAGCATGATGTGCGGTCTTGAAGGTCTCGCTACTGGCGCAGTTTTCATGCTGACGGTCGTGCTCGTCGAACCAGGCGCAGCAGATATCCACCGCCAACCCCGGCTCGCCTCGGTGGCGCTGAAAAGCTTCGCGGCCGCTTCGGTAGGCTTCATACAACCCTTCGACCAATGCGGGTGGCAAAGTGGCCGATGACAGCAGCACCCGCGATCCCAGCAGCCCCGCCCAATTTACCAATCGAGTAAGCGCAGGCAGGTCGTTGATATCAAAATCGTCGATCTCATCCAGCACTAAGTCGCTGCTCATTAGGCGCAGCATGGGCACGATTTGACGCCCGCCCCGGGTGCTCTCCGTGGCAGGCACAAGATGGTCTACGGTACATACCAAAATGGGGGCGGCGATCAGCGCGCGGGTGCCCGGCTCATCGCTCAAACGGCGCAGTACCGGGTGGCTATCAAAATTGCCGTCAAACACCACGTGGGCATCTTCTTCAATCAGTGCCTGTTTGGATGCTGAGCCGCTGGCTTCGACTTCTTGCTCGTAGTGCTCAAACAAGGCTTTATTGGCGCTGCCACCCACGCGCACGGCGAGTTCGTCTTCGCCCAGATGCAGACGGTCACGTAATGCTTGGCCAGTTTGCAGAGTGAGGGTGCGCAGCCCCAGTGCAATGCTAAAGCGCGCGCCCTGCTGTGGGTCGGCCAGCGCGTACATAATGCGGCCATTCGCTAAGGTTTTGCCGCAGCCAGTGGACGCCATATTGATGCCAAAAAAGCCCTGGCGCTGGCTACACTCCCTAAGTGATTGGGCCAGATCAAAGGCTTTATCCTGCCAGCGAAACCGTGGGTGGCTGCTGCGTTTTCGGAAGCCTTTATGGCGCGCTAGACGGGGTAAGTGACTGTCTACACTGGGCAGCGCACGGGCGACCGCGGCGGCATGTTTTTCAACCCCCAGAATATGCTCATCCAACGGCTGATTGGGCTTACCGGTTTTGCGCACGGTATTGGCAATTAGCGGGTAGTTGGGCTCGCCGCGAACGCGATGCTGAAGGTCTTCAAGGCTGGAGTAGTGGTGGTCAGCCAGCATTAAGCTAAGCCGGGCTAAGTGCATAACGTAGCGGCTTTCCAACAAGTGCCCGCCATTTTGCAGTCGCGCCTGTAACCGCGTGGCAAGCTTTTTGGCACGATCACGCCAACGTGGGGTGCTAACGGGCAATCCGGCCTTGAACCGCCAATAAGGCGCGATGCGTTTCGGGTCTTGCGTCTCAGGAATCTCGTTCCACTCGGCATGAATGGAAGCAAACAATCCTCCCAGTTGTTCCGCCTGAAGTGGTGCGTTTCCTCTGCCCCAGCGCCTTTCATTTTCGCCATCTTTCTCCGGCGGTTTTAAAGGTAGCCGGTGGTGGCTAAGCACTAGCCAACCCAGCGCGGCAGCCAGCGGGGGTAAGCGACTAAAAACCGCTGAGGTGGTGGCATCTATCCCGTCGCGCTCTAATCCTTCCAACCAGTCCTGCTCTTGGTAGTCACCTTCGACCAGACGCGCCAGCCAGGTAGCGTCGTCGTCACTTCCCACAAATGCTTGGAAAAGGCGAAGCGATATCCATTCATGGCGGTACAAGTTGCGGCCTTCCAGTTTGCCTTGAAGCCGCTGCTGAAAGGCGTCGCAAGCTTTGCCCAGGTCGTGCAGTAGCGCTGCCAGGGCGGTGAGCAGAAGAATGTCTTCACCGCTGTGCCAGTCATTTTCATCCCGGCTGCGCAGGATATCGCGGGCGGTGGTATTGGTCGGCACCGCACCATTGAGATTGAACTGGGCGGCATCCCCCACCACCCACATCAACTCACTATGATCGTGGCCACGAATCCAATGGCAGGCAACGGCGGTGTTCTTACGAGCGGTTTTGCGTAGCAGCTTACGCAGCGTCTCCAGCCCTGCCTGGGTGATCGGTGTTTGCCAGGTACGGTCGCCGCGGCGTTCGGCAAACTGATCAAGAACGCGCCGGGTTTGTTTGAGAGCATTTTTATTGCACTGGGAAATTAGCAGCACATTCATGCGTCGCCACTCCCTAACTCCTGGGCGACTTCCTTGAGCGTATCGATCATAAAGTCGAGAGACTCGGTGCGGGTTAAGCGCTCGATACAGGCTTGGCGAAACTCCTGCTCCTCATCACCGCGCATGGCGGAAATAAACGCCTGCGGCAGAATCACCGCGTCTTTCACTAAGTCCGCCACATCAAAGACTAGGCCGCCTCGGCGGGTTTTGCCGTGGAGTACCGCCAGGCCGTGAGGGATGCCCAACACCCATGTGGCCGTCGCCGCGAGGCCATAGGCAAGATAGTTGCCGTGATCGAGAAAGCGGTTGGCAGGGTCAGTGCCGGTACCGCGTTTGGCTCGGGTGAACTCGCCATAGTCGACAGCGTTTACCGCTAGCTTAAACAACGTCTTGGTTAAACGCGCCTCCAGGGTCAGCAGGTCGATAGTGCTGGGAGCTTTGTTGATTGCTTCACGGTGGTGGCCCAGTGAGCTATGCAGGTGCTCGGTGGCAATACTAAAGCCTGCGTCTTTCATCACGCGGCTTGTCCACAGCGCTTCGATACGGGCGAGTCGCGCCTGCTGAAACGCCCGGGCAGCATCCAGGCGTTTTACATCATCAAACCAGAAGCGTACCCAGTACTGAAGGTACTCAGTGGGCCGGTACTCGCTTTGCGGCGTTAACCAAGCGACATCCACGTCAACTTCATTGGCAGCAAATAGTGGCGTACCGCCG
Source organism: Halomonas sp. CSM-2 (assembly GCF_002119345.1). NCBI lineage: Bacteria > Pseudomonadati > Pseudomonadota > Gammaproteobacteria > Oceanospirillales > Halomonadaceae > Halomonas > Halomonas sp. CSM-2. The sequence continues at coordinate 135,744 of NZ_NBYR01000003.1, read as the reverse complement.
CCACCACAAAACCCGACGAGTACACCTGCTTTGGCCAGCTCGCGCATCGCCGCCTGGGTAATCGAGGTGCCGGTGCCAAGCAGTATCGAGGTGGTGTTGGCGATGGGGATATTCCAGTAGCGGGATTTGCTACCCTCATCGGTGACATATTCCACCCGACCTCCATTCACCAACACCCGGCAGTGCTGCAGGTAATAGAGGTTAGCGCGCTTGGAGTGAAGAATGGTTTTTAGGTCATTGGGCGACAAGTCATCCATGCGGCGCTCCTGATTCTCGTTTCATTCATCTAATCATTCTTTATAACGAAACACCATTGACCTTCGTCATGCATCGCTAACTCCAAATCCAGCCTCGCCTCATTTGATGGCATCGCGGCATGATTAGCGTTGCCCTGTGCCGCTGAGCGCGTAAAATAAGCGGTAAATTTTTGGCTTTGCCATCGTTATGTTATAACCTATTCGATTATTCACGAGGTCGGCTTTAATGAGTGAGCATTCGCATCGCCACAACAGGGAAGGCCCTTGCCATTTTTCGCTGATGTCGCTGTCGGCGGTACGGCGGTTGCTGTCGGTAACGGTACCGCTGCTGGTGCTTTGGTTGATGGTGCTATGGGCCAACTGGTGGACATCATGAGTCAGCGCTCACTATCACGCCTGCAACTGCACAACCTGCATTTGGCTCAGGGGCACCGCACGGTGCTTGAGCATGTGGAAGGCGACTTTCAGCCTGGCGCGATTACCGCCTTGATTGGGGCTAATGGCTCGGGCAAAAGCACGCTGATTCAAGCCATCATGGGGGAGCTACGCCCGATCAGCGGCAAGGTGGTGTGCACCGTGCCGAAAGAACGCCGGGCCTGGCTGCCCCAGCAGCTGGCGTTGGATCTGACCTTTCCGATGAGCGTGGAAGAGCTGGTCATGACCGGCAGCTGGCCGAGCCATGGGGCGCTGAAAGGCTACTGTGCGTCGCATTACCGCAAGGGCCGCGAGATCATGGCGCGGCTGGGCATTTCTCATCTGGCGCACCGCCCGCTGGGCGAGCTTTCCGGCGGCCAGCGCCAGCGCGCCTTGATTGGCCGTACCCTGATGCAGGAAGCCGAGCTGTTACTACTCGACGAGCCGTTTGCCAACGTGGATAGCGAGACGGTGGATATCCTGATCCGCATCTTGCGCCAGATGGCCGATGACGGGGCCACCCTGATTCTGGTGCTGCACGATATGGACCACCTGCGCCGCCTGGCCGACGAGGTATTGATGCTCAACGGCGGTCACGGTCGCTGGGTATCGCCCGGCGCCCTGACGCACCAACACGCCCCGGCAGAAGTGGTGCCGTTCACCGTGGGAGGTCGACATGCTGGCTCTGCTTGATGCCTGGATTATCGCGCCTTTCGATTACGGCTTTATGCGCCGCGCGGTGGTCGGCGGCCTGGCGCTGTCACTGGCGGCACCCACGCTGGGGGTGTTCCTGGTACTACGTGGCATGAGCCTGATTGGCGATGCCATGGCCCACGCGATTCTGCCGGGGGTGGCGCTGGGCTTTCTGCTGGCCGGGTTTTCGCTGCCGGTGATGAGCATCGGCGGCGTGCTGTTTGGTGTCATGGTGGCATTGCTTGCCGGGGCCGTGTCCAAAATGGGCGGCCAGCGCGAAGACGCTGCCATGGCCAGCTTTTTCATTATTTCGCTGGCGGCGGGCGTTATGCTGATTTCGATCGGCGGTAGCAGTGTCGACCTCACCCACGTGCTGTTCGGCTCCATTCTTGCGATCAACTCCACCGCACTGCTACTGATCGCTGGGATGAGCACGCTGATCGTGCTGACTCTGGCGGTGATTTTCCGCGCCCTGGTAGTGGAATGCCTGGACCCGCTGTTCCTGCGCGGCCAGAGCCGCCGAAGCGGCTGGGTACACAGCGTGTTTCTGGGCCTGCTGGTGCTCAACCTGACCGCCGGGTTTCAGACCCTGGGGACACTGATGGCAGTAGGCTTGATGATGCTGCCCGCCACCTCGGCACGGTTCTGGAGCAAGCGCCTGGAGGGGTTGATCGGCATTGCCGTGTCGCTTGCCATGATTTCCAGTACCGGCGGGCTACTGCTGTCGTTCCATCTCGATATTCCGTCCGGGCCGAGCATCATTCTGCTGGCCGGCATTGGCTATCTGCTCTCTGCCCTTTTCGGTCGCTATCACAGCTTGGCAGCCCGCTGGCGGCGCAAAACCGCGCCCCTCTCGGCCGAGCCAAGCGCTTGATCATCGGGCCTTGCCCGTTCACCTTTACAAGGAGCCTTTATGTCGCCGTTACCTTTCTCCCGCTGGCTGGTTGGCGTGTCTGCGCTGCTGGCGCTACCCGCCGCCGTGGCGTCTGAACGCGTGCAAGTGGTCACCAGCTTTTCGATTCTTGCCGACATGGTCGAGCAGGTCGGCGGCGAGCACGTGGACGTGACCTCGCTGGTCGGCCCAGACGGTGATGCGCACATGTATAGCCCGAGCCCGGGTGACGCGCGAGCGCTGGCCGATGCGGACCTGGTGGTGTTCAACGGGCTACTGTTTGAAGGCTGGATGGAGCGCTTGATCGACGCCAGCGATTACACCGGCGCGTTGGTCACCGCGACCCAAGGCATCAAGCCACTGGCCCAGGCAGGTCAAGATGATCACGACGAGCATGACCACGATGAGCATGGCCACGACGAACATGGTTATGGTGATCACGACGAGCACGGTCATGATGCTCAGGGCCACGATGGTCCCGGCGACAACGCCGAACACGCCCATGGCGATGACGACCCCCACGCCTGGCAGGATCTGGCCCGTGCGGAAACCTACGTCGAGAACATCCGCGATGGATTGATCGAAGCCGATGGCGACAATCGCGAGGCTTATCAGGCCAATGCCGAGCGCTATCTGACCGATATCCGAACGGCTGATGAAGAAATCCGCGCGCTGATCGAAGAAATTCCTGATTCTACCAGCGTGATTACCGGCCACGATTCGTTTGGCTACTTTGCCAATGCCTACGGCGTGCGTTTCCTGTCACCGGTAGGGCTGTCCACGGAAGCCGACCCGAGCGGCGCCAGCATGGCCGAGCTCATCGATGTTATTGAAGAAGAGAACGTCGAGGCGCTGTTCCACGAAAACATGACCAATCAGTCGGTACTTGATCAGTTAGCGGAAGAAACCGGTCTGAGCGTGGCTGGCACACTATACGCCGATGCGCTGAGCAGCGAGGGCGAAGCAAGTACTTACTTAGGCATGATGCGTCACAATGCCAAAACGCTCCACGATGCGTTAGCCAAACCCGGTCATGAAGAGACTGACCACGAAGATTACGATCATTCTCACGACCACAGCGAGCATAGCCACTAATCGAACCGGACCTAAAAGCGCTGCTCAGGCCTTGGCTGCCTTGAGCAGCCATGCTCGGAAACACGTCATGGCGTGGGTTTCGGTGCGTGTCTGCAGGCGCGTCAGCCAGTAGCCGCCCAAACTGACGGCGGTGTTAAACGGCTGAACCAGTGCGCCACTGCTCAGTTGACGGGGGAACATCAGGGGTGGCGCCAACGCCACTCCCGCCCCTTGCAAGGCCGCTTCCACCATGGCGATGGATGAGTCGAAAACGATGCTTTTCGACATCGGATAGCTGCTGGGCAACCCCGCCGCCAATAGCCACTCGGTCCACTCATCAGCACGATAGGAACGTAGCCATGTCTCGCCCAGCACATCGGCTGGCGTGTTGAGCCGGGCAGCAATCTCTGGAATGCACATTACCGATAGCGACGCTGGCATCAAGGGCTGCGCGGCGGTACCGTGCCAAGCCCCGCTACCAAAGCGGATCGCAAAGTCGAGGCCCTCGGCGGCCAGCTCGGCGCGATTGTTATGAGTGGAAAGGCGCAGGTCGATAAACGGGTACTGCTGCTGAAAATCATCCAGACGTGGCAATAGCCAGCCGACGGCAAAGGTCCCCACTACGCCCACATGTATCACTTCCCGGTAACCGCTCTCGCCTATCCGGTCCAGGGTATGCCCCATCTGGTCAAAGGCACTGTTCAGCACCGGCAACAAGCGCTCGCCTTCTTGCGTCAACATCAGCCCTCGGGGCAGGCGTTTAAATAGCGGTACCTTCAAATGACTTTCAAGCAGCTTGACCTGGTGGCTAACGGCCGCCTGGGTAACGCAGAGCTCATCCGCTGCCTGGGTAAAACTCAAATGCCGCGCCGACGCCTCAAAGGCGCGCAACGCGTTTAGCGGCAGATAAGAACGCGCCATCCAGACCCCCTAATTTTTCTAATGGCTTGGGCAAAATATCGCTGTTTGTCGTACTCACCCGCTCACCCTATATTAGCGACTTTCACGCTCGCACCGGCGGGCGATTACGCCCGGCCAACTGACACTCACCTTGTTTCACCACTGCAACAGGAGCCATGTATGTGCAGGATGTTAGCAGCAAAAACCGGCCTTATCATGACAGGTTCTCTTCTGATTGGCAGCACTGCCTGGGCATTGGAAGACGCTGATAACGCAAATATCGAGGCGCTGGTCAACGACGCGATCGCTCCGCTCATGGCCGAGTATCGTATTCCCGGGATGTCCGTTGCGCTGAGCATCAACGGCCAGCCATATTACTTTAATTATGGCGTTGCCGACCTGGAAGCAGAAACGCCGGTCACCGAAGAGACGCTGTTCGAGCTTGGGTCCATCAGCAAGGTGTTCACCGCTACGCTTGCGGCTTATGCGGCATCCAATGGCGACCTGTCGCTTACTGATTCGGCCAGCCAGCACTTGCCGGCCCTTGAAGGCAGCGCTTTCGATGAGATCACCCTGCTGGAACTGGGTACCTACACGGCAGGTGAGCTACCTCTCCAGTTTCCGGAAGCGGTGCAAGATGAAGCGGCGATGGTGGACTATTATCGCCAGTGGCAGCCTGAATCACCGCCCGGTAGCCACCGGCTCTACTCCAACCCGAGCATGGGCCTGTTCGGTTATCTTGCCGCGCAACGCCTTGGCAAGCGGTTCGAGACGCTGATGCAGGAAGACCTGCTCACACCGCTAGGCCTTGAGAACAGCTATTACCAGGTACCTGACCCGCAACAGCCGCATTACGCCTACGGTTACTCTCAAGACGACGAGCCGATCAGGGTGAACCCGGGCATGCTGGATGCCCAGGCCTACGGTTTGAAATCGACCGCGGCAGACGTACTGGCGTTTGTGGAAGCGAATATGGACGGTGCCGGGCTTGATGGATCACTCAGCCAGGCCATGGCGACTACGCGCGCCGGTTACTTTGAAGTCGGCAACATGACCCAGGGGCTGGGCTGGGAAAGCTACGCCTACCCGGTCCCCCTTGATAAGCTTGTCCAGGGCAACTCGCTTGAGATGATACTCGACGCCAACCCCGTCAGTCGCTTAAGCCCACCACAGCCCCCCAGGCAGCAGGCGCTCTACAACAAGACGGGCTCCACCAATGGCTTTGGCGGCTATGTGGTCTTTGTGCCCAGCGAGCAGATCGGTATCGTGATGCTGGCAAACCGTAATTACCCCAATCAGGCGCGCATCAAGGTGGCTCATCAACTCCTTACCGCGTTGACCGACGGGCACTGAGTGCAGGAACAGTGTCAGCGAAAGTTGCATTTTTCGCTGTCGATAAGGAGACTAGCACCACTTCCTTTGCCTGCAAGAGTCAGCCCCATGCGTTTAAACGCCGACTTTACCCGCTTTGCCTGTGTGACACCGGAAGATTACCGCTGGGTGGCCTCGCCCAGTGCTGGCGTCGAACGGATGATGCTTGACCGTATTGGCGACGAAGTCGCGCGCGCCACCAGCCTCGTGCGCTACGCGCCGAATAGCCAGTTTGACCCGCATATCCACGGTGGTGGCGAAGAGATTTTAGTGCTGGAGGGTGTGTTTGCCGACGAGTATGGTCGCTATGCCGCCGGTAGCTACTTGAGAAACCCCATCGGTACCGCCCACACGCCGCAAATTGGCGATGAGGGCGCGCTGATACTGGTCAAGCTGCACCAGTTCGACCAGAACGATGAGCTACAGCTTGCCGTCCCCGCCCACCGCCTGCCCTGGCAGCCGGACCGCCGCCCCGGCATCAGCTACAAGATGCTGCACACCTTCAAACAGGAGCGGGTCAGCCTGGAACACTGGGAGGCTGGCCAGGCCATTGAGTATCCGGTGCTGACCGGCGGGCTGGAGTTTTTCGTGCTGGAGGGCGCCTTGAGCGACGGCGACCGGGAATACACCGCTGGTAGCTGGTGCCGCTACCCCAGCGGCATGGCGCTGACCCTCACTGCCGGGGAAAGTGGCGTGCAGATGTACCTCAAGCGCGGCCACCTACCGCCGGTGCAGGACGATTCAGCCTAGGGCCAGAAAGGGCAGCAGCGTTAACGCCACCAGCAATAAGATGGCCACGCCCACCAGCGTGATTTGCACGGGGTGGGCACTAAAACGCTGCCATAAGGTGGGTGCATCACCCCGTGCGAGGGCTTCGTTGTGTTCTTGCCTGGCCCGCGCCTGGCGCTCGGCCTGATACTCGGCCAGTAGCGCGTTGGCATCCTCAAGTTGACTTAGGTCACGCAGCCAGATGGCATCCACGCCCAACCGGAAGAAACCAGCCTGTGTCTCGTAAGTATCCAGGCCATGGGCATCGAGCAACTGGCGGACTTCCATGGCCTCTTCGTCGGTCACATGGCGCAGGCGAAACAGCAAATGCGCCATGCTAGTCGCCCTTGCCGGCCATCAGGTCCGCTTGAATCACTTCAATCCAGTAGCCGTCCGGGTCTTTGACGAAAATCACGTCTTGCATCTTTCCCTGATCGGCACGCTTGACGAAGGTGACGTCGTGCTCGTCGAACCACGCCTGGGCCGCCGCCAGATCGGGCACGCTAAAGCAGATATGGCCAAACCCCTGGGGCTCGGCGTTGCCATCGTGGTAGGCAAAGCCGTTCTGGTTTTCTGTGCCCCAGTTGTGGGTCAGCTCTAAAAGTCCCTTTTGACTAAACGTCCAGGCGGTTCTTGCCTGCGTCTCTTCAGGGACCTGATCACCGTCTTCCAGATTAGCCAGAAAGTAGAGTGAAAATTGCATTTCTTCAAAATCAAGTCGACGCATCACTTGCATACCAAACACCTGTGAATAAAACGCCAGCGCACGCTCGGGGTCCTTGACCCGCAACATGGTGTGGTTCAAACGGAATCCCTGGGTTTGCTTGGGCGTCGGGGCAACCCCTGGATGCTGCTCACCTTGAAATGACATGCACTATCTCCTTTGACGTTTCGGTTACTTTGTACAAGGCTGTAGAGTCCTGGCTGGCAGTCTTCAGCAACTGTCTGTACCAACTATCTGTTACCAACAGCCTTTACCAACCATCGTGACTCGCCCTCATGGCGCACCAGAATGATCGTTGTTTGTCATTTCATCATGAGGGCAGTCTGACAAAATACCAGTCCTTGCGCTAAGGAGGCCTTATGGCCCGCGATCTCAATGTCCTGGGTGAACCGCTCACCCCGTGCTGCCATGACCCCAAAACCGGCTTTTACCGCGATGGATTCTGTCGCGTGGGGGCGGATGATATGGGCGTCCACTCTGTGTGCGCCATGCTGACGGAGGAGTTTCTGGCCTTTTCACTGGCACAAGGTAACGACCTGGTAACGCCGCGGCCTGAATTTGGCTTTCCTGGCCTGCGGCCCGGTGACCGTTGGTGCCTGTGCGCATCACGCTGGCTGGAAGCCGCCGAGGTGGGCTTGGCGCCCCCTGTCGTCTTATCCGCCACTAACCAGAAAACCCTCGACATCATCGGCCTCGAAACCTTGCGCCAACACGCCCTGGATGCCGTGCATTGATAGGGTTGCGTCTTGGATATTCTGTGCAAACATCCTACACTTCCATTATAAATTTTATACACCCCATCAGTTGATCCCCACCGGAAGGGTATCCAACAGGAGTAGGTCATGACCTCGATCGATATGACCCTTGGCGATCACATCACCTTGAAGCAGCTTTCCCAGGCGCTCCGCAACGGCTTCTCGCCGATTGTGGAAGTTGAATCAATGGATGGCATCTATAAGGTGCGCTTTCACCATGCCAACGGGGTTTCTGATTTATCCAATGCCCAAGGGCACGTCAGCACCTTCCTGGGCACTGGCGAAATCCGCGATACTCTGGGTGAATTGGGCTTGACCCATGGCGTGCTTACCTTTGCCGATCAGTGCGGCGACGAAATGATCGGTGTTGAGGGGAAAGCCATGACGCCCGATGAAATGCTCACCTACGGAACACGCATCTCGTTTCGTTAAACGAGCCTATCCAACGCTTTACAGACCCACCTAAGGCACGGATAGTATGATCACGACAGGGGCGCTCGTCACTGAACGGGCTGAGAAGCACCCTTATAACCTGAACCGGCTAATACCGGCGTAGGGAGTCGTGGTGCCCTGTCACCACCTCCCTGCCGGGAGGATTTCATGACCACATTTGGCGACAGCTTGATGACGCTGCGCGATACCACCCCGCTTATTCACTGCATCACCAATTATGTCGCGATGAACAGCACCGCCAATCTGCTGCTGGCCACCGGGGCGTCACCTGCCATGCTGCATGCCACCCAGGAAGTCGCTGAGTTCGCCGCGCTTGCCGATGCACTGTCGGTCAACATCGGGACGCTTTCATCACCCTGGGCGGAAGCCATGCTGCTTGCCGCGCGCACGGCTCGCGAGCACAGCACGCCCTGGGTACTGGATCCCGTCGCCGTCGGTGCGACCCGTTATCGCCAGACGGTCTGCGCCGACCTGTTAGCCCTTAAGCCCAGCGTCATCCGTGGCAACGCCTCTGAAATACTGTCGCTCAATGGGCTGGCCCACCAGGGCAGGGGGGTTGATGCCACCGCGTCTACCGATGATGCCATAACGGCCGCCATGGCACTTGCCGAGCGGCAACAGTGTATTGTGGCCATGACCGGTGAGCGGGACAGGGTCACCGACGGACGAGTCTGCTACTCGATCAATGGCGGCCACCCTTTGATGCCCCGCGTCACGACCTTGGGCTGTGGGCTTAGCGCCCTGGTCGCCGCGTTTGTCGCCACCAATCCGGACGCGCCGTTGAATGCCAGCAGTGCCGCCGTGGCGTGCTTTGCGGCAGCCGGGGAGCGTGCTGGCAAGGCTGCCAGGGAGCCCGGCAGCTTTTACGTTGCCTTGTTGGACGCGCTTTACCAACTGACACCTGATGAGCTTAACCGCTTTGCCCAGCGGGAGGTCAGCGATGCCCTTTGATCTGTCGCTCTATCTGGTCACCGACGCGACCCTTTGCCAGCACCATGGTCTTGAGCATACCGTCAGCGAGGCGGTCCGCGGCGGCGTCAGCATGGTGCAACTGCGCGACAAGCAGGCAAGCGATGCACAGATGATCGACCAGGCACGACGTTTGAAAGCCCTGCTGGCAGGCACTGGGGTGGCGTTGATCATCAACGACCGCCTTGAGGTGGCACTTGCCAGTCAGGCCGATGGGCTGCATGTGGGTCAGAGCGATGCGACGGTTCGCCAGGCCCGGGCTGCGATGGGGCCAAAGGCCATATTGGGGCTCTCGATCAACACCGTTGAGCAACTGCATGACGCGCCCATTGATCAGCTTGACTACGTCGGCATCGGGCCGATCTTTGCCACCCCCAGCAAAGCGGATCACGCCCAACCGATTGGCTTTGGCGGTCTCGCCTCCTTGATCAAGGATTGCCCGATACCCAGCGTGGCCATCGGCGGGCTGAATGCCAGCCACGTGAGCGCGATACGGCGGGCAGGCGCTGACGGGCTAGCGGTCATCTCGGCGATTTGCGGGCAGCCCGACCCTGAGGCAGCGGCTCGCGCCTTCCGGCGTTAAGAGTCGGTACTAGGCCGTTGGGCGCCGCTTTAACGTCGTTCGACGGTCGTGATAGGCAATCGCCAGACCGCTCGCCATGATCAAGGCACTGCCCACCCATACCCAGAGGTCCGGCAGTTCGCCCCAGAACCACCAGCCGAGCAGCACTGCCCAGAGCATGGCGGTGTAATCAAACGGGGCGGCTATCGCCGCGGGAGCGAAGCGAAATGCCAGGGTAATAAACGCCGTCGCACCTACCCCCAGAACGCCAGACGCCAAAAAGCCCAGCCAGTGCCAGGGCAGCGGCGTCTGCCAAACCCAAGGCAAGGTCAGCCCCGTCACCACCAAGGGCACAGAGGTCATGTAGAAAAGCATCGCCCAAAGGTGCTCACGGCCCCCGTAGCGGCGTGCGGTAATCATCATCAGGGCATAGAACAGCGCCGCTCCCACCAACACCACGGCGCCCAGTTGAAAGGCATCACTGTTAGGGCGAACAATAATCAGCACGCCGACAAACCCCACCAGTGAGGCAATAAGCACCGGAGGTTCAATACGTTCTCCCAGCAACGGCACCGACAGCACGGTGACAAACAGCGGCGCGACAAAGGCTATCGCCGTGGCTTCAGCCAGCGGTAATAGCGTCAAACCCCATACGAAACAGACCATGGTAGCGGTATAGATCAAGCCGCGTAGCAGGTGCACCCCCGGTCGCCGGGTCCGTAACTTGCGCAAGCCGCCAGCAAAGTGGGCAAGCAGGGCAATCAGCGGTAGCGAGATCAGCGCCCTAAAGAAGATGATCTGCAGTGGTGAGTGCACCTCGCCTAGCCACTTGGAGACGGCGTCCCCCAGTGCCAGGAACAGCACCCCCGTACACATGCAAAGTATGCCTTTCAGCGACGTCGTCACCGCCGTCTCCTTTTATTCCCTAGCTCGAATTGATGATCTGAAAAGTAAAAACCCCGCCAAAGAGCCTTTGGCGGGGTTTTGGGCTCTTTTCAATGCTACAGGCTGGCGTTGACGACCATACAGTCCATTCCCCGCGAGCGCAGCTGTTCGCATGCCTGATGTGCCTGTTGTTCTTCCAGCGCCATCAGCCGGGCACGAAATATCGGGTTCTGACCTACGGAGGTGTCGTCTATCGCCACTTGACCATCGAGGTCACGTGGCAAGTACGCGGCAGCTTCACGTGCATAGCGCTGGGCTTGATCTTCCTGACTGAAAGCGCCTACTTGAATACCCCAGCCACCTGCGGCACGAGATGCCATAGCACGCTCGCGGTCGATAAAGGCCTGCAAGGGATCCGTTTGTGGTTCTGGAGCTTGTGCTGCCACGCCCGGCGGTTCAAATGGAGCTGTTTCAGGCGAGTAAGACGCGACAACGGGTGAAGATTCGACCGGTGCGGGTGTTGGCGTCGGCGACGGCGCGGGCGTATGAGAAGGTGCTGGGGAAAAGGCCATGTATTCTTCAGAAAATTCAAGGTCGGCCAGCCAGTTCGACTTATCAAGGAGGGCTGCACGGGCAAAGCCCCGATCCAGCAGATTTGCCATGTGCTTATCCCGGGACTGAGCGGTAAATCCGCCCATCACAATAGCCATCAAGCGCCGGTCACCGCGCTTGGCCGTGGTAATCACGTTGAAGCCTGAAGCGCGTATAAAACCGGTTTTCAAGCCATCGGCCCCGGGGTAGTCACGTACCAGTCGGTTGTGACTGGTGTGCCGAGTGCCGCGGTAAGTGAACGCCTGAAGACCAAAATAGTGATAGTACTCGGGGAAATCCCGCATTACACGTACCGCAAGGGTGACCATGTCGCGCGCCGTGGTGACCTGCCGATCATCGGGAAGCCCCGAGGCATTGCGGAAGGTGGTATGGCGCATTCCCAGTTCGCGGGCTTTTTCCGTCATCAACTGGGCAAAGCGACGTTCGCTACCCCCCAACGCCTCTGCCATGACGACCGCTACGTCATTGGCCGAGCGGACAGCGAGCGCACGAATTGCTTCATCGACCAGAATCGAGCTGCCAGGGGAAAGCCATAACTTTGTTGCAGGCATGGACGCCGCCTGGGACGACACCGGCAGCGGTTGGTCCAGCTGCAATCGCCCTTCTTCTAGCGCTTCAAAGGCCAGATAGAGGGTCATGACCTTGGTCAGCGAGGCAGGGTAACGGCGAGCATCCGCATTTTCCGAATACAGTACTTCACCTTGATCAAGGTCGACGACCATCCCCGCATAGCGTGGGTTAGCCGCTTGCAGGGGTAGAGCCATGACAATGAACAATACCCCTATCAACAACGATACTGCTCTGATGGATACGGCTCGCCGACATTGTCTCGCTATCATACGTCCCCCTGACATTTTGTTTTATAACAGCGCCGTGATAGTGGCCTTTACTTCAGGCTAATGCATTGAGTATATACGTTGAACTGGCTAATCGGCACCATAAAAAAACCGACCCACAAGGGGTCGGTTTTGGCGTTGACGAGGTGTAGCAAAAGGGGATTACTCTTCTGCAACGGCCTCTTCAACCACCGGACGATCGACAAGCTCAACGAATGCCATGGGCGCATTGTCGCCGGTACGATAACCGCACTTGAGAATACGGACATAACCGCCCGGACGCTCGGCGTAACGCGGACCCAACTCGTTGAACAGTTTGCCGACGGCTTCTTTGGAGCGCGTGCGGGCAAATGCCAAACGGCGGTTGGCAACGCTATCCTGCTTAGACAAGGTGATCAGCGGCTCGATGACGCGACGCAGCTCCTTGGCTTTGGGCAGGGTTGTCTTGATAACTTCATGTTCGACCAGCGAGACAGACATGTTCTTGAACATGGCCTGCCGATGCGAGCTGGTACGATTCAGATGACGACCACTCTTACGATGACGCATGGTTGTAATTCCTTACCAAACTGGGACTCGAGTCGACACTCACGCGGAGGCCTTGTCGTCCTTCAGGCTAGCCGGCGGCCAATTTTCCAACCGCATGCCGAGGGACAAGCCGCGCGCCGCCAATACATCCTTGATTTCATTCAAGGACTTTTTACCGAGGTTCGGGGTCTTCAACAGCTCAACTTCAGTGCGCTGAATCAGATCACCGATATAATAGATATTCTCGGCTTTCAGGCAGTTCGCGCTGCGAACGGTCAACTCAAGATCGTCTACGGGGCGCAATAGGATCGGATCAACGTGATCCTCTTCCTCTTCGACTTCCTGCTCTTTATCTGCTTCCAGGTCGACGAAGGCGGCCAGCTGCTCTTGCAGGATGGTCGCACTGCGGCGGATAGCCTCTTCCGGATCCAGAGTACCGTCGGTTTCCAGATCGATAATCAGCTTATCGAGGTCGGTCCGCTGTTCGACACGAGCAGCTTCGACCGCGTAGGAAACTCGGCGGACAGGGCTGAAGGTAGCATCCAGCTGCAGGCGGCCAATGGCACGGGACTCTTCATCAGAGCCACGAGCGTCAGCCGGTTCGTAGCCACGACCCAGTGCTACCTTAAGCTGAATCTTCAGCTCGGCACCTTCATTGACGTGTGCAATGACGTGGTCCGGGTTGACGATTTCGACGCTATGATCAAGTGCAATGTCGCCAGCGGTGACGACGGCTGGGCCCTGCTTGTTCAGCGAGAGCACCGCCTCATCGCGGCTGTGCATCTTGATCGCAACATCTTTCAAGTTCAGGAGGATTTCAATGACATCTTCCTGCACCCCTTCGAGAGCACTATATTCGTGCTCGACACCCGCAATCTCAGCCTCTACCACGGCACAGCCGGGCATGGATGAAAGCAGAATGCGACGCAGTGCATTCCCCAGGGTGTGGCCAAAGCCGCGCTCGAACGGTTCGAGTACGATCTTGGCATGATGTGCGCTGATTTCTTCGACCTTGATGTCACGAGGACGGAGAAACTCTGTCACTGAACGCTGCATATGAACACCTTTCAGGCTGCCAAACGGATACTTGGTACTCGGTACGACCTGGTGCTGGCCTTAAACCGGCACCAGGTCGACAAGAAACAGAAAACTGCTTACTTGGAGTACAGCTCGACGATCAGGTTTTCGTTGATGTCGGCAGACAGGTCACCGCGTTCAGGCAGAGCCTTGAAAGTGCCTTCCATCTTCTTGGCGTCGGTTTCGATCCACGCCACATCACCACGGTTGGCCGCAATGGACAACGCGTTTTGAATGCGAGCCTGGTTCTTCGCCTTTTCGCGAATGGAAACAACGTCGCCCGGCTTCACTTGATAGGAAGCTATGTTAACGCTGCGACCGTTCACGCTAATCGCCTTGTGGCTGACCAGCTGACGCGCTTCAGAGCGAGTCGAGCCGAAGCCCATACGGTAGACGACGTTATCCAGTCGGGATTCGAGCAACTGCAACAATACTTCGCCGGTCGCGCCTTTCAGGCGAGCGGCTTCTTTGTAGTAGTTACGGAACTGTTTTTCGAGTACGCCGTACATACGACGTACTTTTTGCTTCTCGCGAAGCTGCAAGCCGTAGTCTGAAAGACGTTGACGGCGCTGGCCGTGTACACCCGGAATCTGCTCGGATTTACACTTTTTCTCGAAGGGAGTCACACCACTCTTCAAAAAGAGGTCGGTGCCTTCACGACGAGACAGTTTGCACTTCGGTCCAATATAACGAGCCATGAATCTGTCTCCTTAAACGCGGCGTTTCTTCGGCGGACGGCAGCCATTATGGGGGATGGGCGTCGCGTCGATAATGCTTTGCACGCGGAAGCCGGCGGCATTCAGTGCGCGCACGGCGGATTCACGACCGGGACCTGGGCCTTTGACCAGCACGTCTACGTTTTTCACACCATACTCGGCTGCAGCAGTTGCTGCACGTTCACTTGCCACTTGAGCAGCGAACGGGGTGCTCTTGCGAGAACCACGAAAACCCGAACCACCGGCAGTCGCCCATGACAGAGCGTTGCCCTGGCGGTCTGTGATCGTCACGATCGTGTTGTTAAAAGAGGCATGGATATGCGCTACGGCATCCACTACCTGCTTTTTAACCTTTTTACGGTTACTACGCGGGTTAGCCATGTTGATGTCTATTCCTGTCTTTACGCCAGAACGTGCGTGTTATTTGCGGATCGGCTTACGCGGGCCCTTACGGGTACGCGCGTTAGTCTTAGTCCGCTGACCACGCAGCGGAAGACTACGACGATGACGCAGACCACGGAAACAACCTAAGTCCATGAGACGCTTAATGTTAAGCGTGACATCACGACGAAGGTCGCCCTCTACGGTGTACTTACCAACTTCAGAACGCAGGGTGTCGACTTCTTCAGAAGACAGGTCCTGGATCTTGGCAGTCGGCGCGATACCGGCAGCAACACAGATGTGCTCTGCACGTGTACGGCCAATCCCGAAGATATAGGTCAGCGAGATCGCCGCATGCTTGTTGTCCGGGATATTGACGCCTGCAATACGGGCCATCAGCTTACTCCGAAATTTGAGCGGCTTGCTCGTTAATCATCTTTAAAAGGCGCAACAGCATACCCCCTTTGTACACCCGAAGGCAAGGGGTATGCCGGCACCCGCTTAATACAGACCAGGAAATTAACCCTGGCGCTGCTTGTGCCGCGGTTCGATGCAGATGACGCGGACTGCGCCATTGCGACGAATAATCTTGCAGTTACGGCACATTTTCTTTACGGAAGCTCGAACTTTCATCGTTCTCTCCAATACGGACGGCAGGCGCCTTAGCGCATGATGCCGCCACTACCGTAGCCTTTCAGGTTGGACTTCTTCATCACTGAGTCATATTGATGCGACATGAGATGCGATTGCACCTGGGCCATGAAGTCCATGATAACCACGACCACGATCAGAAGCGAGGTACCACCAAAGAAGAACGGTACGTTCCACGCTACGATCAGGAACTGGGGCATCAGGGAAACCGCAGTGATGTACAAGGCACCAAACAACGTTAAACGCGTCATGACCTTGTCAATATAGCGAGCGGTCTGCTCGCCAGGACGAATACCCGGCAGGAATGCACCTGACTTTTTCAGATTGTCAGCTACGTCCTTGGGGTTGAAGACCAGCGCTGTGTAAAAGAAGCAGAAGAATACCACTGCCGCCCCAAAAAGCAAGATGTAAAGCGGTTGGCCGGGACCTAATGCTTGCGAGGCACGCTGCAACCACTCCATGCCATCACCTGAACCCACCCATTGGCCGATTGAAGCCGGGAAGAGCAGGATACTGGAGGCGAAAATGGCTGGAATGACCCCCGCCATGTTCACTTTCAATGGCAGGTAGCTGCTTTGCCCTGCATACATCTTGTTGCCGACCTGGCGCCGCGGGTAATTCACTTTAAGGCGGCGTTGACCGCGTTCAATGAACACCACGAACGCAACAGTCGCGATACCCAGTGCCGATAGCGCTAACAGTGGCAGTACGTTCCAGGCCCCTTCGTTGCGAGCCAATTCAAACGCCTGACCTGCCGCACTGGGCAGCCCAGCCACAATACCGGCAAAGATCAGCAACGAAATACCGTTGCCAATGCCTTTCTCGGTAATTTGCTCACCTAGCCACATCATGAATACCGCACCCGATACGAACGTAATCACGGCGGTAAAATAGAAGCTGAAGTCAGCGGTGTACGCGATACCCTGGCTAGCCAGACCGACAGACATACCGACAGCCTGAATAAACGCCAGTAGCACCGTACCGTAGCGGGTGTACTGGCTAATCTTGCGGCGGCCGGCCTCACCTTCCTTCTTGAGCTGTTCAAGATGGGGAGAGACCGCAGTCATCAGCTGCATGATAATCGACGCCGAAATATAGGGCATTATGCCCAGGGCGAGGACACTCATGCGCTCCAGCGCACCACCCGAGAACATGTTGAACATGCCCAGAATGGTGCCCTGTTGCTCCCTGAACAAGGCAGCAAGCTGGTCAGGATTGATACCGGGAACGGGAATGTGGGCACCAATACGGTACACCACGATGGCGAGGAGCACGAAGCGCAAACGCGCCCACAGTTCACTCAGACCGCTGCCCATCGCCGGCATGTTTCCTGACTTGGCCATTTAGTCCTCTACCTTGCCGCCAGCGGCTTCGATCGCTTCACGGGCACCTTTGGTGACCTTGATGCCGCGAACGGTAACCGCTTTTTTCAGTTCGCCAGAAAGGATGATCTTCGCGTGTAGCGTTGCATCCTTCAGCACGTTTGCCTGCTTCAGCGTCTCGAGTGTCACCTCTTCGCCGGCCACTTGGGCCAGCTCAGCCAGGCGAACCTCTTCCGAGACCATCGACTTGGCCGAGGTGAAACCAAATTTCGGCAGACGACGCTGCAACGGCATCTGACCGCCTTCGAAACCTGGCTTGACGCTGCCACCGCTGCGTGCTTTCTGACCTTTGTGGCCTCGGCCACCGGTCTTGCCCAGACCGGAACCGATACCACGACCAACGCGCTTTGCAGCGTGTTTAGAGCCCGCTGCCGGGCTCAAGGTATTGAGTTTCATGGATTACTCTCCCTCAACGCGCACAAGGTAGTTAACCTTGTGGATCATGCCGCGTACGGCAGGGGTGTCTTCCAGCTCAACCGAATGACCGATGCGACGCAGACCCAGGCCGTTGATAGTCGCCTTGTGCCTGGGCTGAACGCCGATGGTGCTGCGGATCTGGGTAACCTTGATCGTTGCTGCCATGGTGCCTTACCCCGTGATCGCTTCGACAGACAGGCCGCGCTTGGCGGCCACGTCATCCGGTGCTTGCATGGAAGCGAGACCTTTAACAGTCGCTCGCACCACGTTAACCGGGTTAGTGGAACCGTAGCACTTGGCCAGTACGTCATGGACACCAGCGAGCTCCAATACAGAGCGCATGGCGCCACCGGCGATAATGCCGGTACCTTCAGAGGCTGGCTGCATGTATACCTTGGAAGCACCGTGACGGGCTTTAACCGGGTATTGCAGCGTATGGCCTGAAAGGTTGACCTTGACCATGTTGCGACGAGCTTGGTCCATGGCTTTCTGAATCGCGATCGGCACTTCACGCGCCTTACCACGACCGAAACCAACACGACCTTTACCATCACCAACGACGGTCAGTGCGGTGAAGCCGAAAATACGACCACCTTTGACCACCTTGGCGACGCGGTTGACCTGCACAAGTTTTTCCTGCAGATCACCGCTTTGCTGTTCGTTCTTCGCCATCGTAAAAACCCTTTAGAATTCCAGGCCGCCTTCACGCGCGGCGTCGGCCAGAGCCTTGACGCGACCGTGATACTTAAAGCCAGCACGGTCGAAGGCCACCTGGGTGATGCCTGCTTCTTTAGCGCGTTCGGCAATCAGTTCGCCGACTTTCGTAGCGGCTTCCGAGTTACCAGTCGCACCCTCGCGCAGTGCTTTGTCCAGCGTAGATGCGCTAGCCAACACTTTGCCACCATCCGGCGAGATAATCTGCGCATAGATGTGACGCGGGGTACGGTTGACGCACAGGCGATACACGCCCAGCTCGCGGATCTTGGCGCGAGCACGGCGGGCACGACGGAGACGAGATTCTTTCTTCGCGTTCATAACCCTGCCTTACTTCTTCTTGGCTTCTTTGCGACGCACCTGCTCGTCGGCGTACCGAACACCCTTGCCTTTATACGGCTCGGGGGGACGGAAGGCGCGGATTTCCGCGGCGCACTGACCGAGCTGCTGCTTGTCCGCGCTTTTCAGCACGATCACGGTGTTTTTCGGCGTTTCCGCTGAGACACCTTCAGGCAGTTCGTAGTCGACCGGGTGCGAGAAGCCCAGTGAAAGATTGAGCGTCTGGCCCTTAACTTGGGCACGATAACCGACGCCAACAATTTCGAGAGTTCGTGTAAAACCCTCGGATACGCCCGTCACCAGGTTCTGAACCAAGGCGCGGGTTGTACCGGCCATTGCCCAGCTCTTGGCAGATTCACTCGGGGCGAAGGTCAGCTGGCCATCTTCTTGAGCCACTACCACATCGTGGTGAATGGTCATTGACAGCGTGCCCTGGCCGCCCTTGGCGGTCAGCTGGTCGGCATCGATTTTGATCTCAACGCCGGCAGGCACTTTAACCGGATATTTCGCTATGCGGGACATTCCAGCCTCCTAGAATACGGTGCAGATGACTTCGCCACCAACACCCGCCTGGCGAGCAGCACGATCGGTCATCACCCCATTGGAGGTGGTAACGATCGCAATACCCAGACCGTCGGCGACCTTAGGCAGGTTGTCCTTGCCCATGTAACGGCGCAAAGACGGCTTGGAAACCCGCTGGATATGGTCGATAACCGGCTTGCCCTCAAAGTACTTGAGAGTCACGGTTAATTCGGGCTTGGTGCTTTCAGCCACCGTGAAATCGGTGATGTAGCCCTCTTCTTTCAGCACGCGGGCCACTTCCACTTTCAACTTGGAAGACGGCATGGTGACCGTCTCCTTGGTGGCCATCTGCGCATTGCGGATACGGGTAAACATATCCGCCAGAGTGTCTTGCATGCTCATTTAATGTGCGCTCCTGATGATTCTACGTGGCGTTACCAACTGGACTTTTTCAGACCAGGAACGTCGCCACGCATGGCGGCTTCACGCAGCTTGTTACGGCCGAGGCCGAACTTGTTGTAAAAACCGTGCGGACGGCCTGTGACACGGCAGCGATTACGCTGACGTACCGGGCTTGAGTCGCGCGGCAGTTGCTGCAGCTTCAGCGTCGCCTCGAAGCGATCTTCCTCAGAAGCGTTCACATCTACGATGATTGCCTTGAGCTCAGCGCGCTTGGCCGCATACTTCTCGACCAGCTTGGTGCGCTTTAGCTCACGCTCTACCATGCTTTTTTTAGCCATGATCCAACCCTTATTTCTTGAACGGGAAGTTCAGCGCGGTTAGTAGCGCGCGACCTTCCTCGTCGGTGTTGGCGGTAGTGGTGATAGTGACGTCCAACCCACGGATACGATCGATCTTATCATACTCGATCTCCGGGAAGATGATCTGTTCACGCACACCCATGGAGTAGTTGCCGCGACCGTCGAAGGACTTCGGGTTGAGACCACGGAAGTCACGCACGCGAGGAATCGCGATGTTGACCAGACGGTCCAGAAAGTCCCACATACGCTCAGCGCGCAGTGTTACCTTGATACCGATCGGCCAACCTTCACGCACCTTGAAGCCCGCGATGGACTTGCGTGCCTTGGTCACCAGCGGCTTTTGACCGGACAACATCTCCAGGTCGCCGATGGCATTGTCGATCAGCTTTTTATCGCTGACCGCATCGCCGATACCCATATTAAGCGTCACTTTCGTGATGCGGGGTACCTGCATTACGTTGGCGTAGCTGAACTGCTCTTTGAGCTGTGCTACGACCTCGTTTTGATAACGTTCTTTCAAGTTCGCCATTTTGCTACCCGACTCGCGTTAGGCGTCGATCTGCGTCTGCGTCGACTTGTAGATACGTACCTTGGTACCGTCTTCCTTCACTTGGAAGCCGACGCGATCCGCCTTACCGGTCTCCGAATTGAAGATGGCTACGTTGGACGCGTGAATCGGAGCCTCACGCTCGACGATACCGCCCTGATTTCCCGCCATGGGATTTGGCTTGGTGTGACGTTTAATCATGTTCACACCGGACACCAAGAAACGGTTTTCTAGTACCCGCTTAACGGTGCCACGCTTGCCCTTATCCTTCCCGGCGATGACGATGACTTCATCGTCACGTTTGATTTTTTGCATATCCGCCTCGCTCCTTACAGCACTTCAGGCGCTAAGGAAATGATCTTCATGAACTTCTCGTTACGAAGCTCACGAGTGACCGGCCCGAAAATACGAGTACCGACTGGCTGTTCGTTGGTGTTATTCAACAAAACCGCCGCATTTCCATCGAAACGGATCAGCGAACCGTCGTTACGACGGACGCCACTACGGGTCCGGACCACAACCGCTTTCATGACCTGGCCTTTCTTGACCTTGCCACGCGGAATGGCTTCCTTCACCGTTACCTTGATGATGTCACCAATGCGAGCGTAACGACGGTGTGAACCGCCCAACACCTTGATGCACTGCACCCGGCGCGCTCCGCTGTTGTCGGCGACATCCAGCATTGTCTGAGTCTGAATCATCGGTTTTCTCCAAACCTAATCTGACTGCACTGGTTAAGCAGGTTCATGGGTTACCCCTTGGCCTGCTCGACCACCTCGATTAGCGCCCAGGCTTTCTTCTTGGAAAGCGGACGGCACTCCTCAATGGAAACCGTATCGCCTGCCTTAGCCTGGTTCGCCTCATCATGGGCGTGCAGCTTGGTGGAGCGCTTAACGTATTTTCCGTAGATCGGGTGACGCTCACGACGCTCGATCATTACGACGATGGACTTATCCATCTTGTCGCTCACCACCTTGCCGGTGAGCGTACGTGCTTTTTTCTCTTCGGCCATCTCAGTCACCTGCCTTCTCGTTGAGCACAGTCTTCACACGGGCAATATCCCGACGGACCTGCTTGAGCAGATGAGTCTGGCTCAGTTGGCCGGTGGCCTTCTGCATGCGCAGGTTGAACTGCTCGCGGAGGAGTTCGAGGAGCTGCTCATGGAGCTCTCCTGCGGACTTTTCACGAATTTCCTGGGCTTTCATCACATCACCGTCCGTTTCGCAAAGGTGGTGGATATGGGCATTTTCTGTGCGGCAAGCTCAAACGCTTCACGAGCGAGCTCTTCAGGCACACCTTCGATTTCATACAGGACCCGACCCGGCTGGATCTGGGCTACCCAGTATTCGACGGAGCCTTTACCTTTACCCATACGAACTTCGAGCGGCTTTTTGGAAATCGGCTTGTCAGGGAAAACGCGGATCCAAATCTTACCGCCACGTTTAACGTGACGTGTGATCGCACGACGGCCGGCTTCGATCTGGCGCGCAGTAACGCGACCACGACCGGTAGCTTTCAGACCGTACTCCCCGAAGCTGATCTTGCTTCCGCGATGCGCCAGGCCACGGTTGCGGCCTTTCTGCATCTTGCGGAATTTCATACGCTTGGGCTGTAACATCGACTCGCTCTCCCCTTACCTGGAACCTTTCTTCTTGGGCGCGTTGCCGGAAGGCTGCTGTTGCTTAGCCTTGGCACGAACTTCCTCGATACCGCCGAGGATTTCACCCTTGAAGATCCACACTTTGACGCCGATAACGCCATAGGTGGTGTGAGCTTCGTAAGTGGCGTAGTCAATGTCCGCACGCAACGTATGCAACGGAACACGACCTTCGCGGTACCATTCGGTACGTGCGATTTCAGCACCACCCAGACGACCTGACAGCTGAATCTTGATGCCGCCAGCGCCAAGACGCATGGCATTTTGCACCGCGCGCTTCATGGCACGACGGAACATCACACGACGCTCAAGCTGGCCCGCTACGTTAGCAGCGACGAGCTTGGCATCCAGCTCCGGCTTGCGAACTTCTTCGATGTTCACGTGAACAGGAACACCCATCAACTCGGTGAGATCGCGACGCAGACGGTCGACATCTTCACCTTTTTTACCAATCACGATACCCGGACGGGCAGTGTGAATGGTGATGCGGGCGTTGTTCGCCGGACGCTCGATGTGAATACGGCTAACGGAGGCGTTTTTGAGACGCTGCTCCAGGAAGCTTCGCACTTCGAGATCGTTATTGAGCTTATCGGCATATGCGCCGCGCTCGGCATACCAGACAGAAGCATGGTCTTTGACGATGCCCAGTCGAATGCCTGTTGGATTGACTTTCTGACCCATCGGTCGACTCCTACTTCTCGGCTACCTTGACGGTGATGTGGCAGGTGCGCTTCAAGATACGATCCGCCCGCCCCTTGGCGCGCGGCTTGATACGCTTGAGCGTCATGCCCTCATCGACGCAGATGGTCGAGACACGCAGCTCGTCAATGTCCATGCCGTTATTTTCTTCCGCGTTTGCAATAGCGGACTGAAGCACTTTCTTGACCAGTTGGGCAGCCTTCTTCGGTGAGAAGGTCAGCAGGTCGAGTGCCTCGGCGACAGGTTTACCGCGCACCTGATCAGCCACCAAACGGGCCTTCTGGGCGGATAATCCGGCGCCACGCAGCTTAGCTGTGACTTCCATCTCTCAATCCTCTTTGGCTTACCGTTTGGCTTTCTTGTCCGCCACGTGCCCGCGATAAGTGCGAGTGGCAGCGAATTCGCCTAGCTTGTGACCAACCATTTCCTCGGAGACGTGCACCGGGACGTGTTGGCGACCATTATGGACTGCGATGGTCAGACCCACCATGTTTGGCAGGATCATCGAACGACGCGACCAGGTCTTGATCGGTTTGCGATCGTTCTTTTCCACTGCAGCCTCTACCTTCTTCAAAAGATGAAGGTCAATGAAAGGACCTTTCTTTAGTGAACGTGGCACAGCCGTTACCTCTTAATGTCTTGGCAATTTAGATCAGCTACGAGCCTTGCGGCGACGTACGATCAGCTTGTCGGTGCGCTTGTTCTTACGCGTCTTATAACCCTTGGTCGGCACACCCCATGGAGTGACCGGGTTACGACCACCGCTGGTGCGGCCTTCACCACCACCGTGCGGGTGATCCACCGGGTTCATTGCGACACCGCGAACAGTCGGACGCACACCTCTCCAGCGCTTCGCACCGGCCTTGCCAAGTTGACGCAGGCTGTGCTCGGAGTTGCTCACTTCGCCCAGGGTCGCACGGCACTCAGCCAGCACCTTGCGCATCTCGCCGGAGCGAAGACGCAGGGTGGCGTAGTTGCCTTCACGCGCAACCAGCTGAGCGCTAGTACCGGCACTGCGAGCAATCTGCGCGCCTTTACCCGGCTTCAGTTCGATACCGTGAACGGTCGAACCCAGCGGAATGTTGCGCAGCGGCAAGGCATTGCCTTTCTTGATGGGCGCGTTGACACCAGATTCCAGCACGTCACCCGCGCTGACACCTTTCGGTGCGATGATGTAACGACGCTCGCCATCGGCGTATTTCAGCAGCGCAATGTGCGCACTGCGGTTCGGGTCGTGCTCCAGGCGCTCAACGGTGGCCGGAATGCCATCCTTGGTGCGCTTGAAGTCGATCAGCCGATAGTGATGACGGTGACCACCGCCCACGTGGCGGGTGGTGATGCGACCGTAGTTGTTACGGCCGCCGGACTTGGACTGTTTTTCCAAAAGCGGTGCATAGGCACGGCCTTTGTACAGTTCCTCGCCAACGATCTTGACGACGTGGCGACGACCGGCGGATGTGGGTTTGGTCTTGACGATTGCCATTATCCGTACTCCTGCCCTTATTCGGCGCCAGAGAAGTCTTCGAGCGTTTCACCCGCAGCGAGGGTTACATACGCTTTACGGTAACCCTTACGCAAGCCAACGCCGTTTGCAGTACGCTTGGTTTTACCCTTCACGTTCAGTACCTGAACGCTAACGACCTTCTTGCCGAAAAGTATTTCCACGGCCTTCTTGATCTCGGGCTTGGTAGCATCGGTTGCCACCTTAAAAACGTACTGGTTGCGCTCGGCAGCCATCGCGGCCTTCTCGGTCACGTGCGGTCCAAGCAGAACCTTGAATACGCGTTCCTGGTTCATGCCAGCTTCTCCTCGAATTTACGCAGGGCGGAGACGGTGACCAGGACCTTATCAAAGGCAACCAGGCTCACCGGGTCAGCGGCCGCAACATCCACCACATCAACGTGAGGAAGGTTGCGCGCGGCTAGATAGAGCTTTTCGTCAACGTCTTCGGTGACGATCAACACTTTCTCAAGGTTGAGCTCTTTCAGCTTGGCAGCGACCTGCTTGGTTTTCGGCGCTTCAACGTTGAACTCTTCAACCACGACCAGGCGCTCTTGACGTACCAGCTCTGACAAGATGGAGCGCATCGCGGCGCGATACATCTTGCGGTTCACCTTCTGGGTATAGTCTTGCGGACGCGCCGCGAAGGTGACACCGCCGCTACGCCAGATTGGCGAACGGATGGTACCGGCACGAGCACGGCCAGTCCCTTTCTGACGCCACGGCTTTTTACCACCACCGCGAACATCGGAACGGTTCTTTTGAGCACGGGTGCCCTGACGACCACCAGCCAAATAGGCAGTGACGACCTGGTGAACCAGCGCTTCGTTGAATTCTTTGCCAAAGGTGGCGTCGGCTACTTCAACGGTACCCGCGCCTGCAGCAAGATTCAGATTCATTGGTAATTATCCCCTTCAGCCTGCTTTAACGGCGCTGCGAACGATAACGTCACTACCGGTTGCACCCGGCACGGCGCCCTTGATCAGCAGCAGGTTACGCTCGGCGTCGACACGGACGATCTCTAGGCTCTGCACGGTGCAACGGGCGTTACCCATTTGACCGGCCATCTTTTTGCCTTTGAAAACGCGACCCGGGGTCTGACACATACCGATAGAACCCGGCGCGCGATGCGACAGCGAGTTACCATGGCTGTTGTCTTGGGTACGGAAGTTCCAGCGCTTAACGGCACCCTGGAAACCTTTACCCTTGGAGGTACCGGTCACATCGATCATCTGACCAGCTTCGAAGAGGGATACGGTGAGTTCGCCGCCGACTTCAGGAGCTTCTTCGCCATCTTCCAGACGAAACTCCATCAGTGAACGACCAGCCTCAACACCCGCCTTAGCAAATTGACCCGCCTGGGCTTTGCTGAGGTGTTTGGCCTTGCGAGAGCCGGTTGTTACCTGAACCGCCGCGTAACCGTCAGACTCGACAGATTTAACGCGTGTAACACGGTTAGGATCAACCTCAATAACGGTTACGGGCACTGATGCACCGTCTTCGGTAAAGACACGAGTCATCCCGGCCTTTTTACCGACTAAACCGATAGTCATTCTCAGTTCTCCTATAGTGTACGGGGCTATCACCCGCTATGGCTGCCCTTTCCAGAGCATTCCACTAGCACATTGTGTGGCGTCTCACGACGCGGCGGCTGCTGCTCAAGGTTATTTCGTAATGAGCGCTGGGCCGCAAGTGTCTAGTGTGATTAGTCGAGCTTGATTTGCACGTCTACGCCAGCGGCGAGATCGAGCTTCATCAGCGCATCAACGGTTTTCTCGGTCGGCTCAACAATGTCGAGCACACGCTTGTGCGTACGAATCTCATACTGGTCACGCGCGTCCTTGTTGACGTGCGGCGAGATCAGAATGGTGTAGCGCTCGCGGTTGGTTGGCAGCGGAATCGGACCACGAACCTGAGCACCAGTACGCTTAGCGGTTTCAACAATCTCCGCTGTGGACTGATCGATCAGGCGATGGTCGAACGCTTTCAACCGAATGCGAATCTTTTGGTTCTGCATTTGCCCTAAACTCCAATGGATGTCGACGGCGCGAGCCGTCTACCCACGCATTCAAAGGATGCGCATTATAGGCACGCCAAAAGCCCATGTCAAACATTTGCTAGAGGTGCGCAGAAAAGGGGGCTCAAACGAGCCCCCTTTCACATTCAGCGAATCAACTTACTGAATGATTTTGGCCACAACGCCAGCGCCAACGGTACGGCCGCCTTCACGAATCGCGAAGCGCAAACCTTCGTCCATGGCGATCGGAGCGATCAGGGTGACAACCATTTTCACGTTGTCGCCCGGCATGACCATCTCAACGCCTTCCGGCAGTTCACAGGTACCGGTGACGTCAGTGGTACGGAAGTAGAACTGCGGACGGTAGCCCTTGAAGAAAGGCGTGTGACGACCACCTTCTTCTTTGGACAGTACGTAGACTTCTGCTTCAAAGACGGTGTGCGGGGTGATGGTGCCGGTTTTCGCCAGAACCTGACCACGCTCAACGTCATCACGCTTGGTACCACGCAGCAGGGCGCCAACGTTCTCGCCTGCACGACCTTCGTCGAGCAGCTTACGGAACATTTCAACGCCGGTAACGACCGTCTTGGTCGTGTCGCGCATACCGACGATTTCAACTTCTTCGCCCGCCTTGATGATGCCGCGCTCTACACGACCGGTAACAACAGTACCACGGCCAGAGATAGAGAATACGTCCTCGATCGGCATCAGGAACGGCTGATCGATGGCACGCTCAGGCTCCGGAATGTACTCATCCAACGCCTTGATCAGGTTGGCAACGGCAGTCGTACCCATGCCGTTGTCGTCCTTGCCTTCCAGAGCCATCAACGCAGAACCAGTGATGATCGGCGTGTCGTCACCCGGGAAATCGTACTGGTCGAGAAGTTCACGAACTTCCATTTCAACCAGCTCGAGCAGCTCTTCGTCATCGACCATGTCCGCCTTGTTCAGGAACACAACGATGAACGGAACGCCTACCTGGCGAGACAGTAGGATGTGCTCACGCGTTTGCGGCATCGGGCCGTCGGCGGCAGAACATACCAGGATTGCGCCGTCCATCTGCGCAGCACCGGTGATCATGTTCTTGACGTAGTCGGCGTGCCCCGGGCAGTCAACGTGTGCGTAGTGACGCGTCTCGGACTGGTACTCCACGTGAGACGTCGCGATGGTGATACCGCGCTCACGCTCTTCCGGCGCGTTATCGATGGCGTCGAACTCACTCCAGTCACCACCGAATACTTCAGCGGAAACGCGGGTCAAGGCCGCAGTCAGAGTCGTTTTACCGTGGTCGACGTGACCAATGGTGCCGACGTTGATATGCGGTTTGGAACGTTCAAATTTTTCCTTAGCCACTGCTATAACCTCTTTACGTTAGCTAACGGTTAACCGTTTTGGTTGATGACGGCTTCAACGACGCTGGAGGGCGCCTCCTCGTACTTCGCGAACTCCATAGAGTAGCTCGCACGGCCCTGGGTTTGCGAGCGGAGATCGGTTGCATAACCGAACATCTCACCCAGCGGCACCGTTGCACGAATGATTTTACCAGACGAGGAATCATCCATGCCCTGGACCAGGCCGCGACGACGGTTCAGGTCGCCCATGACGTCACCCATAAACTCTTCGGGGGTCACGACTTCGACCTTCATCACCGGCTCCAGCAGCACGGCCTTGGCTTTCCTGGCACCTTCTTTCACTGCCATAGAAGAAGCAATCTTGAACGCAGTCTCGTTGGAGTCCACGTCGTGATAGGAGCCATCAAACAGCGTCACTTTAACGTCAATCATCGGGTAACCCGCAATGACGCCATTTTTCAGCTGCTCGTATGCCCCTTTCTCTACTGCCGGGATGTATTCCTTGGGAACCACACCACCGACGATTTCCGAGTTGAATTTGAAGAAGATTTCATCATCCCCTTCGCCTTTCTCCTCGTAGGTCAACGGCTCGATACGCATGATAACGTGACCGTATTGACCACGACCGCCAGACTGGCGTACGAACTTGCCTTCCTGCTCGACGCTGCCGCGAATCGTTTCACGGTAGGCCACCTGCGGCTTACCGATATTGGCTTCTACCTTGAACTCGCGACGCATACGGTCGACAAGAATATCGAGGTGAAGCTCGCCCATTCCCGAAATGATCGTCTGACCAGTCTCTTCGTCGGTTTTCACCTGGAAGGACGGGTCTTCCTGGGCCAATTTACCCAGAGCAACACCCATCTTTTCCTGGTCAGCCTTGGACTTCGGCTCAACCGCTACCGAGATAACCGGGTCGGGGAATTCCATACGCTCAAGCACGATCTTGTGATTGATATCACACAGGGTGTCCCCGGTGGTGACATCTTTCAGACCGATACAAGCCGCGATATCGCCCGCGCGTACTTCCTTGATTTCTTCGCGCGAATTCGAGTGCATCTGAACGATACGTCCAACACGCTCTTTTTTGCTCTTGACCGAGTTGTAGACGCCATCACCAGAATTCAAAACGCCCGAGTAGACGCGAATAAACGTCAGGGTACCCACAAAGGGGTCGGTGGCAATCTTGAACGCCAAGGCAGCAAACGGCTGATTATCGTCCGCTTCACGGGTATCGATAGTACCGTCTTTATCATCAAGCTCGCCTTCGATCGCCTTGACTTCAGTCGGCGACGGCATGTACTCGATGACGCAGTCCAGCACTGCTTGAACGCCCTTGTTCTTGAAGGCGGAACCGCAGGTGATGAGGACGATTTCGTTAGCCAGGGTGCGCGCACGCAGACCTGCCTTGATCTCTTCGATGGTCAACTCACCACCTTCGAGATACTTTTCCATCAACTCATCAGAACCTTCTGCCGCGGCTTCGACCATCTGCTCGCGGTAGGTTTCTGCCGTTTCGACCAGCTCTTCGGGAATATCAACCAGGTCATAATTCATGCCCAGGTTCTCTTCGTCCCAAAGGATGCCCTTCATCTGGATCAGGTCGATGACGCCCTTGAAGTTCTCTTCCGTGCCCCAGTTGATCTGGATGGGCACGGCATTGGCACCCAGGCGCTCTTTCAACTGGTCGACGACCATGAAGTAGTCGGCACCGGTCCGGTCCATCTTGTTGACGAAGACCATGCGCGGCACTTCGTACTTGTTGGCCTGGCGCCATACTGTCTCGGTCTGCGGCTGAACGCCGGAAGAACCGCACAGTACGACAACCGCCCCATCAAGTACGCGCAGGGAACGCTCAACTTCGATGGTGAAGTCAACGTGCCCCGGTGTGTCGATGATGTTGATGCGGTGCTCAGGAAACTGCTTGCTCATGCCCTGCCAGAAACAGGTCGTCGCAGCTGAGGTGATAGTAATACCACGCTCCTGCTCCTGCTCCATCCAGTCCATGGTCGCCGCACCGTCATGCACCTCACCCACTTTGTGGGAAAGGCCGGTGTAGAACAGTACACGCTCAGTCGTCGTGGTTTTACCCGCGTCGACGTGGGCGACGATACCGATATTACGGTAACGATTTAGTGGAGTCTTGCGTGCCACGGTGGAACTCCCGTTTGTTGGCGATGCTCGTGAATCTGGAGGTGCGTTTTTTGCTTATGCCACCGCCGCCATCAATCATGATAGCGGCGGCATCTTGCAACTGACGCTCACTGATCTCGACACGGCGCAGTAGCAAAAAAGCATCTCCAGAAAACGCCGAATTTAAAAAACGCTGATGCTAAAAGCGCCGATCTTAAAAACGGTAGTGCGAGAAGGCCTTGTTGGCTTCTGCCATACGATGCACGTCTTCGCGCTTCTTGACGGCAGAACCCTTGCCTTCAGCGGCATCCAGCATTTCGCCTGCAAGACGCTGAACCATCGTTTTCTCACCGCGACGACGCGCCGCGTCAACCAGCCAGCGCATGGCGAGCGCTTGGCGACGTGACGGACGAACTTCAACCGGCACCTGATAAGTCGCACCACCGACACGGCGCGACTTTACCTCGACCATCGGCTGGATAGCTTCCAGCGCCTTGTCGAAGATCTCCAGCGGCTCTTCTTTACTACGCTCGGCAACCTTGTCCAACGCACCATAAACGATGCGCTCAGCTATGGACTTCTTGCCGCTGAACATCAGGTGGTTCATGAACTTCGCCAGGCGCTCACTTCCGAACTTGGGATCCGGCAGGATTTCGCGCTTAGCTACAACTCTTCTTCTAGGCATGATAAGCCCTCAATTTAAGGATCCTTCAGGTAAACTCGGAACTCACACAAGCGATTTCGCGAAGTGCCGCCCGACCTTACTCTTATCAGACCATCATATGCGTGATAAACATCTCGTACGGACGCCGCTTACGCGACGCAGCACCGAATTAGGACTTCGGACGCTTGGTACCGTACTTGGAACGACCCTGCTTCCGATTCTGTACGCCAGAGGTGTCAAGGGCGCCGCGAACGGTGTGATAACGCACACCGGGCAAGTCCTTCACACGACCGCCACGAATCAGCACAACAGAGTGCTCCTGGAGGTTGTGACCTTCACCACCGATATAGGAAGCCACTTCGAAGCCGTTGGTAAGGCGCACACGGCAAACCTTACGCAGGGCCGAGTTGGGCTTCTTCGGGGTGGTGGTGTAAACGCGCGTACATACGCCGCGCTTTTGCGGACAAGCCTGAAGCGCGGGCACGTCACTCTTGGTGACGGGGCGCTTACGCGGCTTGCGCACTAGCTGATTAATCGTTGCCATGGTGTTTAGCTGACTCCAATGGTTGCCTGGCCTTCCAGCGGATGCGGGCGTACCCACCCCACTGTTAAAGGCTGCGCATTCTAAAGGCTGACCCTAGCCGACGTCAAGTCCTGCCGGTCGCTAAACCGACAGGACCATGATGCCAAAGGGTCAGGTCTCAATGTTAGAGCTCGTCGTCGGAATCCAATGCGGTCAACTGAGCTCCCAGCTCCTGCTCTACCTCGGTCGCCGAGGGATTGTACAGGCGCTCGACGTCTTCGCGTTTGCGGCGACGTTCCGCGTGGTGAGTCAGACCGGTACCTGCCGGAATCAGACGACCCACTACGACGTTTTCTTTCAGGCCGCGCAGATAATCGCGCTTGCCGGTTACCGCTGCTTCGGTCAATACACGGGTCGTTTCCTGGAACGATGCCGCCGAAATGAACGATTCGGTCGCCAGACTGGCCTTGGTGATACCCAGCAACAAGCGCTGATACTTGGCGGGGAATTTGCCTTCCTTCTCAAGTACTGCGTTCTGCTCCAGCACCCGCACTAGCTCTGCCTGATCGCCAGTGATGAAGTCAGAATCGCCAGAGTCGGTGATTTCCACCTTGCGCAGCATCTGACGCACAATCACTTCGATGTGCTTGTCGTCGATACCGACGCCCTGCAGGCGGTAAACATCCTGAACTTCGGCGGCGATGTACTTGGCAAGCTCGGCGACGCCCAGCAGACGCAGGATATCGTGAGGATTGCTCGGCCCGTCGGAAATCACCTCGCCTTTCTCGACGGTCTCGCCCTCAAACACGGCAATCTGGCGCCACTTGGGAATCAGCGCTTCAAACGGATCACCGGATTCCGGCGTGATCGTGAGGCGACGCTTGCCTTTGGTCTCTTTACCGAAGCTGACCACACCGCTGATCTCGGCCAGGATTGAGGGTTCTTTCGGCTTACGCGCTTCGAACAAGTCAGCCACGCGTGGCAGACCACCGGTGATGTCTTTGTTACCGGACGCCTCGACCGGAATACGGGCAACCACTTCACCCACACCGATCGCCGCACCGTCATCAACGGAAATAATCGATTTACCCGGCAGCAGGTATTGCACTGGGGTATTCGCCCCGGAGACCGAAACGTACTCGCCAGCGGTATCCTTGAGCATGACCATCGGGCGCTTGTCACGACCGGCCATGGGACGTGCCGCAGCTTCGATAACCTCGATGGACGACAGGCCCGTCATCTCGTCGACGGTACGGTGCATGGTGACACCCTCGTCGAGATCGATGAACTGCGCCTTACCTTCCACTTCGGCAACGATCGGGTGAGTGTGCGGATCCCACTTGGCGACCGTTGCACCGGCATCGACGACATCGCCGTCACGCACGGAAAGCTCTGCACCGTAGGGTAGCTTGTAGTACTCACGCTCGCGACCATGGTCGTCAGCAACGGCCAGGGCGCTGGAGCGGGATACCACGACCAGCTTGCCGTCGGCACGCTCAACGTGCTTGATGTTGTGCAGGCGCACCTTGCCGCCGTGCTTGACCTGGACGCTGTCCACTGCCGATGTCCGCGAAGCCGCACCACCGATGTGGAAGGTCCGCATGGTCAGCTGGGTACCCGGTTCACCGATGGACTGAGCGGCGATGACGCCGACAGATTCACCGATGTTGACCTGATGACCGCGAGCCAGGTCACGGCCGTAGCAGGCAGAGCACACGCCATGCGGCGTATCACAGGTAATCGTCGAACGAACGATAATTTCGTCAACGCCCATGGTGTCCAGCGACGCGCACCATTTTTCATCGAGCAGCGTACCGCGCGGGATAAGGACTTCATCCGTTCCAGGATCGACTACGTCCTGAGCTACCACTCGACCCAACACACGCTGGGACAACGGTACGATGATGTCGCCGCCTTCGATGATCGGGTGCAACGTCAGGCCGTTTTCGGTACCGCAATCGGACTCGGTAATCACCAGATCCTGTGCGACATCGACCAGACGACGGGTCAGGTAACCGGAGTTGGCCGTCTTCAGGGCCGTATCCGCGAGACCTTTCCGCGCGCCGTGGGTCGAGATGAAGTACTGCAGTACGTTCAGGCCTTCACGGAAATTGGCGACGATCGGTGTTTCGATGATCGAGCCGTCCGGCTTGGCCATCAGACCACGCATACCCGCCAGCTGGCGGATCTGGGCGGCGGAGCCACGTGCGCCGGAGTCGGCCATGATGAAGACGCTGTTGAACGAATCCTGTTCGACTTCGTTGCCATCGCGATCAACCACCGTCTCTTTCGAGATACCGGTCATCATCGCCTTGGCGACTTTGTCATTGGCCTTGGACCAGATGTCGATAACCTTGTTGTACTTCTCGCCCGCTGTTACCAGGCCAGAAGAGAACTGGTCTTCGATTTCCTTAACTTCCGCCTCGGCAGCGTCGACAATTTCTGTCTTCGCTTCGGGAATGACAAAGTCGTTGACGCCGATAGAGGCCCCGGACATCGTCGCCAGACGGAAGCCGGTATACATCAACTGGTCAGCGAAGATGACGGTCGGCTTGAGGCCGGCGCGACGGTACACTTCATTGATCAGGCTGGAGATCGCCTTTTTCTTCATCGGCTGATCGATCAGCTCGAACGGCACCCCTTCCGGCAGGAT
Source organism: Halomonas sp. CSM-2 (assembly GCF_002119345.1). Lineage (NCBI taxonomy): Bacteria > Pseudomonadati > Pseudomonadota > Gammaproteobacteria > Oceanospirillales > Halomonadaceae > Halomonas > Halomonas sp. CSM-2. Next base: position 102,346 of record NZ_NBYR01000003.1, on the reverse strand, counting down.
GCGGAACAGCAGTGCCCGACCCACCGTGGTGTCGTAGATACGGCGGTGATGAGAACGATCCCCGGTCTCTTCGTCAACATCCACTTCGTCCAGGCGCACTTTCACCCGCGCGTGCAGCGATACCGTCTGGGTACCGAAGGCGCGCTCGACCTCATCGAGGCCGGAAAAGATCATGCCTTCGCCTTTATCGTTGATTCTTTCCCGGGTCATGTAGTAAAGACCCAGAACAACGTCCTGCGACGGCACAATGATCGGCTCGCCGTTGGCGGGCGACAGCACGTTGTTGGTCGCCATCATCAATGCACGGGCTTCGAGTTGGGCTTCCAGGGTCAGCGGTACGTGTACCGCCATCTGGTCACCATCAAAGTCGGCATTGTAGGCAGCACACACCAGCGGGTGCAGCTGGATGGCCTTACCTTCGATCAGCAGCGGTTCAAACGCCTGGATACCCAGACGGTGCAGCGTCGGTGCGCGGTTAAGCATGACCGGATGCTCGCGGATAACGTCGGCGAGGATATCCCACACTTCCGGCAGTTCGCGCTCGACCATCTTCTTGGCCGCTTTGATCGTTGACGCGTAGTCAAGCGACTGAAGCTTGGAGTAGATAAACGGCTTGAACAGCTCCAATGCCATCTTCTTGGGCAGACCGCACTGGTGCAGACGCAGCGTCGGACCCACGGTAATCACCGAACGGCCCGAGTAGTCGACGCGCTTACCCAGCAGGTTCTGGCGGAAACGGCCTTGCTTGCCTTTGATCATGTCGGCGAGCGATTTCAGCGGACGCTTGTTGGTACCGGTAATCGCACGGCCGCGGCGGCCGTTATCCAACAATGCATCGACCGCTTCCTGGAGCATGCGCTTCTCGTTGCGCACGATGATGTCCGGCGCATTGAGATCGAGCAGCCGCTTGAGGCGGTTGTTACGGTTGATCACTCGACGGTAAAGGTCGTTGAGATCCGAGGTCGCGAAGCGGCCACCGTCGAGCGGCACCAACGGACGCAAGTCCGGCGGCAGCACGGGCAGCACTTCCATGACCATCCACGCCGGCGCGTTGCCGGAGTGGTAGAAGGCTTCCAGCAACTTCAGACGCTTGGAGAGCTTCTTGATCTTGGTTTCAGAGTTGGTCTGCGGAATTTCTTCGCGCAGATGATTGATCTCTTCTTCCAGATCAATGTCCTTGAGCAGCTCCTGGACGGCTTCGGCACCCATACGGGCATCGAAATCGTCGCCGAACTCTTCCAGCGCTTCGAAATACTGCTCGTCGTTCAGCAGCTGACCGCGCTCCAGCGTGGTCATGCCCGGATCGATAACGACAAAGCTTTCAAAGTACAGCACGCGCTCGATATCACGCAGGGTCATATCGAGGAACATGCCGATGCGCGACGGCAGTGATTTCAGGAACCAGATGTGAGCCACCGGGGAGGCGAGCTCAATGTGCCCCATACGCTCACGACGCACGGCGGCCTTGGTCACTTCAACACCGCACTTCTCGCAGATAATACCGCGGTGCTTCATGCGCTTATACTTGCCGCACAGACACTCGTAGTCCTTGACCGGGCCGAAGATCTTGGCGCAGAACAGACCATCCCGCTCCGGCTTGAAGGTCCGGTAGTTGATGGTCTCGGGCTTCTTCACCTCGCCGAAAGACCAGGAGCGAATCATGTCCGGCGACGCCAGGGTAATCTTGATCGCGTCAAACTCTTCGGACTGAGATTGCGATTTGAGTACTTTCACCAAATCTTTCATGGGACGGCTCCTAGCTCTCTAACTCGATATCGATGCCCAGCGAGCGGATTTCCTTCACGAGTACGTTGAAGGATTCCGGCATGCCTGCCTGCATGGTGTGGTCGCCATCCACGATGTTCTTATACATCTTGGTGCGTCCTTCGACGTCGTCCGATTTGACGGTGAGCATCTCTTGCAGCGTGTAGGCCGCGCCATAAGCTTCCAGCGCCCACACTTCCATCTCACCAAAGCGCTGACCACCGAACTGCGCTTTACCGCCCAGCGGCTGCTGGGTGACGAGCGAGTAAGAACCGGTAGAACGCGCATGCATCTTATCGTCGACCAAGTGGTTCAGCTTGAGCATGTACATGTAGCCAACGGTAACAGGGCGGTCAAAGGCATCACCGCTACGTCCGTCGTACAATGTCATCTGACCCGACTCGGGAATGTCCGCCAGCTTGAGCAGGTGCTTGATTTCGTGCTCTTGAGCACCGTCAAACACCGGCGTTGCCATGGGCACGCCCGCCTTGAGGTTTTTCGCCAGCGCAATGACTTCGTCATCACTCAGCGAATCGATGTCTTCGACCCGCGTGCCTGGCGTGTTGTATACCTGCCCCAGGAAGTCGCGGATCTCGGCCACTTGCTGTTCACGGGCATCGCGCAACATGGCTTCGATCTTGACGCCTAGACCACGCGCCGCCATGCCCAGGTGGGTTTCGAGAATCTGACCCACGTTCATCCGCGACGGTACACCCAAGGGGTTCAGCACTACGTCAACCGGCTCGCCTTGCTCGTCGAACGGCATGTCTTCGATGGGCATGATCGCCGAGATAACACCCTTGTTACCGTGGCGGCCAGCCATCTTGTCGCCCGGCTGAATGCGGCGCTTGACGGCCATGTAAACCTTGACGATCTTGAGCACGCCCGGTGCAAGATCATCGCCCTGGGTCAGCTTGCGCTTCTTGTCTTCAAAGCGCTCGTCCATTTCTTTGCGGCGATTTTCCAGCTGCTCATCGGCCTGGGCCAGCAGCTCGTTAACGCTCTCATCCTGCATGCGTAACTTGAACCACTGCTGACGCGGCAGCTCGTCAAGGTACGCCGCATCAAGGGTATCGCCTTTCTTGAGGTTCGGGCCACCGTTAACCACCTGGCCTTCCAGAGTCCGCTTGAGACGCTCGAAGGTTGCGTCTTCAGCGATACGATAGGTCTCCTGCAGGTCCTTGCGTACCTCATCCAGCTGCATTTGCTCGATCGCAAGCGCCCTGGAGTCTTTCTCGACGCCGTCACGGGTAAACACCTGAACGTCGATAACGGTGCCTTTCATGCCTGTGGGGGCACGTAGCGAGGTGTCTTTCACGTCAGACGCTTTCTCGCCGAAGATGGCACGTAGCAGCTTTTCTTCCGGCGTCAGCTGGGTTTCGCCTTTGGGCGTTACCTTACCGACCAGGATGTCGCCCGGGCCCACTTCGGCACCAATGTAGACAACACCGGCATCGTCCAGCTTGCCAAGCGCCGACTCACCGACGTTGGGGATATCCGACGTAATCTCTTCCGGGCCCAACTTGGTGTCGCGCGATACGCTGGTCAGTTCCTGGATGTGAATGGTGGTGAAACGGTCTTCTTGGGCCGCCCGCTCGGAAAGCAGGATGGAATCCTCGAAGTTGTAACCGTTCCAGGGCATGAAAGCGATGCGCATGTTCTGACCCAGCGCCAGATCGCCCATGTCCACCGACGGGCCGTCGGCGAGGATATCGCCACGCGCCACGTCGTCACCAGGCCGCACGATGGGGCGCTGGTTCATGCAGGTATTCTGGTTCGAGCGGGTGTACTTGGTCAGGTTGTAGATATCGACCCCGGCTTCCCCGCCGATGATCTCGTCTTCATTGACCCTTACTACCACACGACGTGCATCAACGGAATCAATCACCCCGCCACGACGAGCTACGGCACAGACACCGGAGTCACGGGCAACGAAGCGCTCCATGCCGGTACCCACCAGTGGCTTCTCGGCACGCAGTGTAGGCACCGCCTGACGCTGCATGTTGGAACCCATCAAGGCACGGTTGGCATCATCGTGCTCAAGGAACGGAATCAATGCCGCTGCCACTGATACCACCTGGCGCGGCGAGACATCCATCAGCGTGACCTGCTCAGGCCGCATGAAGGTGGTTTCGCCCTTGTGACGGGCCTGCACCAGATCGTCGCTCAGCTTGCCGGACTCATCCACGGCCGCTGATGCCTGGGCAATAACATAGTCACCTTCTTCGATTGCCGAGAGGTGAACAATATCGTCGGTCAACTGACGGTTCACTACCTTGCGATAAGGCGTTTCCAGGAAACCGTAGCTGTTGGTGTGGCTGTAGGTGGCCAGCGAGTTGATCAGACCGATGTTCGGGCCTTCCGGCGTTTCGATCGGGCACAGGCGACCATAGTGCGTGGCGTGTACGTCGCGCACTTCGAAGCCGGCACGCTCACGGGTCAAACCACCCGGGCCGAGCGCTGAAACACGGCGCTTGTGAGTCACCTCGGAAAGCGGGTTGTTCTGGTCCATGAACTGCGAGAGCTGGCTAGAGCCAAAGAACTCTTTCACCGCCGCTGCCACCGGCTTGGCGTTGATCAGGTCTTGCGGCATCAGGCCTTCACTTTCCGCCATGGAAAGACGCTCTTTCACCGCGCGCTCAACGCGCACCAGACCAACACGGAACTGGTTCTCGGCCATTTCGCCAACGCAGCGAATACGGCGGTTACCCAGGTGATCGATATCGTCAACGTCGCCAAAGCCGTTGCGGATGTTGATCAGCTCACGAAGGACGTCGAGGATGTCTTTACGATCCAGGATGCCGGAACCGGTATCGCCTTCGTTGCGTAAGCGACGATTGAACTTCATGCGACCCACGCCCGACAGGTCGTAGCGGTCCTCAGTGAAGAACAGATTGTGGAACAGCGTCTCGGCGGCTTCCTTGGTAGGCGGCTCACCGGGGCGCATCATGCGGTAGATTTCCACCAGCGCTTCCAACTGCGACCCTGTAGTGTCCAGTTTCAGCGTGTCGGAAATAAACGAACCACAGTCCAGGTCGTTGGTATACAGCGTTTCAATCCGCTTGATACCGCCCTTGGCCATGGCTTCCAGCACGTCCGGGGTAATTTCGGTATTACACGGGCAGATCAGCTCGCCAGTCTTGCTGTCGATCTGGTCCTTGGCCAGGGTTTTGCCGAACAGGTACTCCATCGGCACATCCAGGCGCTCAAGCCCGGCTTTTTCGAGCTGGCGGATATGCTTCTGGGTAATCCGGCGACCTTCTTCAACGATGGTCTCTCCGTTGCCATCCTTGATATCGAAGGTGGCCGTTTCGCCGCGCAGACGCGACGGCACCAGTTCCACTGAAAAACCAGACTTTTCAACGTGGAAAACGCTGGTTTCAAAGAATTCGTCGAGAATCTCTTCCGCACTCATGCCCAGCGCACGCATCAACACCGTGGCCGGCAGTTTACGGCGGCGGTCAATACGCACAAAGACGTTGTCTTTGGGATCGAATTCGAAGTCCAGCCAGGAACCACGGTAAGGAATCACTCGGGCGGAATAGAGCAACTTACCGGATGAGTGACTCTTGCCTTTGTCGTGATCGAAGAAAACACCGGGTGAGCGGTGGAGCTGGGACACAATGACCCGCTCGGTACCGTTGATCACAAAAGTACCGTTCTCCGTCATCAGGGGGATTTCCCCCATGTAGACTTCTTGCTCTTTGATATCTTTGATTGCTTTATTCGAGGAATCGCGATCATAAATGATCAAGCGAACCTTGACGCGCAGCGGTGCGGAATACGTGACTCCGCGCAGCTGGCACTCCTTAACATCGAACGCCGGCGTACCGAACCGGTAGCTGACATACTCAAGCGCCGCATTACCGGAGAAGCTCTCAATCGGAAACACGGACTTGAACGCCGCGTGCAGGCCGATCTCGTGCCGCTCGTCGGGCGAACGATCTTGCTGGAGGAAGTCGTAATAGGAATCAAGCTGGATGGCCAGCAAGTAAGGCACATCCATCACTTGTGGCAGTTTGCCGAAATCCTTGCGGATGCGTTTTTTCTCAGTATATGAGTAAGCCATCTGTATTCCCCAGCTTGTTCACCATGGGTGACCGATGCGTGGTCATCTGCCCTGCGGCCGTGTCAGACGCGAACAGCAAGCTCCTGATCGGGTAGCTCGCCGTCGAAAATCTTGATCGATAACAGTCTTGCGATAACCGTACTACAACGATTCTGCTTCACCGTTCAGTTACAACAGAAAAAGGCCGGCAGCGGGAGTTCCCGCCGCCAGCCGTGGAAGCTTACGCAGCGCGTAAAGCCATCGGCACAAGAATTACTTGAGCTCGACGCTTGCGCCCGCTTCTTCCAGCTTCGTCTTAGCTGTTTCAGCGTCTTCCTTGGCCATGCCTTCTTTGATGGTCGCCGGTGCGCCGTCAACGGCACCCTTAGCTTCCTTAAGGCCAAGACCGGTGATCTCACGTACCGCTTTGATGACGTTAACTTTCTTGTCACCAGCAGAGGTCAGCACCAGGTCAAATTCGGTCTGCTCTTCTTCAACAGCCGCTTCGCCGCCACCAGGGCCAGCCACAACAGCTGCCGCGGCAGTAACGCCGAATTTTTCTTCCATTGCTTCGATCAGCTCGACAACTTCCATGACGGACATGTCGGCTACAGCATTGATGATATCGTCTTTGGTCAGTGCCATTGTTTCATTCCTAACTTTGCGGGAGTCTCGGTTTGCCGACGACTCGGGATTCATTGCTCGGTTCAAGCAGCCTCAGGTTGCGCAGAAAAAGCGTTTAAGCCGCTTCTTCTTTCTGGTCGCGCAGGGCAGCCAGTGTGCGAACCAGCTTGCCAGCGGAGGCTTCTTTCATTACCGACATCAGCTTGGCAATTGCTTCATCGTAAGTCGGCAGGGTTGCCAGACGGTCGATGTCAGCAGCCGGAATCAGCTCACCTTCGTAGGCCAGCGCTTTGACTTCGAAGTCTTTGTCGTCTTTGGCAAACTCTTTGAACAAACGAGCGGCAGCGCCCGGATGATCAGTCGAGAAGGCCAACAGAGTTGGACCCACGAAGCTCTCGGTCAGGCATTCCCACTGGGTGCCTTCGAGGGCGCGACGCGCCAGGGTGTTGCGGACAACACGCAGCTGGACGCCATTCTCACGTGCCTGCTTACGCAGATCGGTCATCTTGCTGACCGTCACACCGCGAGAATCGGCAACTACGACGGAGAGTGCGTCCTTGGCCGCTTCACTGACCTCGGCAACAATCGCTTTCTTGCCTTCAAGTGCTAGTGGCACAGTGATCACTCCTTCGTGCCGAAACCTGTTATAAGTCTCGGTGGTTACCATCTCTTCCAGGTGATCAGTCGATCAACGCTGGAAGCCTTAGGGATGGTGCTCACCAGAAAGCGGTTAGCTAAAAAGCGTTACCAACTGGCGGCCACACCATCTGCGCAGGCGCTTTGAGCAATTAAGCCACACTTTTCAGCATCTACTGCATACATCCAAAGTGCGGCACCTGCGGTCTTTGACGGTGCCCCGGCATGACCGAGGGACCGCAAAGTTATTGCTCGGTTGTTGCTAAAACCTCACGAACACCCGCTTATACGTAAGCAGAATGATCGATAGTCAAACCCGGGCCCATGGTAGTAGACAGGGTGACTTTCTTAAAGTAGATACCTTTCGACGTACTCGGCTTGAGACGCTTCAGGTCAGCGACAAGCGCTTCAACGTTGCCGTTGATAGACGCCGCATCGAAGTCCACTTTACCAACTGTCGTGTGGATGATGCCGTTCTTGTCGGTACGGAAGCGCACCTGACCCGCCTTGGCATTTTTAACCGCCGTCGCCACATCGGGCGTAACGGTGCCAACTTTCGGGTTAGGCATCAGGCCGCGCGGCCCCAGAATCTGGCCCAGCTGACCAACAACGCGCATGGCGTCCGGAGAGGCGATAACGACGTCAAAATCCATCACGCCTTTCTTGACCTGTTCGGCCAGATCGTCCATGCCCACAATGTCGGCGCCTGCTTCTTTAGCGGCATCGGCATTGGCACCCTGGGTAAAGACCGCAACGCGCACATCTTTGCCGGTGCCGTTAGGCATGACAGTAGCGCCACGCACCACCTGGTCTGATTTACGCGGGTCAACACCCAGGTTGATCGCCACGTCGACAGACTCCTTGAACTTGACCGTCGACAGCTCGGAGAGAAGAGTGACAGCTTCTTCAAGGGAATAGACCTTGTTGGTGTCGACCTTTTCACGAATCTGCTTGGCACGCTTGGTAAGTTTCGCCATGATTAGAGACCCTCCACGTTGAGGCCCATGCTACGGGCACTACCCGCGATGGTGCGGACCGCTGCGTCCATGTCAGCCGCTGTCAAATCCGGCTCTTTGGTTGTGGCGATCTCTTCAAGCTGTTCGCGTGTCACCGTACCGACCTTCTTCTTGTTCGGCTCGCCTGAACCCGACTTGATGCCGGCTGCTTTCTTCAGCAGCACAGCCGCCGGCGGCGTCTTGGTGATGAACGAGAAGCTGCGGTCAGAGTAGACCGTAATCACGACAGGCGTCGGCAGACCAGGCTCGATATCCTGAGTCTCTGCGTTGAACGCCTTACAGAATTCCATGATGTTCACGCCGTGCTGACCCAGTGCCGGGCCGACGGGCGGACTTGGATTGGCTTTACCTGCAGCAACCTGCAGCTTGATGTAAGCCTGTACTTTCTTGGCCATCGTTTTACTCCAGTTGGGTGATAACGCCTTTCGGCTCCCCGGTAACAGCCAGATGACGACATCGTCACCTGACACGAATCAAATCAAGACATGGCGCAGCACGAACGCCTGACGGGACACACCCGCCAGGGTATCGACTGCTATTCTTTCTCTACCTGCGCGAACTCGAGTTCGACAGGCGTTGCACGCCCGAAGATCAGCACACTGACCTGCAGACGGCTCTTCTCGTAATTGACTTCTTCCACAACGCCGTTGAAATCAGCAAAGGGACCGTCAACCACACGAACAGACTGGCCCGGTTCAAACATGTGCTTGGGCCGTGGCCTGTCGGTGCCGTCTTTGACACGACGCAGAATGGCATCAGCCTCCCGCGTGGTAATGGGCGCTGGCTTTTCCTTGGTACCGCCAATAAACCCCATTACACGGGGCGTTTCGTTTACCAGGTGCCAGGTATCGTCGGCCATTTCCATTTCGACAAGCACATAGCCGGGGTAGAACTTGCGCTCGCTCTTGCGACGCTTGCCGTCACGCATTTCAACGACTTCTTCAGTCGGCACCAGAATCTCGCCAAAACGATCTTCCACGCCGTACATCTTGACGCGCTCAATCAAGGAGCGCATCACGTGCTTCTCAAAGCCGGAATAGGCGTGAACGACGTACCAACGTTTGGACATGCAAGCTCCTAACCAATAACGCCGGACATCGCCCAGCCAAGAAGAGTGTCAATCAACCAGAGCATCAACCCAACCACCAGCACAGCAACAAGCACAATCGCCGTGGTTTGAATGGTTTCAGGGCGAGTTGGCCATACAACGCGCTGAATCTCTTTCTTAGCGCTTATTGCCAGCTCTACCAACTCACGCCCCTTGGTCGTGGTAAGTGCCAGCAGACCAGCTGCGACACACAACACCACGACGCCCAGCACGCGGTAGATCAGGCCAATATCGGCAAAATAGGTATTACCTACAACGGCAACGACAAGCAACGCAATGACTGCAGCCCACTTGAGCCCGTCATGGCGCGACTGTTGCACCTCAGCGCCATGTTTTACAGAACTCGGCTTCATAAAAACGAGACTCCTCAGGGTGCAGCAAGCGACAAAGGAATTCTTGAAAAAGACATACCAATCTGGGGAAGATTGGCAGGCCAGGAGGGAATCGAACCCCCAACCTGCGGTTTTGGAGACCGCTGCTCTGCCAATTGAGCTACTGGCCTGTATCAATATTTACGCAGACAAGCTCTCCAGCCTACGCAACAGCGGGCGTCATAATAGCGGACAAAAAGCCGCTTGACAACCCTTGCTCACGCCAACCACTTTCATCAAGCAACTGGCGGCAGCGACAAAAAAAGCGAGCATCGCTCGCTTTTTTGAATATGGAGCTCATGGACGGATTTGAACCGTCGACCTCACCCTTACCAAGGGTGTGCTCTACCCCTGAGCTACATGAGCCAAGTACCTATACAACTCAGTACCTAACTGGAGCGGGCGGCGGGAATCGAACCCGCACCATCAGCTTGGAAGGCTGAGGTTCTACCATTGAACTACGCCCGCGCAACTTGCTTCAGAATGATCATCCGCAGCGCGCCTAGTCGTAATATTGCCCGCTTCCGGCTTTCATTCTACGGCATCGACACTTGTCGCTGACGCTTGAAACTGGTGGAGAGGGAAGGATTCGAACCTTCGAAGCTTTCGCGGCAGATTTACAGTCTGCTCCCTTTGGCCACTCGGGAACCTCTCCAACTAAGGCGGCACATTATGCCAAGCTCCAAAGCCGTGTCAAGCTCACTTTGACCTTCAGTGACCGCAACAACCTTTGGCTTCAACAACATAGGATTTTATTACCCTAAACTTGCTGGCCGCATGCCTTGGAACGCGCTGTATTCTGTCAAAGCAGCATGGAGAATGCAAGGCCCGCACGAATTTTTTCCAATGATACCGGCTCCGGAACACGCGGGGCGCCCGCCATCTTACCCGCGCGTTCGGCAAAGGTGAGCGGGAAACGCGCTTCAAGCCCGCCATAGACCATATCAGGCCACACCGCGTGGGGCACCTGCACCCCCCGCGAGACCACGCGGGCGTCGCCACCCGTCAGCAGCATTGGCAGGGCCACGCCTTCCTGATCGCACACCTCGCTGTAGATGCGGTTAATGGCACTCACTGCCGCCATGTAAATGCCATGGTTCACAGCGTCGACCGTTCGCCGCCCTGGCTCCAGCAGAGCGTCCGCTTCGCTTTCCGGGTCAATGGCCACGTTCCGCGTTCCCAGCTTCAGGCTTTCCTTCATCAGGCGCAGTCCGGGTACAATAAAGCCACCCAGGTGCTGTCCGCCTGGCAGCACGAAGTCGATAGTGATGGCACTACCACAGTCTACCGCACAGCAGCCACCCGCGAGCTGATAGCCCGCCAGCGCACCCAGCCAACGGTCGACACCTAATCTTTCGGGCTCTTCGTAGCCGTTGACCACGCCCAGTGCTTCGGCAGTTGAACGGGCAACATGGACATTCCGCACCCGCCGACGCAGCAGCCCCACGGTCTCCTCTAGTACGGCCGCCCGGGCAACACTTGAAATGCGCACAGCTTCGACCACGTCGAGGTCGGGTATATCAGCCCCGGGCCGCCATTCCTCACGTGTCCATACAGCGCCCCGTGACCGTATCTCACTGCTGTCAGCGTCTTTCAGGCGCCACTTGGACAAGGTATTGCCAATATCTAGATCTAGAATCATAAGCGCCTACGTACGCTGATTTCACCGCCCGACAAGCGCTTTGACTGCCCTGATGCCGTTACCCACAGGCTGCCGCTATCGTCCACATCGCACGCGACAGCCTCGTAAACCTGACTACCCTGAGTGACGCGAATGGGTTGGTCAGCATAAGCATGCCGCTCATTCCAGGCCGCGCGCCAGGATGCAAACCCTTGTTGTTCAAACCCCGCCAGCATGGCGAGCAGCCCCGCCACAACATCCGCTGCCAGCTGGTTACGGGAAAGCGACGGCAAGTCATCAAACAGTGCCGCTACCGGCTGTTCAATGGCGTCACGCATTGCCTCGGGCAGCGAGAGGTTCATCCCCATGCCTATCACGACCTCGCACGGGCCGGCCGCGTCCCCGGTCACTTCCACCAATATACCCGCCAGCTTGCCCAACTCATCGCTGTCGCGCTGGGGCAGTAAAATATCATTGGGCCATTTCAGCCGAGGGGCGACACCATGCTGTTCAAGCACCTGGGCAACTACCACGCCAACGGCCAGGCTCAAGCCTTCCAGGGCATTGACACCCGCTTCAAAGCGCCAGCCAACCGAGAGCATCAGGCTTTGCCCCCAGGGCGTTGTCCATACCCGCCCTCGTCGACCACGCCCCGCCGTTTGCAGCTCGACCAGGCACACCTCTGCGTGGCCAGCCCCCTGCTCAAACCGCTCACGCAGGTAGGCATTGCTCGAAGGCAGTTGGTCTTCGACAAACAGGCGGGCAAGGTGATGGCGAGCGGAGGCGGGAAGGCGCTCCACGATTTTTGCTCCGACAAGCGGCTCCAACGGCTGGGCAAGGCGATAGCCGCGCCCCTTGACCGCCACCAGCGACACGCCGAGCGCCTCTAACTTTTTCAGCTGCTTCCAGACGGCAGCGCGTGAAACGCCTAGCGCCTCGCCCAATTGTTCACCGGAATGAACCTCGCCATCGCTTAGCAGCCGCATCAGGTTGCCGATGCTCATGTCCTTGCCCCATCTGGGAAAACGTCTATCTTACCGGATGCGCCAGCAGCGCGAAAACTACTGCCCAAAGTTAATCTATTGATGCCTTGCACAATACAGTGCTGGTAGTAGACCGCACCGAGACCCTATAATGCCGCCCTATTTTTCTAGCAGGATCGCGTCGTGATCGAGAATCTTCGCAACATTGCCATTATCGCCCACGTTGACCACGGTAAAACCACCCTGGTCGATAAACTTTTGAGCCAGTCCGGCACGCTCGACCGCAAAGCCGAAGGGCAAGAGCGGATCATGGACTCCAATGACCAGGAAAAGGAGCGTGGCATCACCATCCTGGCCAAAAATACGGCGATCAAGTGGCAGGACGGCAACGGCACTGACTACCACATCAATATCGTGGACACGCCCGGACACGCCGATTTCGGCGGTGAGGTCGAGCGCGTCATGTCGATGGTGGACTCGGTATTGCTACTCGTTGACGCCGTTGATGGCCCGATGCCGCAGACCCGCTTTGTTACCCAGAAAGCGTTTGACCGTGGCCTGAAGCCTATCGTCGTGGTCAACAAGATTGACCGCCCCGGCGCGCGCCCCGACTGGGTGATCGACCAGATCTTTGATCTGTTTGATAACCTGGGCGCTTCCGACGACCAGCTCGACTTCCCGATTATCTATTGCTCTGCCTTGAACGGCATTGCCGGCCCCGACCCGGAAGAGCTGGCAGACGACATGTCCCCCATGTTCCAGTCGATTGTCGATATCGTCGAACCGCCCAAGGTCGAGAGTGACGGACCGTTCCAGATGCAGATTTCAGCACTGGACTACAACAGCTACGTCGGTGTCATCGGCCTCGGACGCATCAGCCGCGGCAGCGTCAAGCCGAACCAGCAGATTACCGTGGTAACCAAGGAAGGCCAGTCACGCAAGGGCAAGATCGGCCAGGTAATGACCCATATGGGCCTTGATCGCGTACAGACCGACGAAGCCACTGCAGGCGATATCATCTGCATCACCGGCATCGAGAATCTGGCGATTTCCGACACCCTGTGCGACGTGAACGCCGTCGAAGCGCTGCCGCCGTTGACCGTTGACGAGCCGACAGTCTCGATGACCTTCCAGGTCAACGACTCGCCGTTTGCTGGTAAAGACGGCAAGTTCGTGACCAGCCGCAATATCAAGGACCGCCTGGAACAGGAACTCATCCACAACGTGGCGCTGCGCGTTGAACAAGGCGAAACGCCGGAGAAATTCAAGGTCTCCGGGCGTGGCGAACTGCACCTGTCCGTATTGATCGAATCCATGCGTCGTGAAGGCTTTGAGCTGGCCGTTGGCCGCCCCGAGGTGATCATCCGTGAAATCGACGGCGAACAGCAGGAGCCCTACGAAGAAGTCATCATCGACTGCGAGGAGCAGCACCAGGGCGCCATCATGGAAGAGCTTGGCTACCGCAAGGGTGAAATGACCAACATGAATCCGGACGGCAAGGGTCGCGTTCGCCTGGACTTCATCATCCCGGCGCGTGGCCTGATCGGCTTCCGCGGTCAGTTTTTGACCCTGACCTCGGGCACCGGCATCCTGACCAGCCGCTTTGACCACTACGGCCCGCTGAAGCCGGACGCCTCGATCGAGCGTCGTAACGGCGTCATGGTGTCGATGGTCGATGGCAAGGCACTGGCCTATGCGCTTTACACCCTTCAGGAACGCGGCAAGCTGATCGTCGACCACGCCACCGAAGTCTACGAAGGTATGCTGATCGGCATCAACAACCGTGCCAACGACATGGTAGTCAACCCGACCAAGGGTAAAAAGCTCGATAACATGCGCTCAACAGGTAACGATGAAAATATCGTGCTGACGCCGCCGATCAACTTCACCCTGGAGCAGGCCATCGAGTTCCTTGACTCCGACGAGCTGGTGGAAGTAACGCCGAACCATATTCGTCTGCGCAAGAAGCTACTCAAGGAAAACGAGCGCAAACGCTCCAGCAAGAAGTAAGTTCTCGAAGCCCGCTTAGCAGCGGGCTTTTTTTTGCTTGCCACACCCCTGACATGTTGACCACGCACGTTTGCCAAGGGGTTCCCCCAACGCAACCTTAACGGTTACTCGCTGGAAAGCCGCTGCGGTGTAGCGCAAAGTAGCGGTATCCCCGACACGGGAAATCATTTTATTATCGAATTCATACAAACGTTTTGATCATCACTGCCGTCAAGGAAACCCATGACCCCGCTTATCGAGGTTCAACAGGTCAACAAGGCCTTTGGTGGCCTGCAGGTCATCAACGACTGTTCTATCCACGTCGAGAAAGGCTCGATTACCGGCATGATCGGCCCTAACGGCGCGGGCAAGTCGACGTTATTCAACTTGATGGCCGGCGCGTTACAGCCCGACAGCGGGCGTATCCTGCTGGAAGGCGACGATATTACCGCGCTCAGCGCGGATCAGCGCTTTCATAAAGGCCTGCTGCGCACCTTCCAGATTGCCCATGAGTTCACCCACATGAGTGCTCTGGAAAACCTGATGATGGTCCCCCCGGCGCAGGCCGGGGAAAACCTGTTCACGACCTGGTTCAAACCCGGTCTGGTGCGCCGCGAGGAAGCCGAAGTGCGCCGACGCGCGCTTGAGGTGATCGACTTTATCGGCCTTCACCATGTGCGCAATGAGCTGGCTGGCAACCTGTCCGGCGGCCAGAAGAAACTGCTGGAACTGGGCCGCACGATGATGACCAACGCCAAGATCGTGCTGCTCGATGAAATCGCCGCTGGCGTCAACCGTACCCTGCTCGGCGACCTGATAGGCAATATTGAACGACTCAATCGCGAAATGGGCTATACCTTCCTGGTTATCGAACACGACATGGACATGATCGCCCGGCTTTGCGATCCGGTCATCGTGCTTGCCCAGGGTCAGGTCATGGTTGAAGGTCACATCCAGGATATCCAGAACAATCCCGAGGTCATTGAGGCCTATTTCGGTGCCGGAGCAGCGTGACGGATGAAGGCGCCGAGCTTATTTAAATGCCACAAGCAATCAGTTGGCAATCAACAAGAGACTTTTCCACCATGCCTTTAATCGAAGCGCGCGACGTTTATGGCGGCTATGGCGGCATGAATATCCTCAATGGGGTGGACATGTCCCTGGAAGCTGACGAAGTCGGGGTGATTGTAGGACCGAACGGGGCGGGTAAATCGACGCTGCTGAAAGCGATCTTCGGGCTTCTGCACGTCAATCAGGGTGACATCCTGCTCCATGGCAAGCCCATCCAAAATTTACCCCCCCACCAGTTGGTTGAGCGCGGTATGGGCTTTGTCCCTCAGGAAAAGAACGTTTTCCCGAGCCTCACCGTGCAGGAAAACCTGGAGATGGGAGCCTTTCTGAAGCCGCAGAACGTGAAACGCATGCTGGGTCAGGTTTACGAGTTCTTTCCGCCCCTGCAGGAAAAGCGTCATCAGCCGGCGGGGGAGCTATCCGGAGGGCAGCGCCAGATGGTCGCCATGGGCCGCGCGCTCATGGCCGAACCCAGCTTGCTGCTGCTCGATGAACCCACCGCCGGGCTTTCCCCGCTCTACATGAACGAGATTTTTGACCGCGTTAAGCATATCAACGCGGCTGGGGTAGGCATTCTGATGGTCGAACAAAACGCCAAGCAAGCACTGGCCATTGCCGATAAGGGCTTTGTGTTGGCAGCAGGCCAAAACCGCTTCACCGATACCGGCGCGGCACTGCTTGCCGACCCGGACGTGGCAAAAAGCTTTTTGGGCGGATAGTCCAGGGGACAATAACGTGAATGAACTGGTTTTCTTTGTTAACAACGTCGTGATCGCCGGTAGCGTGACGGGCGCCATCTACGCCATTGGGGCGATCGGCGTCACGTTGATTTTCAGCATCATGCGCTTTGCTCATTTTGCCCACGCCGACGTGATGACCTTTGGCGCCTTCATGGTGTTGCTGCTCACCACCGCATTTCCTGGCGTCGGCATCAGCATCGGCGTACCCACGGCAATCGTCATGTTGCCTATTGCCATGCTGCTGACCGCCTTCCTGGCAGTGGGTATTGATAAAGCGTTTTACAAGCCGCTGCGCGCTCACGGGGTGAAGCCCATCGTCATGGTCATCGCCTCGCTGGGGGTCACCTTGATTCTACAGGGCCTGATTCGCTTGTTCTCAGGGACAGGCGGCCAAGGCTTGTACGTTGACGATCGCAAGGCGATTTTTCGCATGCTGCCGTTTGAAAACGTTCGTGTACCGATCGTGATTACCGAGCCGCAAATTTATCTATTCGTGATCACCCTGGTGGCGGTGATCGCCCTGCACCTGTTTTTAAGCCGCTCGCGGCTCGGTAAAGCCATGCGGGCAATGTCCGATAACCCCGAACTGGCCCAGGCTTCGGGCATCAACACCAACACCATCGTCGCCGTCACCTGGGTGATTGCCGGCGGGCTTGCCGCCATTGCCGGCACGCTGCTGTCGCTGGACGTGACGTTCAAGCCCGACCTGAGCTTCTTCCTGCTGCTACCCATTTTCGCCGCCGCCATCGTCGGCGGCGTCGGCCACCCCTATGGCGCGGTCGCCGGGGGCTTCGTGGTCGCTTTTGCTGAAACCCTGGCGGTGTTCAACTGGGCCGTGTTGCTGCGCCCCTTCCGCGATAGCCTGCCCACCTGGCTCGAGCTGCCGTCCAACTTAGCCTTCGTGGGGACCGAATATAAAATCGTCGTGCCGTTTTTCATTCTGGTCGCCATCCTCGTTTGGCGACCCACCGGCATCTTTAAAGGCAAGGTGATCTGATGGCTGATAATAACTACACCCCGCAGGATGCAACGCCCAAGGCGTCGCGGCTGCCGCTACGCGAACTTTGCCTGTTCGGCGCACTATTGTTGACCATTGTCGGCGTTTATGCGGCGATGGGGGCCGCCTACAGTACCCGCATGCTGGTCGAAGCGGCGTGTTACGCCGTGCTGGCGCTGGGGCTGACCATTCAATGGGGCTATGCGGGCCAATTCAATGCTGGTGTCATGGGTTTTGTCGCCCTGGGCGGTGTCAGCGCCATGTTGTTCAGCGTGCCGGTCAACGACGCTTTCTGGAACAGCGAACTGCCTGCCGAGCTTGGCAAGGTATTGCTGTATGCCATTGGGGCCACACTGCTGGTCGTGGCCGCCACCAAGCTCACCCGGCTCGGCGTTCCCAAACGGGTGCGTACCGTATTCGCTGTGCTGCTCGCCATCGTTCTGTATATGGTGGTCATCAGTTTGTTGCGCGACGTCACCGCGGATATTGAGTCCCAGGCAGACTTCGTCGGCGGGCTTGGCTTGCCGCCCTGGCTCGGCTGGATCTTTGGCGGTGCGCTGGCAGGCGTCGTGGGCTACTTCATCGGCCATGTTTGCCTTGGCCTGCGCAGCGACTATCTGGCCATCGCCACACTGGGTATCGCCGAGATCATCAAGGCATTCCTGAAAAACTCAGACTGGCTGACCCGCGGCACCGCGACGGTTTCGCCACTGCCCTGGCCAACGCCCGGGCCGGCAGAATTGGGGTTTACCCTTTCCCGGGCGATATACCTGTCGCTGACGGCGGTGATCATTGCCGGGATCTTCTTTCTGCTCCATCAGGCTTACCATGCCCCCTGGGGGCGTATGATCCGCGCCATTCGCGACAACGAGATATCGTCGGCGGCCATGGGCAAGGATATCAACAAGCGGCGCCTCGAGATTTTCGTCCTCGGCTGTATCCTGATGGGCATCGGCGGCGGGATGCTAGCCAGCTTCAACAGCTTGTTTGACCCCAACGGTTACCTGCCGCTCAACCATACCTTTCTGGTTCTGGTCATGGTGATTCTGGGTGGACCAGGCAACAATCTGGGCACCATTTTTGGCGCCGTCGCCGTATATATCATCTGGATCATGTCGGAACCACTGGCGCTGTACCTGATGGACCTCGCCGTGGCTTTCGGTAACGTTGCCTTCGACTGGCAGGCCCCTGCCAACATCGACAGTCGCGCCCTCCAGGCAAGGGTCTTGGTGATTGGTGTACTGGTAACGCTGGTATTGCGCTTCGCGCCTAAGGGACTGCTGCCAGAGCGCGTCAAGTACCACGACTGAACAAAAAACCGCCCCAGCGACTGGCCGGGGCGGTGGATGTGGCTCAGTTGACGCCGCTGACTGCTAGTCGGCGAGTTCGCCTACCCGTTTGAACTCGCCGTCTTCAACGGTCATTTCCACAACGATACCGGGCACGTCGCCGCTTTCGTTGAACTCATGGCTGCCTGAAGCACCTTCGTAGTTAATCTCTTCTCCCTGGGCAATCAGCTCCACGGCCTTCTCCCACTCGCCGGGCAAAATGGTTTCACCGGGTGCTGTCGCCACCGAGCGCAATGCCTCTGATAACCCTTCACGCTCGGCGTTACCGTTCTGCTCGATGGCCAATGCCACCAGAAACGCCGCATCATAGGCCTGGGCGGCAAATACCGCTTCAGGGTCGATTCCTTCAGCTTCGGCGGCTTCAATGAAGATATCCGTGCCGGGCAGTGCCGGGCTGCCTGGGCGGGTTGCGATCATGCCCTCAAGCACACCAGCGCCTACGGCTTCGACGAGGCTATTGCCCACCATGCCGTCAGCACCGACGTACTGGGTGAATACACCGCTTTCTGCCGCCTGGCGCAGCACGGTCTGGCCCGATGTATCAGCATAGGCCAGTACCACTAACGTTTGTACACCGGTCGACGACAATATGCCCAGTTCAGAGCGGTAGTCGGCACGATTGTCTTCGTGGGCGAGGCTTTCCACCACGCTACCACCTTCCGCTTCAAAGGTGGTGGTAAAGGCGTCGGAAAGCCCCTGTCCATAGTCGTTATTGACGAAGGTCACGGCGACTTCTTCGATGCCTTTATCGATCAGAAGCTTAGCCAGCATTTCGCCCTGGAAGGCATCAGAAGGCACGGTGCGGAACACCAGATCATTATCGTCAAGCTCGGAGACCGCCGGCGCGGTAGAAGCGGGGGATACCATGAGCACACCGCCGGGGATCGCTGCATTATTGGCCGCGGCAATGGTGGCACCGGTACACAGCGCACCGACGATGGCGGTGACATCTTCGGAATTGACCATACGGTCCGCCGAATTCGAGGCGGCCGATGCATCAGAACAGGTGGTATCGCCCGACGGCATTTCCAGCGTCTGGCCGCCCAGAAGACCGCCCTGTTCATTGATCTGCTTGACCGCCAACTGCGCACCGTCAAAGATTGGCGGTGTCAGGCTCTCGATCCCCCCGGTAAAGCCCCCCAAAAAGCCCACCTTGACCTGAGCCTGGGCCGCACCTGCCAATGCCAGTGAAGAAACGGCCACGGCCGTGGCAATTATGCGTTTATTCATCATGTTATCAATCGCTCCCTGTAGGATTTAGCGCCCCATCGTCTCGCGCTGGGGTCTGCTCTTAATCTGGAACTGGAACGCTAAAAATACAAGCAACGTTTTCCAACGCTAGCCGTCGCGATCATCCTTGACGCGCTCAGCCCAGCGCTTGCGAGCCAGGTTGCGTCGATAAAGCCGCATCAGTGCAATCGTCAGCGCCGTCGCCAGCATGGCAGCCAACACGACGCCCTGCCAGGGACGGGCCGCGTTACCCAATACCGTCTCCAACGTAATAATCAGTGTCAGGCCAATTGCCTGGGAGCCGATCGCTAGCGCGCGCAGCCTATCAAAAGCGGGTGGGGGCATAACGTCTCCGTAATTTTCAACTCGCATGATATGGTGCATCAGTGTAACTGCTAAACGGGAAAACCATGAACGCCATCACCCTTGGCCCGCTGCTGATTTCGCTGCCCCGCCTTTACGCCATTGCCTGCGCGCTGGCATTGCTGGTCAGCACGCGCTATTTGCTGGGGCTGCCCCACCGCCGCCACCAACGCTGGTTTTTGGGTCTTTTGGTCATCTGGCTGATCGCGGCTCGCTTCGGTCATGTCGCCCTGCATATCGAAAGCTACAGTACCGCCCCACTGGAGACACTTAAGCTCTGGAAACCTGGTTACCAAGGACTTTGGGGCATGGCAGCAGGCCTGTTGTGGACAATCTGGTCGCTGCGCTCACGGCTGATTGCCATGGGCGGCGCCATGGCGCTGCTGATCGGGGCCTCAAGCCTGTGGCTGGTGCTGGTAACGCTTGCCCCGCTGGGCAGCGACATGAGTTTGAAAAGCCTGCCCGACATTACCCTGGAAGATATTGATGGCACCCCGGTGCATCTTCCCTCCTTGGCGGACGACCACGACAGGGTCATCGTCAATCTTTGGGCCACCTGGTGCCCGCCTTGCCTACGCGAAATGCCGCTGCTTGAAGATGCCGACCAGCGCGAAGGCGTCGCTGTCGTGGTCGCCAACCAGGGCGAGGACCTGCTGCCCATTGTGCGCTACCTGGATGAACAATCGCTGCGCTTTCGCTACGCCCTTCGCGACCCCAACCAAATGCTGATGTCGCTCGTCGAGGCCCCCGGGTTACCCACGACGGTGTTGTTCGACGGCGACGGCAACACCCTGGATATTCATGTGGGCGAACTCACCCAGGCCCATCTGGACCGTTGGCTCGAAGATTGACGACGATACACCTTAATCCCCCAGCGCCTTTGCGTTAGAATCCCTCGCCCTGTTTGTAGCCGGTCATCGTGACCGGCCACGTACGCCCCGTTTCGCAGACTTCCTTGAGGCATCATGAGCGATTTTTCCCCCGGCCAACGCTGGATTAGTGACGGAGAAGCCGAGCTTGGGCTCGGTACCGTGCTTAACTGCGACACCCGTAGCGTTACCATCTTGTTCAGTGCCAGCCAGGAAACCCGCACCTACAATACCCGCCAGGCCCCGCTGACCCGCGTCATGTTCGGCACCGGCGACCGCATCCAGTCGGCTGATGGCTGGCAGATGATCGTCGATGACAGCCAAACGTCTAACGGCTTGATCACCTATACAGGCGAAGACAACCAGGGACAACGGCGCGAACTGCCGGAAGCCAAGCTCGCCGACACCATGCAGTTCGACCAGGCTCGCGACCGGCTGCTTACCGGCCAGGTCGACCGCAACGACTGGTTCGACCTGCGCTTTCGCACCCTGCATCACCACCAGCGTATCGAACAGCACAGCGCGCTGGGCTTTGCCGGGCCGCGAATCGACCTGGTGCCACACCAGCTGTATATTGCCGATGAAGTCGCCCGGCGCCATGCGCCGCGCGTCCTGCTGGCAGACGAAGTCGGGCTCGGCAAAACCATTGAAGCGGGGCTGATATTGCACCGCCTGCTGCTGACCGGACGCGCCGAGCGAGCCCTGATTCTGGTGCCGGATAGCCTGACCCATCAGTGGCTGGTCGAGTTGCTGCGCCGCTTCTCGCTCAACGTTACCCTGTTGGATGAGACCCAGAGTCAGGCTCACGGCAGCGCCAACCCGTTTGAAAGCGCTCAGCTGGTACTGGCAAGCCAGGGCTGGCTGTTTGCCAATACCCACCGCCAGGAACAGGCGCTGGCCAGCCACTTTGACCTGCTGATTGTTGACGAAGCCCACCATCTTGACTGGAGCAGCGAGGGTAGCGGCCCCGGCTATCAGTGCGTCGAGCAGCTGGCAAGCGATATCCCCAGCCTGTTGCTGCTCACCGCCACGCCCGAGCAGATGGGCATAGAAAGCCACTTTGCCCGTTTGCGGCTGCTCGATCCAGAACGCTACCACGACCTGGCGCGCTTCAAAGACGAAGAACGTCACTACGGTGAAGTGGCCAGCGCCATTGAAGCGCTCGAGGCATTACCCGACACGCCTGACGCCCGTGTCCACGTCGACGCCGTGGCCGACGACCGCGATAGCCGGGCCCTGCTTGCCACCCTGTGCAATCCTGAGGCCAGCACCGACCAGCAGGACGCTGCCCGCGCCCAACTGCGCGACGCCCTGCTTGACCGCCACGGCACCGGGCGGGTGATGTTTCGCAATAGCCGCCGCCATGTGGGCGGTTTCCCCGAGCGCCGCCTGCACCTTGACGCGCTGGCATTGCCGTCGGCCTATCGCCGCATGCAGCGACGCCTGGAACGCGACGACGACTACCTCGACGAACTGCTGATCGAGACCGGCATGGATCATCCGGACGTGCTGATCTATCCGGATGCCGCTTACCGCGAGTTGAGTAACGATCCGCTTCACGGCGAACCCTGGTGGCATATCGACCCGCGGGTTAACTGGCTGCTGGAAAAACTCAGCGACGACAGCGCCGCCGGTTTTGCCAACGATAAGGTGTTGGTGATTGCCCATCACCGCGACACCGCTGAAGGCCTGGCCGAAGGTCTCCGCGTGCTGGGTGGCTACCATGCCCCGGTGTTTCACGAGGGCCTGTCGCTGGTCGAACGCGACCGTGCCGCCGCGGCGTTTGCCGATGAAGAAGACGGCTGCCAGGTGCTGGTGTGCTCTGAAATCGGCTCCGAAGGGCGCAACTTCCAGTTCTGCCGTCACCTGGTCATGTTTGACATGCCCCAGCATCCCGACCAGTTAGAACAACGCATTGGCCGCCTTGACAGGATCGGCCAGCGCCACGCGATCGAGATGCACATACCGACGTTTACCGGCAGTCCCGGCGAACGCCTGATGCGCTGGTATCACGAAGGCATGGATGCCTTCAGCGCGCCCCACGGTATTGGCAGTGACCTGTTTGACGCCTTTGGCGATGCCCTGGCCGATGCACTGCTCGACGACGAGATGCTGGATGAAATCATCAGCGAGACCCGTGAGCTGTTTGTCGCCAAATTAGCCGAGCGGGATGCAGGCCGTAACCGCCTGCTGGAGCTCAATGCCTGCCGCCCTGTGCGCGCCCAGCAGGTGGTCGAAGCCGTGCGCGAGCTGGACGACGACAGCGCCCTGCCGCGCTACGTAGAGCGCGCGTTGGATGTGTTTGGCGTGGATAGCCAGGAGATCGGCAACGGGCTGCTACACCTCCAGCCGGGACAGCACATGCTGGACGGCCTGCCTGGGCTGGTAAAAGGCGAAGAAGGGTTTTCGGCTACCTTTGATCGTCATCAGGCACTCGCCCGCGATGACGTTCAGCGGCTTTCCTGGGAACACCCGCTGCTGCGCGAAATGATGGGGCGCATCATTGACGGCACCATGGGTAACACGGCACTGGCATTGCTGGGTCACCCGGCAATCCCCAGCGGCCGACTGATGACCGAGCTGATATTCCGCACCCATTGCCCAGCCCCCACATCGCTGCACCTGAACCGGTTTCTGCCGCCGACGGCCGTCCGCGTATTGCTTGACGAGTCGGGGGCCAACCTGACCGACAAGATTTCCTTCACCGGGCTGGGTAAAAACCTGCAGAAGGTCAATAAATCCATGGCACGGGACCTGATCAAGAGCCGTCACGACGAACTTCGCGGTCTGCTCAGGCAAGGAGAGGGTGAAGCCGAACGAGAACTACCCAGCATCGTTGAAGCCGCCGAGGCACGCATGCGCACCCAGTTGGACGCAGAACTTGCCCGTCTGGGGGCGCTGGCGGAACACAACCCGTCAGTACGCAGCGAGGAGCTCGACGCCCTGAAAAAGGAACGCCAAGCCCTCAGTGACGCGATTGAAAACACCCGTCTGCGGCTGGACGCCGTGCGGGTGATTATCACCGTTGACCCCAATGCCTAAGCACTCCGCTCAGGCGAAAGGATAGCGGCGAGCGCCTTTTCCAGCGTGGGGTATTGAAAGCGAAACCCCGCTGCCTCAAGGCGCTCGGGGCGCATATCAGCACCGGTCAGCAGCAGCTGAGACATCTCACCCAACCCCGCTTTCAACGCGCAGGCGGGCACCGGCAATACCGCCGGGCGGTGCAGTTGCCTGGCCAGTGTCCGGGTAAACTCGGCATTGGTCACAGGATGCGGCGCACTGCCGTTGAAGGCGCCGGATAGCGAGGCATCATTGAGCAGGAACATGATCGCCTCGACCAGGTCGTCGCGATGGATCCAGGGCATGAACTGCCTGCCATCGCCAAAACGGCCCCCCAGCCCCAGCTTGAACGGCGGTAACATCTTTTGCAGGGTGCCGCCGCCCGCCCCCAATACCAGCCCGATACGTAAAATCGCCAGGCGCACGCCCATGTTCTCAATGGGCTTCGCCGCGGCTTCCCATTCCGCGCATAGCCGGTGGGCAAACTCATCGTGGGGCGAGGTGTCTTCGGTGACGCGCTTATCGCCTTGATCACCGTAATAGCCCATCGCGGAACCACTGATCAGCACCTTGGGCAGCGGCTGGCCGTTCTCGCCCAGCTGCTCGCAAAGCGAGACGAGTTGCTCGGTCATCTCGATCCTCGAGCGAGTCAGCCGCTTTTTCTGGCTGTCGCTCCAGCGCTTGGCCGCAATTGACTCCCCCGCCAGGTTAACCAGTGCATCCGGCGGGCTATCGATGAACGCCTGGGCGCTGTCACGGATGTCACATTCGCGGGGAAGACGCTCGTGTACTTTATGGGGCGTACGGGAAACCACCAGCACCTCATGTCCCTGCGCTATCAACGCCGGGCAGAGTCGCTGGCCGACAAAACCACTGCCGCCGGTCACTAGTACACGCATGTGCTTCTCCCTTTGATATCGATGAGCAAGCTACGCTCTTTATTAAGGTTTACATTTCGATTTATTTATACAAGACTATTACTTATAAAATGATCCGTACATAAATATATGTGAACTCTATACATCACATCGTGCTGGGCCGATTACCCAACAGGTCGCCATGACAACCGTCACCTCTCCTTCTCTCTCAAACGTCGCCATTATCGGTGCTGGCATAACGGGACTGGCCTGCGCCAACCGGTTGGTAGAACACGGTGTGGCGGTGACGGTATTTGATAAAGCCCGTGGCCCAGGCGGACGCATGTCGACCAAGCGCCTCGATCAGGCTCAGCTTGATCTGGGTGCCCAAGCATTTACCGCTCGCGATCCAACCTTCAGGGACGCTGTTGCTGACTGGCTTGCGTCAGGGCTCGTCGCTCGCTGGCCGATCGTCAGCTATCAAGCTAGTCCAAACGGCTGGCAACTGCATCATGACTCACGCCCCCGCTACACCGGGGTACCCCGAATGAGCGCTATAACCCGCCACCTGGCAGCTAGGTTCCAGGCCCACCCCCAAACGGCCCTGCAACTTGCAACGCGCATCGAGGCGCTGCACCGCTCACCCAAAGGCTGGCAGCTCCAAGATGCACAGGGGCGTGGTTACGGGCCGTTCGACCACGTCGTCTTGACCACTCCACCGCCACAGGCATTACCACTAGTGGCGCCCTGGGAGACGACACTGGCTGAGGCATGCCAAGCACGTGAGCAGCGCAGCTGCTGGGCGGCCTGGGCGGTGCTGGATGGCCCCCTACCCACTCCACCAGGCAGTCAGAGCGACTGGCAGATGGCCCGTATTGAGCACCCCGCGCTGCGCCTGGTGTCGCGTAACCAGACCAAGCCGGGTCGCGAGCATCAGCCTGAAAGCCTCAGCCTGATGGCCCATCTGGACTGGAGCGAGACCCACCTGGAAGATGACCCACAAGCGGTTGCTGAGTCACTGTGGGCGGCCTTTACGACGCTTTTTCCGGCTGACACGCCGTTACCGTTGCGGGTTACCAGCAGCGCACACCGTTGGCGTTATGCTCAGCCAAGCACTGCCGATGACCAGCTATACCTATACAGCGACAGCGGCCTGGCTATGTGCGGTGACAGTTTCACGGCCAGCCGTGTGGAATCGGCATGGGTCTCTGGAACGCAATCAGCCCAGGCGTTAATAGATCGGTCGGTACATAACAGAGCCTCATCATCACACTCCAACAAGTGAATCCAAAGGTTGTACCTTGAGGCTACAAGTTGTACAAAGGAACGTTAGTTATTCAAGATTGTTGATCGGTTAATTAGATATTAGGTAATTGCTATGGATAGCAAACCACATCGCCCGCCGCAGCAAACCACGATAGGCCCATGCGGCTTGGCTCCGCAGACAACGAAGAGGCAATGGCGCCCATGAATAATAAGGCGACCCACCCACCCGATACCCCACTTTATCCTATTCGGGAAGTTTCCCGTCTGACGGGCGTAAACTCGGTTACCCTGCGCGCCTGGGAGCGACGTTACGGTTTGATATGCCCCAAACGCACCCCCAAGGGCCACCGGCTGTATGCCCAGGACGACATCACACGCATCGAGCGCATTCTTCAGTGGCTCAACCGCGGCGTTCCGGTCAGCCAGGTCGCGGACCTGCTCGACCAACCCGACACCGTTGAGGCCCCGGTGCCCGATGCCGGCGATTGGGTAAGCCAGCGTCAGCAGTTGCAGGCGGTCATCGAAGCGCTGGATCTACCCAAACTGGAAGCCTTCTACCACCAGAGCCTGGCCCTCTATCCGCTGAGTACCGCTATCAACGAACTGTGGCAGCCGGTGGTGCTGACGCTGGAAGCCAAGTGGGCAGTGCAGCCTGATGCCCTTGTCCGCCGCACCTTCGAAGCCTTCCTGCGCAGTCAGGTGGGAATTCGCCTGCATTATGCCAACCAAGCCACCCGCGGCCCGTTGATCCTGCTTAATGTCATGCCCGACGACCCAGGCCCCCTGTGGGTTCTGATGGCAGCGTTGATGGCCAGCGAACAGGGTTACCGTGTGCAGCTGCTGGATCACTCCTTGCCGCTTGAAGACCTACCCCAAGCCGTTGCCCGCCTGCATTCTTCGATGGTGCTGCTGTCCAGCGGCCAGCGGGAAGACGACCACTATATTCGCCAGTCGCTGCCGGATGCCGCCGCCACGTTAAATGTGCCCATCGGCGTCTGCGGTGAAGTCGCCCGCCTGCGCGACGCCGACTTGCGCGACACCTCCGTGCATATGCTGGGCGATGACCTCCCTCAAGCCATCGCCCGCTTGCGCCCGTTGCTGCGCGAATCAGGCGTCCTTTGACAAACTGAGTGACACCGCCGCTGCGGCGGTGGCTACCCGCTTGACCATCGCCCTGCAGGAGTTCCCATGTCTCGACAGTTGGTTTGGCTGCGTAGTGACCTGCGCATCCACGATAACACCGCGCTTGCCGCCGCCGCTGCAAAAGGGCCGGTCGTTGCCGTGTTTCTTCGCTCAGTGGCCCAGTGGCAGGCGCATGGCCATGGTATTAACAAGATCGACTTCTGGGCACGTGGCGTTACTGCCCTCAAAGAGGCACTCGATGGACTGAATATTCCGCTCCTGCACCGGGATATCGCATCGTTTGACGATGCTCCCGCCACCTTGCTGGAGATTGCCCGCCAGCACCGGATTGAGCAGTTGCATTTCAACATCGAGTACCCCCTCAACGAACGGCGCCGCGACCAGGCGGTCATGGAGTCCTTCAAGCAGGCAGGAATTGACGCGCAAGGACATCATGATGCGGTGGCCTTTGCCCCCGGGACGCTACTGACCGGCAAGGGCGACTATTACGGCGTGTTCACGCCGTTTGCCAAGGCCTGGCACAAGCAGATCACGGCAGACCAGTTGACACTGCGCGACACCCCGGACGCCCAATCGCCGCTAAGTATCGAGAGCGACCCCTTGCCTACGCTGGCAGACGTCAATGGCTCCCCCGTTGATGCACACCAGTGGCCTGCAGGAGAGCACGCCGCCAGTGACCGCCTGGAGCGCTTCTTACGCTTCCGCGGCCACCACTACAGCGATCAGCGGGACTTCCCAAAGGTGCGCGGCACCAGCGAGCTTTCGCCCTATCTGGCGCTGGGAATGATTTCTTATCGTCAATGCATGCAAGCCGTCATGAGCGAGAATGGCGGACATTTGGCCGATGGCGATAAAGGCCTGACCGCCTGGGTAAGCGAGCTTATCTGGCGGGAATTTTACCAGCACGTGGCCGTCGGCTTTCCTCAGGTATGCCGCCACCAGCCGTTTCAGGCCCACACTCGTAAACTTGCCTGGCGCGACGACCCCGACGCCTTTAGTGCCTGGTGCGAAGGACGCACCGGCTACCCGCTGGTAGACGCCGCCATGCGCCAGCTCGTCGCCACCGGCTGGATGCATAATCGGTTGCGAATGGTGACGGCGATGTTCCTGAGCAAACACTTGTTGATCGACTGGCGGCAGGGTGAAGCGTTTTTTCTGCATCATCTGATCGATGGCGAATTTTGCGCCAATAACGGCGGCTGGCAGTGGGCGGCCTCAACGGGTACCGACGCGGCCCCGTATTTCCGAATCTTCAATCCCACCACGCAATCCACGCGCTTTGACCCCCACGGCGAGTTTATTGCCTACTGGTTGCCCGAGTTTGCCACTTTGCCAGCCAAAGCCCGCCATGCACCGCCACGCGACTTGTTGACCCAGTTGGACTACCCCGCCCCCGTTGTCGACCACAAGGCAGCACGTCAACGGGCACTCGATGCCTTCAAGGCGCTGTCAGACTGATACCGGCCCGCTAACCGCCTAACGACTTCAGGAGTCTTCATGTCACAGGACAAGGCACTGGAAGATTTTTGCGCCTTTTTCAACAAACTTGACAATACCTGTACAGAAAAGCTGTACGAAGTATATACTGACGATATAATTTTCACTGACCCGCTGCATAACGTTGAAGGTCGCCCCGCGCTGTCGCGCTATTTTGCCGCGATGTATGAAAACGTCGAGCATTGCCAATTCGTTTATCACACGCGCCAGCGCCAGGGCAGTCAGGCATTTGTCACCTGGACCATGACATTCGTGCATCCAAAGCTGTCAGGGGGACGTACGATCAAGGTAGAGGGATGCAGTGCGTTGACATTTGCTGACGACGGACGTGTAGCGCGACACAGAGACTACTTTGACGCCGGGGCGATGCTCTATGAGCACCTTCCGGTAATGGGGCGGGTCATTCGCTGGTTAAAGCATCGTCTTGATTAATCATTACGTTGCCTGGGGCACCTGACCGAGGTGCCCACAGGGTGTAACAGGAGAGGTTCGATGAGCACATGGACAACCCCCCAGCGTATCTGGCTGACGGGTGCGACCTCGGGGATTGGCGAAGCCTTGGCCAGAAAGCTTATTGCCCAGGGTCATCAGGTCGTAATCAGCGCCCGCAACCACGAGGCGCTGGAAGCGCTGTGCCAGGACCACCCCAACGCCCACCCGCTGCCGCTCGACGTCAGCGACCGCCATGCGGTGTTGGCGGCGGGCCAGCAGATCGGCGAACTGTTGGGCGCCCTGGACCTCGTTCTGCTCAACGCAGGCACCTGTGAATATCTCGATGCCCAGCAGTTTGACATGGACCTGATCGAACGTGTTTTCACCCCCAACCTGTTTGGCACCCTGTATGGCGTCGAGGCGGCCCTCCCCTTACTGCGTGCCGCCCGCCAGGAAGGCAATCCCGCCCGGCTTGCGGCCACTTCGAGCGCTTCTGCCTACCTGCCGTTACCCCGGGCTGAAGCCTATGGCGCCTCCAAGGCGGCCGTCAGCTATTTCCTGGAATCGCTGCGCCTTGACCTTGACCAGGAAGGCATCGACGTCAGCCTGATTCACCCAGGCTTCGTCAAGACGCCGCTGACCGATCGCAATGACTTCCCCATGCCCATGCAGGTCAGCGCCGACACCGCCGCCGAGGCCATTATCAACGGCCTGGTCAAAGGCCATCTGGATATTCATTTTCCGCGCCGCTTTACCTATCTGGTCAAGTTTCTCGGCATCCTGCCGCCAGCCCTGCGTCGCCGGATCGGCCTGCGCATGACCCGGCAAGAGGCTTCCTGATGAGCAACACGGCGTCTCAACGCATTGCCATTATCGGCAGCGGCATCAGCGGCATGGCGGCCGGATGGTACCTATCTGCCCAGCACGAGGTCACGCTGTTCGAAGCCGACGCGCGCCTGGGCGGGCATACCGCGACCATGGATGTCGAGGTAGGTGGTCGCCCTTACGCCATCGACACCGGCTTCATCGTCTTCAACGACTGGACCTATCCGCATTTTCAGCGCCTGCTGGATGCCCTGGATGTTCCCAGCCAGGCCACCGAAATGAGTTTTTCGGTACACGAGACCAGCGTTGACTTTGAATACAACGGCCACACCTTGACCTCGCTGTTTGCCCAACGCCGAAACCTGCTGAATCCAGCTTTTTATCGCTTACTCGGCGATATCATGCGCTTCAACAAGCAGGCCACTGCGGACCTGGAGAACGGTCGGCTTGCTCAGGACATGACGCTTGGCGACTATCTGGACCGTCACGGCTACGGCCAGGCCTTCCAGCGGCACTACCTGCTGCCCATGGGTGCGGCCATCTGGTCGGCGAGCATTGGCGACTTGCGATCCTTTCCGCTGACCTTTTTTGTCCGTTTTTTTCGCAACCACGGGCTTCTATCGGTCAACCACCGTCCCCAGTGGTACACCTTGGTGGGCGGTTCACGCCGCTACATTCCACGATTGACCGCGCCCTATGCGGACCGTATTCATCTGAACACCCCGGTTTCCGGCATTACCCGCACGGATACCGGGGTGATGATCACCACTGCTCAAGGCCCCCAACGCTTTGATCAGGTCGTACTGGCATGCCACGCCGATCAGGCTCTGGCCATGCTGGACGACCCGACCGAGGCTGAAAGTGAGATTCTCGGCGCAATGCCTTACCAGGACAACGAGGTGGTACTACACACTGATACGTCGCTGTTACCGCGTCGGCAACGCGCCTGGGCCAGCTGGAATTACCGCCTCGACGGTCGCGGCGCCGATGAGCGGGTCTCGGTCACCTACAACATGAACATTCTCCAGCGGCTGGACGCGGACACCACGTTCTGCGTCACCCTCAACGATTCAGACAGCATTGACCCCGCCAAGGTGCTGGGTCGCTACACCTACGCTCACCCGCAGTTCACCCTGGCGGGGCACGCCGCTCAGCAGCGTCACGACGAGATTTCATCCCCCGCCCGACGTACGCACTTCTGCGGTGCCTACTGGCGCAACGGCTTTCATGAAGACGGCGTCTGGAGCGCCCTGCGTGTTGCCCGCTCGCTGGGTTGTGACGAAGCGTACACCCCGTTTACCACCCCCACGGCGCTGCCTACCACGGAACTGTTTGACGCCCACCAGGGGAGTGACGCGGGATGATAACGACGCCACATTCACGGGTGTATCGCGGCACCCTGCGCCACCGACGTTTCTCGCCTCATGCCCACCGTTTTGATTACCAGCTGTGGATGGCCTGGCTGGACCTGGACGAGTTGCCGACGCTGTTTGACGGTGTGCCGGGGTTCAGCGCTAGAGGCGCGGCGCTGGCTCGCTTTCGCCGCGAAGATTATCTCGGCCCGACGGATCGCCCGCTGGCCACCGCCGTGCGCGAGGAGCTGACACGCCAGCTGGGCAGCGCTCCTGAGGGCCGAATCTGCGTGTTGACGCAACTGCGAACGCTGGGCGCCATGTTCAATCCTATCTCGATGTATTACGCCTATGACCGGCAAGGCCAACTGTCAGCGGTGCTTGGCGAAGTCACCAATATGCCCTGGCGTGAGCGCACCTGTTATGCCTGCCGTGTCGATAGCCACCGCCACAGCCACCACGCAACCTTCGCTAAAGCCATGCACGTCTCACCCTTTAACCCCATGGACATGACTTATCGATGGCGATTTAACACACCGGGCGACCAGTTATTACTGCACATGGAAAACTGGCAGGCCGGGCAGCGTCATTTCGACGCCACCTTGACCCTGGAGGCGGCACCCGCCACCGCCAGGGTATTGCTGACCACTTTGGCGTGCCAGCCATGGATAAGTCTGAAAACCATCACCGGCATTCATTTTGAGGCGCTTCGGCTGTGGTTGAAGCGCAACCCTGTCTACAACCATCCCAAGCGCAAGGAGACCTCGAAATGACGACCCTGCGTTCCACGCCGCCTGACATTCAACCCGCCCCCCAGGGGCGTGTCACCCGCTGGCTGAAAAAGCGGCTGATCACACAGCTGGACACCTTTACCGGCGGGCACATCACCCTGATTGAAGGCAACCAATGTCACCATCTGGGCCAGGGTGGCGAGCTTCACGTCACCGTCGTCGTCCGCCACGCACGCGCCTGGAAGCGGCTGGCTTTCGGCGGCACCGTGGGCGCCGCCGAGGCGTACATGGATAACGACTGGGACGCCGATGACCTGGTCGCCCTGGTGCGCCTGTTTGCCATTAACCTGGATCAGGTCAACGGGCATCTCGAGAACGGCAGCGCGCGCATGGCACGCTGGCTGATGGGCCTGGTGCATCGTTTTCAGCGCAACAGCCTGACCGGTTCCAAGCGCAATATCGCCGCGCATTATGATATTGGCAACGACCTGTTTGCCACCTTTCTCGACAAGCACCACTGGATGTACTCCAGCGCCGTTTTTCCCTATCCGGATGCCAGTCTGGAAGAGGCCTCGACCTACAAGCTGGATGTCATGCTCGACAAGCTCGACGTGCAACCCGAGCACCATTTGCTGGAAATCGGCACGGGCTGGGGCGGGCTGGCCATCCATGCGGCCAAGACCCGCGGCTGCCGTGTGACGACAACCACCATTTCCGAAGAACAGTACGCCTATACCGCAAACCGCATTAAGGAAGAAGGCCTGGAGGAACGCGTTACTCTGCTGAAACAGGACTATCGCGAACTGACCGGACGCTTTGACCGGCTGATTTCCGTCGAGATGATTGAAGCCGTCGGCCATCAGTACCTGGATACCTACCTGCACAAGGTCGACAGCCTGTTGACCGACGACGGTCAAGCCATGCTCCAGGCAATTACCATCCGCGACCAGCGCTTTGATGGTGCCAAGCGGGATATGGACTTCATCAAGCGGTATATTTTCCCCGGTGGCTTTTTACCTTCCCACCACGCCATTGCCAGCAGCTTGATGCGCAAGACCTCGCTCAACATGGTTGCGCTCGATGAAATTGGCCAGCATTACGCTCGAACCCTGCGCGAATGGCGGCACCGCTTCGAGGCCCATCTGGAACATATTCAAGCGCTGGGTTATGACGAGCGCTTTATTCGCATGTGGCGTTATTATCTCTGTTACTGCGAAGGCGGTTTCCTTGAGCGTTCGATTGGCACCTGCCACCTGCTGCTGGCCAAGCCTGCTGCCAAACCGGCGCCCTTGACCGGAGGGTTGTAATGCTTGCACGGCGGCGCTTGATGGCGGTGCTCGTCAATGCCCTCGGCTTTGAAGTGATCTGGACGCTATGCGTGCTTGGAGGCTCCTGGGTCGCAGCGATCGCTGGCAGCACCTGGATTGCACTGCATTTAAGGTATGTCGGTAAACCGGGCGAATGGCGCCTGGTGGCAGGCTTTGCCTTGTTAGGGCTCGCAGTCGACGGCGGCTTACAGCTGGCAGGGGGGCTGATATTTGGCGATCAACGGCTCATTGCCGGCTTGCTGCCATTATGGCTATGGATGCTCTGGCCACTGTTTGCCACCCTGGTGCATCATTCGCTTGCCTGGCTATGGCGTTGGCCCTGGCTGGCAGCAGCGCTGGGTGCGCTGGGCGGGCCACTATCGTATTTTGCGGGCGCCGCCCTCACCGATGTCACCCTGGCGCCTTGGCTGCTACCCGCCCAGGCGCTGGTATGGGCACTCCTCTGCCTGGGGGTTTGCCGCTATTATCGGCACTGGCAATATCGCCATGCTGCCACTGCAGTTCGCTAAGGACCCGCTTTCGCCATGCTGCCGGTGCGTGACTTTGCAGGCTGTGACTGAGGGAGCAAACGTTGCTCCAGTTCGTGTGCGGGTTGAGGACGGGCGAAATAAAACCCTTGCACCATATGGCAGCCCGCATCAACCAGGAAATCACACTGTTCTTTGGTTTCGACGCCTTCAGCAATCACATCAAGCTCCAGCCCCTTGGCCATCGACAGGACCGCCTTCACAATGGCGGCATCGGCCTGATCACCGGGCAGCTCCCGGATGAAAGCGCGGTCGAGTTTTATCTTGTCCACCGGCAAGCGCTTCAAGTAGCCAAGCGACGAATAGCCGGTACCGAAGTCATCAATCGCAATAGCATAGCCTTGGGCGCGTAGCGCTTTCAGGCGCGGCCCCATATCTCCCGCGCGCTCGTCCAGAAGAACCGATTCGGTTAGCTCCAGACCGATGTGACCAGGCGTTATCCGGTAGCGTTTCAGGCAGGTGGCCAGCTGGGTTTCCAGATCGCCATGAAAGAGTTGCAGCGCCGAGATGTTGACCCACATGGTCAGCGTCGGCATGCCATTATTGGCCCAGTGCGCCTGCTGGGCGCAAGCCTTTTCAATCACCCAGCTACCCAGTTCGGCCATCAGGCCGTGGCGCTCGGCCAAGGGAATGAATTCACCGGGCGATATCATTCCATCGCGAGGGTGCTGCCAGCGCAGCAGCGCTTCCATGCCAAGCAGCTCGCCCGTACCAGGGTGGTGCTGGGTCTGAAAGTACAGTTCCAGTTGGTCTCCCGAGACGAGGGCGGCGCGCAGGTCGCTAACCAGCGCCAATTGCGGATTGTCCTGCTTGTCCAGGGCAGGGCGAAAACGCAGACTGTGGTTACGCCCAAGCCGCTTGGCGTTGTATAACGCCGACTCCAGCCGTTGAAACAGCACGCCTGAGTCACGACCATCTTCTGGCGCTCGACAGCTGCCGATGGTCAAACCCAGACGCAACGACTGCTCTAGAATCTCAAACGGATTGCTCATGTGGTCGCGTAAGTTAGCGACCCACTTATCGTGATCATCATAGGTCGTGGTGCGAATGACCATGAATTCATCGCCGCCTAGACGTCCGACGACGCTACCTGCCATATAACTCGTCAACCGCTGAGCAAAGCGCGCCAGCAAACGATCACCCTGCTCAACGCCCATGCTGTCGTTCACCGATTTCAGGCCATCAATATCGATCAGCGCAATATCCAGGCTTTCCCCCGCGCGTACACCGCGCAGGCGTGATTCCATCAGGTCGTGCAGGCGCCGCCGGTTAGGTAGCCCGGTCAGCGGGTCTTCATAGCCAATGCGACGCAGGTCGCGCTCACGGGCTTTCTGGGCGGAAATATCGGCAAAAAGGCTAATGAAATGGGTTATCTTGCCGCGTTTATCGGTGATGGCACGCACCTTGAGCCACTCGGGGTATTCATCGCCGTGCTTGCGCCGGTTCCACATCTCGCCTTCCCAGCGCCCGGTGCTTTTCAGTGTGCTCCAGAAATGCTGGTAAAACGTCTTGTCGTGCCTCGGGGCTGCCAGCGTTTCGAGCTTCAGCCCCAGAATTTCATGACTTTCATAGCCGGTAATTTCAGTAAACGCAGGGTTAACCGCAATGACACGATTCTCAATGTCACTGATGACCATCGCATCATTGGCGAGACCGATCGCATCCTGCGATAGGCGCAACCTTAGGCGCTGGTGACCAACCTGACGCCATGCATCCCAAAGCCCGAGCGCCACCATCGATGCCGCGACCATGCGCAGCGCGACATCCGGAATCCAGATGCAGGCGGGTAATGCCACCAGCGCTGTCCAGACT
This sequence comes from Halomonas sp. CSM-2, assembly GCF_002119345.1. Classification (NCBI taxonomy): domain Bacteria; kingdom Pseudomonadati; phylum Pseudomonadota; class Gammaproteobacteria; order Oceanospirillales; family Halomonadaceae; genus Halomonas; species Halomonas sp. CSM-2. The sequence continues at coordinate 66,737 of NZ_NBYR01000003.1, read as the reverse complement.
AAGGGACGATTAAGGGAAACGGGAAGCCACATGCTTGTTCACGATATCCTATAAAAACGGGCTCAGAGCTACTCCCAAAAAGAATTAGATCGACGTCATACCGTCGCCTGACAAGCGACTGAACGCCAATCTTACGTCAATAAGCCGTTTAATGTGCAAAACCAATCATTCGACTCTACACTATTTGCCTCATTATACTTTCGGCCGCTAATAAAAAATCTGTAGGGCACACCAATAATAGGCCCGTTACGTGCATTCAGCGGTTTCGGGAAGTAGACTAGGCGCAACCTTTTACCCTGATACTCGGAACGATTCAGTGACCAAGCAACATTCCTTTGATCGCGATGAACTGCTGGCCTGCTCGCGCGGCGAACTTTTTGGCCCGGGCAATGCCCAACTGCCAGCACCCAACATGCTGATGCTTGACCGCATCACGCACATTCACGAAGCAGGCGGCGAGTACAATAAAGGCGAGCTGATTGCCGAATTGGATATCACACCCGACCTGTGGTTTTTTGATTGCCATTTTCCCGGTGACCCGGTCATGCCAGGCTGCCTTGGGCTTGATGCCATGTGGCAGTTGGTTGGCTTCTACCTGGGCTGGCTAGGCCACCCCGGCCGCGGTCGCGCACTCGGCTGCGGCGAAGTGAAGTTCAGCGGCCAGATACTTCCCGACGCGCAAAAAGTAACTTATCGTATCAACATGAAGCGTATTATTACTCGTCGGCTGATTCTGGGCATGGCCGACGGCACCGTCTCAGTAGACGGTCGTGACATCTATCAGGCTAATGATTTGCGCGTTGGCCTATTCACCTCCACTGCGAATTTTTAACAGGAGGCTCCCATGCGACGAGTGGTAGTCACCGGCCTTGGCATTGTGTCGTGCCTGGGCAACGACCAACAACAGGTTCTTGAGGCGCTCAGAAGTGGCCGTAGCGGCATTCGCTTCAAAGAAGACTATGCTGAACGTGGCTTTCGCAGCCAGGTTGCAGGCAGCGTTGATATTGACCTTGAATCGCTCATTGACCGCAAACTGCTGCGCTTTATGGGCGATGCAGCGGCTTATGCGTATATTTCCATGGCACAGGCCATCGAAGACGCCGGCCTCCCTGATGACCAGGTATCCAACGAGCGAACCGGCCTGATTGCAGGTTCTGGCGGCGCCTCGAGCGCCAACCAGGTTGAAGCCGCTGACGTACTGCGCGAAAAAGGTTTGCGCCGTGTGGGCCCCTACCGCGTTACCCGCACAATGGGCAGTACCGTGTCGGCCTGCTTGGCAACGCCGTTCAAGATCAAGGGCGTCAACTATTCGATTTCGTCGGCTTGTGCGACATCGGCGCACTGCATTGGCAGCGCCATGGAGCAGATCCAGCTCGGCAAGCAGGACGTGGTCTTTGCTGGCGGTGGCGAAGAGGAACACTGGACACTGTCCTGCCTGTTCGACGCCATGGGCGCTCTTTCCACTCACTATAACGCGTCGCCCGACAAGGCATCGCGTCCTTATGACCAAGCTCGTGACGGCTTTGTGATCGCTGGCGGCGGCGGCATGCTGGTGCTCGAAGAACTGGAGCACGCCAAGGCACGCGGCGCCAAGATTTACGGTGAGTTGGTAGGCTATGGCGCCACGTCTGACGGCTACGACATGGTGGCACCTTCCGGCGAAGGGGCGACTCGCTGTATGCGCCAAGCCATGGCGACCGTTGAGGGTGATATTGATTATATCAATACCCACGGCACATCAACGCCGGTGGGCGATGTGGCCGAGCTCAAAGCGGTTCGCGAAGTATTTGGCAATTCAACACCGGCGATGAGCTCGACCAAATCGCTGACTGGCCATTCACTGGGCGCGACCGGCGTGCAGGAAGCCGTCTACTCGCTGCTTATGATGCAGCATGGCTTTGTGGCCGCCTCGGCCAACGTGGAACAGCTCGACGAGCAGGCCGACGGTTTCGATATCGTCACCGAACGTCGCGACGGCGTAACGATCGACCGCGTCTTGTCCAACAGCTTTGGCTTTGGCGGCACCAATGCCTGCCTGGTGTTCCAGCGCTACGCCGAGTAATCTGCGGCTAGTCTCTGGTAAGCACCATGAAAACGCCCCCTGTGGAATCCACAGGGGGCGTTTTTTATGCTCAGCACATAAGCGCGTTATTGCGGCCTTGGCACATCCGATATATCGATCAGTTGGGTCTCTATCCACGCCTCGACATCGGCCAGTACCTCATCCGAGGTTCGCCCCGCGGTTTCGATCGGCTCGCCAATACGCACCCGCAGCACGCCCGGACGCTTGACCCAATGGCGCCCTGGCCAACGCTCTCCCGCATTATGGGCCACGGGGATGACCGGCACCCCTGCACGACAGGCAACCACGCTACCGCTTTTGTTGTAACGCCTGCGCTCCCCCGGCTCAACCCGGGTGCCTTCAGGGAAAATCAGCACCGAAAGCCCCGTGTTCAGCCGCGAGACGCCCTGGCTCAGCACCTGTTTGATAGCCCGTGCCGGTTTGGAGCGGTCCAGGCTGATCGGGTGTAGCAGACGCAAGCCCCAGCCAAAGATGGGTAGACGCAGTAATTCTCGCTTCAACACGGTACAAACAGGCGGTTTCATCACCTGCAGAAAAACCGTTTCCCACTCGCTCTGGTGGTTTGCCTGAATCACACAGGGCCCGTCAGGTAGGTGATGCGCGCCCTGAATGTCGTAACGCACACCACAGGCGATGCGGAACCAGAACATCAGAAAATAATTATATAAATTGAGCAGGCGATAGCGCCCGGCCAGAGGTAAAAAAGGCGCGATCGGCAGAAACAATACGCCAATCACCAACAAAGCGGCAAAATATCCCGCGTAAAATACCACGCTGCGAACCACTTGCTTCAAGACGACGCTCCTGTGCCGTCGACACCCTTTTGATCACGCGTTAAACACCAGGCATCGAGCATGCGCCCAACCTCCAAACGCCACGGCTTTTGATGGACACCAAACACGTTGAGCACGCGGCGGCAATTCAGCACGCGCCGCAGTTTGGCATCGTGATGATGCTTCAATGCCTTGACGTCGCCTAATGTCACTTGCTCGCCACGACCTTCAAGGTGGGTCAACAACTGGGTTCTTACCATGGAGGTAAAGGTAAAAGCGCTCACCGGCTCAGTGCCTGCCAGGTGATAGGCGCCCCAGGCGTTCGCCCCGCAGGACTGCTGCTGGAGCATGCCGATCAGTGCGAGAGCCACGGCATCTGCCGAGGTAGGGCAGAAGATGACGTCTTCCGCCGCGCGCACGCTGTCACCCATGACCAGGCTGTCCAACAGTTCGTTGAGCCACGCATGACTGCCCTCAAGGGCAAACAGCGGCCCCAGACGAACAATCAGATGGCGCGCGTAATCAGCCCGGATACGATTGCCGGTTTGCACCAGACGGCGCAGGCTCTCATCACGAGGTGCCGGAACGACATGCTCATCGATGGCGACGTCGAAACCGTCTTCGTAGAGCTGATCAGACACACACCAGACGAGCGCCACGTCTTCTGCGCGGCAGGCCTCAAGGCAGGCCTCAACGGCGTCGGCGTGCTCCATAACGGCGGTGGGAGCCATGTTCAAGGGGTGCGCCAGAGGCGGCATAATCACTGCATCCGGCGACACCTCGCGCAGGCGCTCGGCGCTCACTCGCGTCGTTGGCTCAATCACCAGCTCAGTATCTGAGCGGCGATTGGTTTCGCGCGCCAGCGCCAGACTCAAGCAGTGTCCCGCATCGAGTATCAAAAGCTTCAAGACGGCCTGTCTCCCTTAACCATCACTCGCGTCATTGAACGTCACTTAGAACGGAATCTCATCGTCGAAATCATCGAAATTGCCGGGGTCAGGGGCGCCATACTGGTTGTTTTGCTGGCCTTGGGGCGGTGCGGGCTGGTTTTGCTGGGGCGCTCGCTGCGGCTGGTTAGCGCCTTGTCCGCCGTATTGGTCACCCTGAGGCGGCTGGGGTTGGCCACCCTGCCCACCTTGCGCATAGTTATTGGGCGCCCCGCCGCCCTGGTAATCACCGCCGCGGGAATCAAGCATCTGCATGTCATTGGCAACGATTTCAGTGCTGTAGCGGTCCTGACCATTCTGGTCCTGCCATTTGCGGGTTTGCAAACGACCTTCGATGTAAACCTTGGAGCCTTTCTTGAGGTATTGCTGGGCAATTTCGGCGGTTTTGTTGAACATCACCACCCGGTGCCACTCGGTGCGCTCCTGGCGCTGGCCACTCTGGCGATCCATCCAGGTATCAGTGGTGGCCAGATTAAGATTGGCAACCGCTGTCCCGGAGGGCGTGAACCGTACCTCAGGATCCTGTCCGAGGTTGCCGATCAAGATAACCTTGTTAATGCCGCGAGCCATAAGGCGCTCCTTTCAATTGATATCGATAAACGTCGACAGCGTCCCAGCGACGCACTATTACCCCGCCCCTCTTACGATTTCGGGGGTGTTACCAGCTTAGCAAGCGCTGCTTGATCAAGCTGCTGTCGATTGACCTTCAAATACGCTAGCCGCTCTTCGGGCACAACCATGACATCCTCGACGCCTGCCACGCCCGCCAGGTGATCAAGCAGCACGTCCATAGTATCGCCCTCGGTGTCACCCAGTGCCACCACCTCACTGCTCAACGGCGGTGGCGATGGCATATTCAGCATCGCGACCCACCATAATAGCGCCAGCAGCGCACAGCCGAGAAATACTGCGTCCAGACCGCCGACCGTTGCCAGCACGCCCCCCAGGGTACCGCCGAGAAATGCCCCCAGGAATTGGCTGGTGGAATAGACACCCATGGCAGTCCCCTTCGCCCCGGCCGGTGCGAGCTTGCTGAGCATCGAGGGAAGGGTCGCTTCCAGCAGGTTAAAGCCGGTAAAGAAAATAAACAGCCATGGAAATAACCAATAGCCTTCAGAAACGGGCAGTCCCAACCCCGCCAGGCTGACCGCAATGGCGCCTATCGCCAGCAAACAGATCCGCGTCATGCGCTGGTGCTTCTCGGCCATGATCATCAGCGGCAGCATGGCGATAAACGAAAGCCCCATGATCGCCAGGTAGGCCAGACCATGATGCGCCGCACTGATACCCGCCTCAATCAAGCGAAACGGCACGGCCACAAAAATCGCCATCAGCACAAAGTGCAGTGCAAAAATCGACACGTCGAGTCGCCAGAGCTCCGGGCGTGACAACACGCTTCTCAACTGCCGACGATCCATGCCCACATCGCGGTGCTGGACACGGCGCGGCGCGGGAGGCACCCAGCGCCAAAGTACCATCAAGCCCAGCAGCGTCAGCAGCACCGTCATCCAGAACACACCGGCAAGCCCTGCCCACGCCGCCAGCCAGGGCCCAATCACCATGGCCAGCGCAAATGCCACGCCAATCGATAAGCCAATCGTTGCCATCGCCGCGGTACGCACCTGCTCGCGGGTCTGGTCCGCGAGCAGCGCCATGATAGCCGCGGCCACCGCACCACTGCCCTGCAAGGCACGACCGACAATCATTGCACCGATGGAATCAGCGAGCGCCGCCACCACACTGCCCAGGGCAAACAGTACCAGGCCGAAGGCAATCACGCGTTTGCGGCCAATCCGGTCAGACCATAAACCAAAGGGGATTTGCAGCAGCGCCTGGGTCAGTCCATAGATCCCTAGCGCCACCCCCACCAGCAGCGGCGTCGAACCTGCCAGACCGTCGGCATACAGCGCCAACACGGGCAGCACCATGAAAAGCCCCAACATACGAGACGCGTATAGACCCGCCAGGCCGCTGATGGCACGGCGTTCAGAGGCCAGTAACAGTGCAGACACCTTGCGCATAAAACCCTTGGGGTGGTCCTTGGGGTGATGATCGTCGATGGTAAATGCCCATAGGGGCTTGGATAGCCGCCCATTCTAGCGCGTTGGGTGATTCAGCGAAACGCCATCAACCCGATGCCAAGTGAAACCGCTTTGCCGGGAGGGCACAGAGAAACGTATAATCACGCTTTTGCCGCGCGATTCGAGGTGTTGATGGACAGCATTCTGGTCAGGGGTGCCCGCACCCACAACCTCAAGCAGATCGATGTGGAACTGCCCCGCAATAAGTTGATCGTGATTACCGGCCTTTCCGGTTCGGGTAAATCATCGCTGGCGTTCGACACCCTTTACGCCGAGGGGCAGCGCCGCTATGTGGAGTCGCTCTCCACCTACGCGCGCCAGTTCCTGTCGATGATGGAAAAGCCCGATGTAGATCACATCGAAGGGCTGTCACCTGCGATCTCCATTGAGCAGAAGTCCACCTCGCACAACCCGCGTTCGACGGTTGGCACGATTACCGAAATTTACGACTACCTGCGCCTGCTGTTTGCCCGTGCGGGCACGCCACGCTGCCCCGAGCACGGTGAGGATCTGGAAGCCCAGACGATTTCGCAGATGGTCGACCAGGTAATGAACCTCACCGAAGGCACCAAGCTGATGCTGCTTGCCCCGGTGGTCAAAGGCCGTAAAGGCGAGCATTTGCAGCTGCTGGCAGAGTTGCGCGCTCAGGGCTTTGTGCGCGCGTTGATCGATGGACAGGTGCTGGAACTGGACGACATCGCTCCGCTGGACAAGCGCAAAAAACACGACATCAGCGTGGTGGTCGACCGTTTCAAGGTGCGTGACGACCTCGCTCAACGCCTGGCCGAATCCTTTGAGACCGCGCTGAACCTGGCCGACGGCACCGCCATGATCCACTTCATGGACGGTGGCCACGAGGATATCGCCTTCTCGTCGCGCTTTGCCTGCCCGGTGTGCGGCTACTCGCTGGCAGAGCTCGAACCGCGCATGTTCTCGTTCAATAATCCGGCCGGTGCCTGCCCCACCTGCGACGGGCTGGGTGTCCAGCAGTACTTCGACCCGGCCAAACTGATCAGCCACCCTGAGCTGTCCTTGGCGGAAGGTGTCATCAAGGGCTGGGACCGGCGCAATATCTACTACTTCACCCAACTTCAGGCGTTGGCCAAACACTATCGCTTTGAACTGGAAACGCCCTGGAATGAACTTGCTCGCCACGAGCAGGAGATTATTCTCAACGGCAGCGGCGATGAAACCATTCCGTTTGTCTATGTGGGTGATCGCGGCCGCAAAGTGACCCGCGAACATGCGTTTGAGGGCGTACTGCCCAACATGCAGCGCCGCTACCGGGAAACCGAATCCAACATGGTCCGCGACGACCTGGCCAAGTATATCGCGGTACAGCCCTGCGCGACCTGTAGCGGCTCTCGTCTGCGTAAAGAATCACGCCATGTGTATGTCGACGACCGCAACATTGCCGATATGGTGCATTTGCCCATTGGCGACGCGTGGCGCTACTTTGCCAACCTGAGCCTGCCGGGACGCAAGGGTGAGATCGCCGACAAGATCGTTCATGAAATTCATGCACGGCTGGAGTTTCTGGTCAATGTGGGCCTGGATTACCTTAACCTGGAACGCAGCGCCGACACCCTCTCCGGCGGCGAGGCACAGCGCATTCGCTTGGCCAGCCAGATTGGCGCAGGCCTGGTCGGGGTGATGTATATTCTCGATGAGCCTTCCATCGGGTTGCATCAACGCGACAACGACCGGCTTTTAAAGACCCTGGAGCGACTGCGCGACCTGGGCAACACCGTGATCGTGGTCGAGCACGACGAAGATGCCATCCGCGCCGCCGACCACGTGCTGGATATCGGGCCCGGAGCTGGCGTCCACGGTGGCGAAATTGTCGCCCAGGGGACCCCGCAAGACGTCATGGACAACCCCAAGTCGCTGACCGGCCAGTACCTTTCCGGCACGCGGAAAATCGCCGTACCGCCCTACCGCATTCCCGGCAATCCGGAAAAGCAGCTCATCGTGCACGGCGCCACCGGCAACAACCTTCAGGACGTGTCGCTCTCGCTGCCGCTGGGGCTATTTGTCGCCATTACGGGCGTGTCTGGCTCGGGTAAATCAACCTTGATCAACGGCACCCTGATGCCCATCGCCGCCAGGGAATTGAATCGCGCCACCTCACTTACCCCTGCGCCTTATCAGAAAATCGAAGGGCTCGATCAGCTGGATAAAGTGATCGATATCGACCAGAGCCCGATTGGGCGCACGCCGCGCTCCAACCCGGCCACCTATACCGGTATTTTCACGCCTATCCGCGAACTGTTTGCCGGCACCCAGGAAGCCCGTTCGCGGGGCTACAAGCCCGGCCGGTTCAGCTTTAACGTCAAGGGCGGGCGCTGCGAGGCCTGTCAGGGCGAAGGCATGATCAAGGTCGAGATGCACTTCCTGCCCGACATCTATGTGCCCTGCGACGTGTGCAAGGGCAAGCGCTATAACCGTGAAACGCTGGATATTCATTACAAGGGCAAAACGATCCACGAAGTGCTGGCCATGACGGTGGAAGATGCCCTGGAATTCTTCAGCCCGGTGCCAGCCATTGCCCGCCGCCTGCAAACCCTGCTCGACGTGGGCCTGTCCTATATTCGCCTGGGGCAAAGTGCGACCACGCTTTCCGGTGGTGAAGCTCAACGAATCAAGCTCGCCCGCGAGCTGGCCAAACGTGATACCGGCAAAACGCTATATATCCTCGATGAGCCGACCACCGGCCTGCACTTTGAGGATATTCGCCAACTGCTGACGGTACTTCACCGCCTGCGCGATCACGGCAACACCATCGTGGTGATCGAGCATAACCTGGATGTGATCAAGACCGCCGACTGGATTATCGACCTGGGGCCTGAGGGAGGCTCTGGAGGTGGCCGAATCATCGCTGAAGGCACGCCGGAGCAGGTCGTCAAACAATCGACATCGCATACCGGACGCTTCCTGGCACCGTTACTGAAACGCCAACAGCCCGCGTCCGCCTGATGGTCAACCATGGTGGGCTTGCGCGCGCTGCTGCCACGCTGCGAGACTCATACGCTAAGCATTTTTAATCGGCGTCGTTTATAGTAGCGATCGATTGGATCATCGATTTTGTGCGAACATCATTTAAGGGGTCGTTAGCCGTGGGCCAAGAAAAAAGCTGCATCATTAAGCATTTCAGCCACTACTCCTCGCTTAGTGAAGACGAAAAGCAACTGCTCATCTCGCTGGAGGATAGTCCCACCGACATCAAGGCAGGCACGCTACTCTGGGAGATAGGCGACCCGGCCAATGAGTTCTGTACCCTGAAAAGCGGCTGGGCTTACTCGTATCGCCATCTGGAGAACGGCGACCGCCAGATACTGGAAGTCTTTTTGCCAGGCGATATCATTGGACTGCGTGAGTTTGCCTTTAACCAGCGTCTCGAGAACGTGCGCATGATCAACGACGGGGTTATCTGCCATTTTCCCCATCGCCGCATGCTCGAGCTATTTCGCCAGTCGCTACCGTTAACCTCGGTCATGTTCGCCATCGGCAGTCGTCAGCAAGCATTACTAACCGAACGGCTAGTCAACATTGCCCGGCGCAGCGCCCGCCAGAAAATGGCTCATTTTCTTCATGAAATGTATTTACGGCTGCGCCAAACAAACGACGATATCAGTGGCCAGTTCCGCTTACCGCTTTCCCAGGAGCAGTTGGCCGATATCCTGGGCTTGAGCCCGGTCCACGTCAGCCGAACGTTCAGCGCCCTCAGCGAGGATGGGCTGGTCTTCCGTGATCGGCATAACGTCACGATCCCGGACCTGGACGCCCTCTCGGTAGAAGGCGAGTTTGACGACGCCTACCTGACCGATAATGTGCGCCCACTGTTTGATGCCGCGGGCTAGACCCTACCTCCTCGTCTCCCCAACAAGCAAAAAACGCCGCGGGCTGACTAAGCTCGCGGCGTTTCTCATACGGCGATGACGCTTATTAGCCGCACTTAGACCAGCCACACCCCGCGTAACAGGTCGGGCAGCCATCCATCATGATCAGCTCACCGCGGCATTCCGGGCAGTGGCCGACGACCGCCGGTCCGCTGGCCTGGTCAGTGGTCGACGCCGCCTGACCGATGGGCTCGACCGCCCCGCTGCCGGCCTCGTCGGGGGTATCATCCACGGGGGGCTGCCAGGCGTGGCCGTGCTGCATACGATGCGCGTACCGCTCCACCAGGCTTTCCACCGGCACCTGGTTGCCGTCCTGATCCAGAAAGCCCCGGCGATACAGAATCTGCTGGATCGACCAGGCAATGGCGGCCACTTCGGAATCGTGGAACATGGGTTTGTTCCAGCGGTTCATGCCACAACGCACCAGCCCCTTATCCCAGGCAACCTTGCGTAGGTCCGCGACCGCCTGGGTGACATAGCCGCCCCGCGCCGCCAGTGACAGGCTACGCATGGTAGCCGTAATCCATTGGTGTTCGCTGGAAAGCTGCCCGGAGGGGAAGAAAAACTCCACCGGCCGCTCGATGACCACGCGTTTGCCGCCGACCACGCCTTCCACCGGCATGAAGGACACCAGTAGATAAACTTTTTTGCGGCCTTCAGCGCCCACGTAGGAAATCTTTTCCGAGACGGCCTCCAGCGTGCCTTCCGGGCGCGACGGAATGCGCACCGTCAGCGGGTCTTCCTCGGGCAGAGTTGGGTTGGGCGCCGTCGGCTCCTGCTGTTTGATACGGTAACCGACGATCTTTGAGGTAATTTCAACAGTCATAACGTTCTCCACTTAGCAAAGGTGTGCATTGGCTGTGCGTGATGGGCCGCGTCCAGGCATCACCATTTGCCGTAAGTGCCTTCTTTCAAGCCATCAAACAGGTTGGCGGCATTGTGCTCTTCACCGTCGTAGATCACTTTTTCATCGCCGGCCAGTTCGAGGGTTTCACCGTTCTCGAGCTCAAATACATAGGTAGTGTTTTTCAGGTCATCCTCACGCACCAGCACGCCCTGGAAGGCTTCCGGGTTAAAGCGGAAGGTCGTGCAGCCTTTCAGGCGGCTTTCATAAGCCTGTAGATACAGGTCCTGGAACTGTTCGAACGGAAATTCGGTGGGCACGTTAACCGTTTTGGAAATCGCCGAGTCGATCCATTGCTGGGCCGCCGCCTGCACCGCGACATGCTGCTCGGGGGTGACGGCATCAGCCGTAATGAAGTAGTCAGGGAGGTCACTGTCCACCGCATCAGCAGCAATAAAGTGGCGATAGGCTGCCAGCTCGAAGGACACAACTTCGACCTGCTCTTTGGTTTTCTTGCCAGACTGGATGATATTGCGGAAATAACGGTGCGAGAACGACGGCTCGATGCCGTTGGAGGCGTTGTTACCCATCGATAGCGAAATCGTGCCGGTCGGCGCGATAGAGCTGTGATGGGTAAAGCGAGCACCGTGTTCCGCAAGCTGCGCCACCAGCTCGGGTTCCAGCTCAGCCACCTTGTTCATGTACTGGCTGTAGCGGGCATGGAGAATGCGACCGGGCACCTTATCGCCCACTTCATAGCCGTCTTTGGCAAGCTGAGGACGCTCACGCATCATCTTCGGCGTGATCACGTGCTCTTCGGCAAGTACCGGCGCCATGCCTTTCTCTTGGGAAAGCTCTAGCGCCTGCTTCCAGCCTTCTAGTGCCAGGTGACGACTGACTTCTTCCGTGAAGGCCAGCGACGCCTGTGAGCCATAGGGGATCTTGAGCATGGTCAACGTCGAGCCCAGGCCCAGAAACCCCATGCCATGGCGACGCTTGGCTTCGATTTCGCGCTGCTGCTGGGGCAGCGGCAAGCCGGCAATCTCGACCACGTTATCCAGCATGCGGGTGAAGATCGCCACCACCTTGCGGTAGCGATCCCAATCAAAGCGCGGCTGGTCACTGAACGGTTCAATCACGAACTGGGTCAGGTTGACCGAGCCCAGTAGGCAAGCGCCTTCCGGCGGCAGCGGCTGCTCACCGCAGGGGTTGGTGGCGCGGATATCTTCGCAGAACCAGTTATTGTTCATGCGGTTCACCTGATCAATCAGGATGAACCCAGGCTCGGCATAGTCGTAGGTCGAGGACATGATGGTGTCCCACAGTTCCCGCGCCTTGATCACCTCGACAATGCGGCAGGCCACACGGCCTTCATCGTCGACCGTGTAGCCGTCTTCAACTACCGGCCAGTCACGGTAGATGATGTCCTCGGCGCTGACGTCTTCTTTCTCGCCGGGGTGGAGCGGGAAGGCCAGCGGCCAGTCCGTGTTATGCTTGACGGCCTCCATGAACTCGTCGGTAATCAACAGGCTAAGGTTAAACTGACGCAGCCGCCCCGCTTCGCGCTTGGCCTGGATAAACTCACGCACATCGGGGTGGCCAACATCGAAGGTGCCCATCTGGGCGCCTCGGCGGCCGCCCGCCGAGGCGACGGTAAAGCACATCTTGTCGTAGATATCCATGAACGCCAGGGGGCCGTTGGTGCCCGCACCTGCACCAAACACAAAGGCGCCCTTGTGGCGCAGCGTGGAGAAGTCGTAGCCGATACCGGCGCCGGACTTGAGCGTCATCCCTGCGTCCACCACGGAATCCAGAATATCGCGCATCGAATCGCGGATGGTGCGCGACACGGTGCAGTTGATCAGACTTACCGCGGGCTTATAGGCGTCAGCCCCGGCATTGGAGAGAATACGACCTGCAGGAACCGCACCATTTTCCAGCGCCCAACGGAATTTGGGCAGCCACTCTTGCGCCTTGTCACCTTCTACATCCGCCAAGGCTTTCGCTACACGCTCGAAGGTCGCGCCCAGGTCCTGATCCACCGGTTGGCTATGGCGATCCTTCAGACGATACTTGGCATCCCAAATTTCCCGCGACGGCGCCTGCAGCGGGACATCGTTAGAGGTGTTCATAGCCTGGGTAGCAGTACTCATGTCGCGAAACTCCTTAGCGGCGGTGAAAATAGCACTTGGTCAAAGCGATTATACGAGGCAACCGGATGAAGTATAGCCCTGACTTTCCACTATATCGGCTGCTTTTTGATATTTTTTCTACCATATATAGAAAAATCAGCGCGTTAGCCTTTTGTCCCCGAGCATCAGACGATAGGCTAAGGGTTTTCCAGATGATGGGCCTGCTCATGCCGTTGATATCGCGTTTTCATTCCGCACTTGCTTACTCTGCACTTGGCGCGGCATTGGTGTTATCGCTGCCATCGGCTCATGCCGTGTCGTTTAACGTCGAAGACGACCAAACCCATGAGCATTGGCAGTCGATGTCATTGACCCTCGGTGACGAGCGGCATTTTCGTGCCGTGGAAGCGCACAGCTATTCCGATGCCACCTTGAGTATCAATGCCACCCAGGGCGTGTGCGACTTACCCTGGCTGGAGATGCGTGTCGAGCTGGAGGCCGCTCAGGGCGAAAGCCAAGCGGTTAATCAGGTGCCTGCGCGGCTACGCGTCGATGAGCGAGAGCGCATTCACAGCGTCGCCGAATTTATCACCGAGCGTGGCGATAACGGCTTTTATGCCCACTTTTATCTCAACGATATCGATCAATTGATCGCCGACATGAGTGTTGGTGAACAGGTCTTCCTGGGTTTTGATCAGGGAGATGAAGACCCCTGGTACATGATATTCAGCCTGGAGGGCGCGGGAGAGGCACTGGCAAGGATGCAGCGCCTGTGCCGGGATGCGTCTTAGTAGGGGTTACTCCTGGGTTGGCGGTTGCCTGAGTACCAGTTCGACACGACGGTTGGCCGCCCGCCCCTGCGCCGTGGCATTACTTGCGATCGGCTGGGTATCGGCATAGCCAACGGCGCGCATGCGATCAACCTCGAGCCCCTGGCTATCCAGGTGGCGGACCACTGCGATCGCCCGTGCTGCTGATAGCTCCCAGTTGGAAGGAAAGTGCGAGGTCGCGATGGGCACGTTATCGGTATGGCCTTCGATCGACACCTGTCCATCAAAGGCGCTGAGCGTCTCGACAAGACTTTCGACAAGGTCACGGCCCTGCCCGGTGAGTTGCGCCCGGCCGCTATCGAACAACAGGTTGTCGTTGATGCGCAGCGTCACCCCTTCCCGCCCCTGGGAGACATCCACCCCGGGGATACTGACACCCTCAAAGCGTGGCTTAAGGCCGCTATGACGGGGCTCGATCCCGGCCGCCAGTGACGCCAGAGGCAGGTCGGCAATCGCGCCGGGAGATGCTTCAACGACGCTGGCTTGCGATCCGGCATCGTTACCGCCGGGTGGCGCCAGCGAGAGCAGCAAGACAAACAAGGTCAGCAACAGCGTCAATACATCCAGATAGCTGGTCATCCAGCCATCGTCGCCACTGTCCTTGGGCAGTGGCGCTTCCAATGTATGGCGGGTATCCCGGTCCAACATGCCGACTACCCCTTAGCGGGGGCGCTATTCGAGGCGCGCGGCTTCTTGACCTCCGGCTCGCGGATTTCGTCATGGTAATTGGCGACAAAGGAATTGAGCGTTTCTTCAATAAAGGAAGGTAACCGCCGCTTGGTAATCAGGGAGATCCCTTCCAGCACCATGTTCATGGTGATCAGGCGCTCCTCGGTGCGTCGCTCGAGCTTTACCGCGATAGGCTTGAACACCAGATTGGCCAGCAGGATACCGTAGAAGGTGGTCAGCAGCGCCACCGCCATGCGCGGGCCGATCACATCAAGATTGCCGGCGTCCATGACTTCCAGCATATTGACCAGTCCCACCAGGGTGCCAATCATGCCGAAAGCGGGCGCATAAGTGGCCATGGTGCGGAATATCTGGGCTTCCGCATGCTCACGCGCCTTCAGCCGCGCAATACGCCAGCGCAACATATCGAAGATTTCGTCTTCTTTGGTGTTGGCGATCACCAGTTGAATGCCGGTCCGCAAAAACGGATTACGGGTGTTTTCGAGCTCTCGTTCAACAGCGCGGACATCGCCCTTGAACCACAGCCGGGACATGGCCACCAACTCGTTGATATCATCACGCACGTAGGTGTTTTCGCGCCGGAAGACCAGCCCGACCAGACGCACCACCCGCAGCACTTCCTTGAGGGGATAGCTGATAAAGGTAGCGGCAAGTGTGCCCGTGACCACGATGGCGAGCCCGGGCAGGTTGAGGAAGCTATCCGGCGATTCGGCGGTGAAAAACAGGACGCTTACCAGCAACAGGATGCTGGCGAAAATACCGATCAGCGTCGATGGGTTCATGTCGTGCTCCTTAAAGCAATATAACGGGGCTTATCAGCACCGAGCGCTAAAACGTCAGCCAATCGCCGTTGCCCTGGCAGTGACGTCAAAAGCCCCTAAACCGAGTCGTTTAACTTGGCGCGCAGACGGCTGACTGCCTGACTATGCAACTGGGAAACGCGTGACTCCGTGACGCCGAGAACAGCGCCCACTTCTTTCAGGTTGAGCTCTTCCTGGTAATACAGCGCCATGAGCAACTTTTCACGCTCGGGCAGGGCCTCAATGGCCGCCACCAGGGTTTCCCGCTGCTGGGCATCGAGCAAGTGGTCAAACGGCGAACTCACGGTTTCGCGATTATGCGGTTCGCTGCCATCCGCCACCAGCTCTTCAAAGGGCAGCAACTGCCCGCTATTGGTATCGTGCAATAGCTGCTGATAGTCGCCCAGCGGCATCTCCATGGCGTCAGCGATTTCCGTTTCTTCGGGGGGACGCCCAAGCGACTGCTCCAAACGCCTGACGGTTTCATCAACGGCCCGCGCCGAACGACGGACGCTGCGAGGCAGCCAATCACGGGTACGCAATTCGTCCACCATCGCCCCGCGTATGCGCTGACTGGCAAACGTCGCAAAGGTGGCCCCCTGAGTGGCATCGAAACGTCCCAGAGCTTCCAGTAGCCCCATCATGCCTGCCTGGATTAAGTCATCCAGCTCTATGCTGGCCGGCAACCTGACCTGAAGCGTCAAGGCCTGACGTCTCACCAGTGGCATATACTCCGTCATCAGCTCACTTTGTTTGATCCTGCCTTGTGCTGTGTACATCCTATTGCCTCGCGGCTAAACCACCTGTGCTCACTGGTAATTCACTATCATCTGCAACCCTTTAACGCTAACGGGACGCTGCCCTGGGTTTAGCGCAAATTGAAAATGCAGGGGCGTTGTCGCACTTATGCCTGATAAAGCACGGGTCTCCCCACGCATGCCCGATAATGACACACAGCGCTCGGGGTGGCATAACCATGCCTGTAGCGCTGCCCCGGGCGCGTGTTGGTACTGCCACTGGACTCGCTCGATGACCGCCGCTGGCGTGGTAGCGCCCGCTGGAGGACGAACCGGTTCACTGCGACTGGCGCGGTCGCTCATGGTCACCATGAGCCCCGGCACATGTGTCACCCAGCTGCTGGACGCTCCCTGAGCAAACGAACCGAGTCCCAGGGCTAGTACCAAAATGCTAATCGCATGACGCCAATAGCCTAGCATGCATCGTTCCTTCTCATGAGCGGATTAACCCCGATTATTAGACGCTTTACCGGCGTTAGCTGCCATTAGCGGGCCAGCAATAGCAATTCAGTGTCAAGATAGTGGCCGGCCGCTTGCTGCAGGTTGGCCAATAGGCCTTGCCTGGGCAGGTGAGGCTCGTGCAGTGCCAACAAGCGTTGCGGGCCGTTATGCTGCCGCAGCTGTTTCAATAGCTGGTACATGCGCCCAAATGCATCGGCATCGCTGCTGACCCACAACGCCCAGCGACGATGTTGCTGACTGAGCGTCGCCAGTTCTGGCTCATCCGGCATCACGATCCGAATATCCCAGTCGGCCGGATCCCCGGCCCAGGCTCGCCCTAGCGCGGCCCACTGGCCCAGGCGCGCGCTGACCTTGCGCACCTCTACCGGCCCATCACCTGATAGCCCGGTGACCATTAACGGCGTTTTAGGCTTAGGCGGTGTGACAGGCGGCTCCATGGCCGCCGCGCTGGGCACCACGGGTGAGCGGTAGGCCATCGGCCCGGATGATTCCGTTGCCTCGGGAGGCGCTTCATCGCCCCGCTGCTGACGCTGCAGATCCGCCCACTTGCGCAGCCCAGAAGCTTGGTCTTGTGCGCTCATGCCAGGCCCTCACGATTAACACCGCCCAGTTGGCGGATCGCATCACGGGCCATAAAGGCGTATACCAGCGCATCCAGCAATGCCGTATCCCGCCGACGGCGACGGCTGCTTAGCAGGTTCAGCACATCACCGTGCAATGCACCGGCGACCTCGTCCTCGGCGCAATCAAGGTGCCCGGCAATGGCGGCAATGCCACTGGCCATCAACAGGCGCACTTCAGGGCTTACGTCGCCACTATCGGCGTCTTTGAGCTGCTGCCAGGCACGCCGTGTCAGCGCCGCAAGGCTTTCACTCTGCAGTTGGGTCACCAGCAGGCTCAGCACCTCATTGCCCAATCGCGCGGGGGTGAGCCAGTAACGGCGGGTGACCACTTTGGCGCTTTCGGGGTCACGGACTTCGCCATACCACGCCAGCAGCGCCCGCCCCTCTTTGTCGGTAACTTCGGCATAGGCCGTCCACAGCGCCATCGGCTGGCCACGGAAGCGCACATTGACGCGGTGATTGAGCGTACTCTCGGCAAACAGCTGGCGCAGCGCATAGCGTTCACCGTGCAAGTTTACCCTGAGTGCCGGGGGTGCCAGGCTGACCCAGGTCAGGTATTGGCGCTCTAACCAGGTCAACGCCTCGCTATCGGGTAATGACGGCAGCAGGTGCACGGCGACGCCATCGCGCTCGCTAAAGGTGGTCATGCGCGGTTGCCAGCCAGCGGGCTGGCGGTGCTGAAGCCAGGGTAGCGCCATCCAGGCGCCCTCGGCATCCAGTCCTATATCCGGCATCGCCCAATCGCAGCCGCGTTCATTGCGGCGGGGCGACCAGGCCATGCCCAGCATGTGTTGGGGCGGTGGGTACCCTTCCAGAAGCTCGTCCAGACGCTGATCCTGCAACACGCTGGGCAGGTTAGCGATATCCCAGACGCCTTCGAGACGCTCAAAGCCCACCATGCGCTCGCGCAGACGCGCAAACAGCGACGACAGACGACGCCCCTGGCCCAGCACATCCCGTGACCAGCGGGGCATGCTGAGCGGTGCGGCGGATGGAGATCCACTGCCTGACCCGGCCGCGTCGGTATTCAGCGCCTGATCGACCAGGGTAGCCGGGTCCGCCACCGCCATATCTTCGGGGACCTGCTGACCATAGGAACCAAACAGCACGCGCATGCCATGGCGCATGACAATATCCAGGATAGGGGCCAAACGTCCCGCTTCGTCCTGCTTGGTGATGATGCAGTCATCCAGTTCAGCACCTGCCGCACGGGCAGCCTGGCGATAGCGCATCACCACTTCTTCCAACGTTTCCGGTTGGCTGGCGGCATTCAGCAGCAGTACCAACCTGACGTTGGAGCGACCACCCTGCAAGTGAGCGATCTGCTCGATGACCCGCTGGTCGCGCTGGCTCATGCCCACGGTATCGATGATGACCCACTGTTTGCCCTGCAGACGATTCAGCAGGTCGTCGATGGGTTGCTCCGCATCCAGCGCGTACATCGGGATATCCAGCAGGCGCGCGTAGATGCGCAGTTGCTCATGAGCGCCGATACGGAAGCTGTCGGTGGTCACCAGGGCGACGGGACGGGTCCCATGGCGCATGACAAAGCGAGCCGCGAGCTTGGCGGTCGTGGTCGTCTTGCCAACCCCGGTGGGCCCAACCAGGGCGACAATGCCCGTTTGATCGAAAAATTCGGGCTCATCCTGGAGCACGGCCAGTCGTGCCATCAGGCGCTCACGCAACCAAGGCAGTGCCTGCTCGCTGTCCGCACTTTGCGCCGACAGGAAGCCCGGCAGGTCCATCAGGATGTCGTCGGCAAGCTCGCGGCTGAAACCAACACCGCAAAGCAGCTGTCGCCAACGCTCTGTCCCGCTGGCGGTCGAGGCAGTGGGTGTTGTGCTACGGTCGGTTTGTTGGGAAGCAAGCAGCGAGCGCATATCCTGCATTTCGCGCAGTAAGCGCTCACTCATCGACTCCAGCGGATCCTTCGGCGCAGCCGGTGGCTCGTTGGCGGGAGGGGGCGAAGGCTCGAAATGATCAACGGCTTCGTCGGCCATGGCGAGAATTTCAACGCCGCCCTCAGTGCGCCGGTTCGCGACAATCAACGCGTCGTCACCCAGCGCTTCACGCACCTGGCGCATCACATCGCGACTGTTGGCGCCCACGAAACGTCTAACACTCATGTATTACCCCTGGGCGTGAGTCAAATAGTGACGCTGGCATCAGCGGCCCCCTACCACAGTGGTTACCCGCAGCGTGCGGTCATCGGGTATCTCAGCCTGGGACAGGACGGCCATATGGCGCAAGCGACGGCGCAAGAACCGCGACAACACCGCACGCAGGGAATGCTGAACCACCAGTACCGGCGGCTCGCCACTGCTTTCGTGACGCTCCAGTGCCTGCTGGGCCTGGGTCATCAGCGTTTCGGCAAGCCCCGGCTCCATCGCCCCGTTGCCGTTCATCGCCTGCACCAGCACCTGCTCTAGCTGAGCATCCAGCCCCATCACGTTCAAGGTATCCTGACCGGCAAACCACTGCTGGGTAATCGCTCGGCCCAGGGCCACACGAACCAGAGCCGTCAGCTCGTTGGCGTCCTGCTGCTGGCTGGCGTACTCAGCCAGGGTATCAAGGATGGTGCGCATGTCGCGAATCGACACGTCTTCATCCAGCAGGTTTTGCAGGATACGCTGCAGCACCGTGAGCGAAATGGCCTTGGGTACGACTTCTTCCACCAGCGACTTCTGCTCGCTGCCCAGCTTGTCCAGCAGTTTCTGAACTTCCTGGCGGCCGAGCATTTCCGGCGAGTGGCGGTGCAATAGGTGATTGAGATGCGTCGCGATCACTGTGCTGGCGTCGACGACCGTGTAGCCGTAGACCTGGGCATGCTCTCGCTGGCTGGACTCAATCCACACCGCGGGCAAGCCAAAGGCAGGATCTTCGGTTGGCGTGCCTTGCAGTTCCCCGGACACCTGACCCGGGTTAATCGCCAGCCACTTGCCCGGATACGCCTCGGCACGGCCAATTTCGGCGCCTTTCATTGACAGCACATAAGCGTTTGGCGACAGCTCCAGGTTGTCGCGTATATGCACTACCGGCGGCAGAAAGCCGACCTCCTGGGCAAACTTTTTACGAACGCTTTTAATCCGCGCCAACAACTCGCCTTTTTGTCGTGAATCGACCAGTGGAATCAGACGATGACCGACTTCCAGGCCGAGTGTATCGACCAGTTGGACATCTTCCCAGCTGGCCTCAGGCGCCTCCTGGGTCGGCGGTGGTGCGGCGGAGATTTCCTCCTTGACCAGCGCCTGCTCCTGGCGGCGCATGATGAACCAGGCCAGCCCGGCAAGCAGCAGGGTAAACAGCAGGAAAACCATGTTGGGCATGCCCGGCACAATACCTAGCAGGCCCATGACCATCGCTGCCAGGATCATCACCTGGGGGTTGATGAACAACTGGCTGATCATCTGCTGACCAACATCCTGGTCGGTATTGACCCGCGATACCGTCACACCGGCGGCCGTCGAAATAACCAGGGCGGGAATTTGCGCCACCAGGCCATCCCCGATGGCCAGCAACATATAGCTGCGACCGGCATCGCCGAAGCTCATATCGTGCTGCAGCATGCCAATCATCAGGCCGCCAATGATGTTAACGACCATGATCACCAGGCCCGCGACGGCGTCGCCACGTACGAACTTGCTGGCACCATCCATCGACCCGTAAAAGTCGGCTTCCTGGGCAATTTCCGCACGCCGGTTCTTGGCGTCTTCCTCGCCAATCAGCCCTGCATTGAGGTCAGCATCGATTGCCATCTGCTTGCCAGGCATGGCGTCCAGCGTGAAGCGAGCACCCACTTCGGCGATACGCCCTGCACCTTTGGTGATAACCATGAAGTTGATGATCACCAGAATCAAAAAGACCACCAAACCCACGGCAAAATTACCACCGACCAGAAACGCCCCAAAAGCCTCGATCACCTTGCCGGCAGCGGCACCGCCCTGGTGCCCTTCCATCAGCACCACGCGGGTTGACGCCACGTTCAACGACAAACGCAGCAGCGTCGTAAACAGCAGCACGGCGGGGAAGGCGGCAAAGTCGAGGGGTTTTTGGGCGAACATGCTGACCATCAGCACCATGACGGCCATGGCGATATTGAAGGTAAACAGCAAATCCAGCGCAAACGGCGGCATGGGCACGATCATCATGCCCAGAATCATCAGGATCAGCAGTGGCCCGGCGAGCAACTGGACTTTTACGTCGCTCACCCAGTCACGCCGACTCATTAGTTGGGTAAAGCCTTTCATGTTTGGGCCTCATCGCCACCGGCGCCACGCCCGGGGGTTTCCATTTCCGGGGGCACCGGCAGATTATCGGGGGTAGGCGGCACTTCGCCTCCTTGTTGCGCTACATTTTTCAAGCGATATGCCCAGGCCATGACCTCGGCCACGGCCGTGTATAGATTCGCCGGTATTTCGGCGTCCAGATCGACGTGATGATACAGCGCCCGCGCCAGCGGTGCTGCTTCTAACCGTGGCACTTCCGCCTCATTGGCAATTTCACGGATGCGCTCGGCCACCGCATCAGTGCCTTTAGCCACCAGGCGTGGCGCCCCCATCTGCCCCTCTTGATACGACAGCGCCACTGCGTAGTGGGTCGGGTTGGTAATGATGACGTCCGCCTCCGGCACCTTGCTCATCATACGGCCGCGCGCCATGGCCTGCTGCTGCTGGCGAATCCGGGCCTTCACCTGAGGGTCGCCTTCTGATTCCTTGTGCTCGCGCTTGACTTCTTCCTGGCTCATGCGCAATTTCTTGGCATTACTCCACAGCTGGAAGGGCACATCAATCAAAATCACCACGATCAACGCCAGGATCATCAATCCCGCTGCCTGGGCCGCCATGGTCAAGGCGCTGGCCAACGCCTGCTGAATGGGCTGGTTCATCAGTGACATGAACTTGCCCATATTAAGGTATAAAAATGCCGCACCTACGCTACCGACCAGCAGTGTCTTGGCAATCGCCTTGGCCAGCTCGATCAATGCTTGGGTAGCGAAGATGCGCTTCATCCCGGATAGCGGATTCAGCTTGGACAGTTTCGGCTGCATCGACTTTCCTGAAATCAAAAAACCGCCCAGCAGCGCAGGCGACACCAGCGCGATCAATGTCAGCAGTAAAAACAGCGGCATCATTGCAAACAGAGTGCGCCTGCCGAGATCGATGGCATGGGTCACCATCGGCATACTTTCCATGGCGTGGCGGCGCTCGAATAGAAAAGCCTGCTCCATCACCATGCCAAGCTGATTGTAGAGCATTTGTCCCATGGTCCAGAGGCCAATCACCCCGCCCAAGAGCACCAGAAAGGTGGTCAGCTCCCGCGAGCGGGGCACCTGCCCTTCTTCACGCGCCTTTTCCAGTCGTCGGGGCGTGGCCTCTTCGGTCTTTTCCTGGTCGCTGTCGTCTTCTGCCATGCGGTCATCCGGCCAGGTAATGTATCGCGGCTAAACACGAAAAGCCGCCCCTAAGGACGGCTGAGCGAAACGTCGTGTAACCCGAGCAAGGGTTCAAACCGTGCGCTAGAAGCCCAATTCGTCCAATAGATCGTCGACCTGATCTTGCCCGGTCACGATATCAGGTGCATTGTCCTTCACTTGAGGCCCATTCAAAAGCTCTTCGTTACGCCGTGCATTCTCGTTTTTCCACTGATCTTCGGCCTTGCGTTGCATCGTTTCTCGTGCCTGGGCCTCCGGAACGTTGTCAATGAGCACCTGAACCAGTTGATGTTCAATCTCGCGAATGACGTCCATCATCTTCTTGATGACCTGACCGGTAAGGTCCTGGAAATCCTGTGCCATCATGATTTCCATCAACTCTTTATTGGTCGCCGCCGCCATATCCGGCACGCTCCCCAGATAGCCACGCGTATCTTTGACCAGCGCTTTGGCTTCGTCCAACTCCTTTGGCGCTTCAAACCACTCTGCCCAACGCTTATCCAACGCCTCAGCCTGATCGCTAAGCTGATCCTGAAGCGGTTGGGCCCGGTCAATCGCATTCAGCGAGCGATCTGCCGCCTGCTCGGTCATGGTGGCGACGTAATGCAAACGGTCGCGTGCATCGGGTATCGCTTCCGCCGCTCGCTCGATTTCCTTATCCAGCCCCAGCTCACGCATGTTTTCCCTCAACATGCGGGTCAGTTTGCCAACGCGATGAATAAGATCTTCGGCGGCCTCTTCGGACAGTTGGGTAGAACCGGACTGCTCATTCTGGCTCATGGTGCTCTCTCCTCGTAATCCCGGCCCGCAGGCCTTGCCGCGTTACTTACCCAATTTGTCAAAGATCTTATTGAGCTTTTCTTCCAGCGTCGCGGCTGTAAACGGCTTCACAACATAGCCGTTGGCGCCCGCCTGAGCCGCCGCAATGATGTTTTCTTTCTTGGCTTCCGCCGTCACCATTAACACCGGCAACTCTTTGAGGGCGTCATCCTGACGGATTTCCTTGAGCATCTCCAGGCCATCCAGATTGGGCATGTTCCAATCAGAGACCACAAACTCAAAATTGCCTGCACGTAGCTTGTTCAAGGCATCCTGCCCATCCTCTGCCTCTTCTACGTTGGTAAAACCGAGTTCTTTCAACAAGCTGCGTACAATACGGCGCATCGTGGGGAAGTCATCCACCACCAAAAAGCTCATGTTCTTATCTGCCATGGGTCATCCTCTATCAGTTGGGGCTGGTTAAAATTCTTCCCAGTCGTCGTGTCCGCTGGTTGATGGCACTGAACGGCTAGGCGGAGTCGATGGTGTTTTGGCGGCTGGCGCGGCCACCGCTTTAGGCACTGAGCCTGCACTTGCCTGGCGTGACGGCTGCTGATGAGCCACCTGCATGCCCACCAGTTTAAATACCGCCACCGCTTCTTCAAGGCGGTTGGCCTGCTCTTCCAATGACGACGCGGCGGCGGTGGCCTGTTGCACCAAGGAGGCATTCTGCTGGGTCACCTGGTCCATCTGGCCGACCGCTTGACTGACTTGTTCGATGCCGTCGCTCTGCTCCTGGGACGCAGCTGAGATTTCGTCCATGATGTCGGTGACACGGCGTACAGACGTCACCACGTCGGACATGGTTGTGCCCGCCTGTTCAACGAGGGTAGAGCCTTGCTGGATCTGAGTCACCGAGTCATCAATCAGCGCTTTGATCTCCTTAGCGGCATCGGCACTTCGGCTGGCGAGGTTGCGCACTTCCCCGGCCACGACAGCAAAGCCTCGGCCTTGCTCACCGGCACGGGCTGCTTCAACCGACGCATTGAGGGCCAGGATATTGGTTTGAAAGGCGATCGAGTCGATCACGCTGGTAATATCCGAGACTTTTTGCGAACTGCTGGAAATACCGTGCATGGTGGTCACCACCTGCTGCACCACGTCGCCGCCACGCTCAGCCGTGGACGATGCATCCGCTGCCAGCGTGCTTGCCTGGCGTGCATTGTCGGCATTCTGCTTCACCGTGGCCGTCATCTCTTCCATGCTGGAGGCAGTCTCTTCGATAGAGGCCGCCTGCTGCTCGGTACGCGATGAAAGGTCGGCATTGCCGCTGGCAATTTCGCGAGTACCGTGGTGAATTTCACGGCTGCCATCACGCACCCGCGCGACGATATCGTTGAGGCTGTTCTGCATGCGCTGCATGGCGGTGTAAAGCTGGCCAACCTCGTTTTTTCCGCCGCTCGGGATCCGCGTAGTGAGATCCGCATCGGCAATGGTATCCAGCGTGGTAACCGCCTGTTTCAGTGGACGCACGATCACGCTGCGCAAGCCTAGATAAATCAGCAGGACCAGTACCAGTGTAAAAGCCAGGATCGCCCACTCGATCGCGCTGTAGAAATCATTGATCTCTTCAAGCTCTTGCTGAAGGGCATCGCCACGCGCCGAGGCATAACGCATGAACTCCGTCAATGCGGCCTCTTGGGCCGCGGCAACGGGGGCCATCTCGCGGCGTAGTTCATTGAAGCCGGTAGTGTTCATTTGATCGAGCGCCTCGGCCTGCTGACGAGAAAACTCGATGACCCTGGCAAACAGCGTATCGATTTCCTCGCCGAGGGCGGCTCCGCTGTCGGTCCGCGGCACGGCAGAGAAATTATGCAGCCGTTCTTCGGCGCGATCTATCTGGTCAATGGCCGCCGCCAGGTGCTGGTTGGCCTGCTGAGCCCGCCCCAGCATAAAATCGTTGGACGCTATTTCCAGGTCGACCAGCGCACCACTCCATAGGGCATCAGCACGGTTGATCTCGTTCAACTGCTCGACGTTGATGCGCTCAAGCGTCGTGAGCGTTCGATTGGTTGCCTGCTCGGCAAAAGCGCTCATCGCGACATTGGCGACCATCGCTAACACGAAGAAGAGCAGCGCGGTCACAACGACCGCATTAACACTCAAGTTGCGTAACACCTGGTTCATGGCATTCCCTTCCCTTGCAGCTAACGCTGCCCTTTATTTGCGTTTCACGCTTCCGTTATACGTTTTCTTTATACCCGCTGCGCACGCCCGGACGAGGCAATCAACGACATCAGTCGCGCGGGTACTTCATCCAACGGCGTGACATCGACGGCTCCGCCCATGGCAATAGCCTCGCGGGGCATACCAAAGACCACACAACTTTGTTCGTCCTGGGCAATGGTCGCCGAACCGGCCTGACGCATTTCAAGTAGCCCGGCGGCTCCATCTTTGCCCATGCCGGTAAGAATCACGCCAATGGCGTTTTTGCCGGCCTGGTCGGCGGCAGAGTGAAATAGCACATCCACCGAGGGGCGGTGGCGATTGACCGGTGGTCCGTCGTCAAGCCGGGCGACGTAGTTGGCACCGCTGCGCGCCAGTTTGAGGTGCTGGTCTCCGGGGGCAATATAGGCGTGGCCGGGCAGCACACGCTCGCCGTCGGTGGCTTCCTTGACGGTAATGCGACATAGCCGGTCCAGCCGCTCCGCAAACGAACGCGTAAACCCACCCGGCATGTGCTGGGTAATTAAAATCGCCGGCGCGTTGGCGGGTAGCGGTTCGAGCACTGCCCTGATTGCTTCGGTACCGCCAGTGGAAGCGCCGATAATAATCAGCTTCTCACTCGATACCATGGGCGCTTTGAGTTGGGCAGGCGGCGGGGTATTTTTATGCCGCGCCTGGCGAGGGCGAGAACGCGCCGCCGCACGCAGTTTTTCGGCAATCTCGTTGGCGTAATCCATCATCCCGCTGCGAATACCCAAACTGGGCTTGGCAACAAAGTCCAGCGCCCCAAGCTCCAACGCCCGCAGGGTGATTTCCGAACCGCTTTGGGTCAGTGACGATACCATCAATACCGGCATCGGACGCAGACGCATCAGGCGCTCGAGAAAGTCCAGCCCGTCCATGCGCGGCATTTCAACATCAAGCGTCAGGACATCCGGATTATGCTGCTTGATAAGGTCGCGGGCGGCAATCGGATCAGGCGCTACCGCCACAACTTCCATATCGGGTTGGGTATTGATAATTTCCGTCAACAGGTCGCGAATCAGCGCCGAGTCGTCAACACATAACACTTTTATTTTGGCTGCACTCAAAGCACGCCTCCTTATCCGTCAAGCCGTTTGCCGCACTAAGGCACGTTGGCGTTTTATTTGTTTGCCAGGGTATAAACTGTTTGCCCACGTAGCTTGAAAGCATCGCTGATGTAGGAAAAATTCTCCGAGTGACCGGCAAACAGAAGGCCGTCGGGCTTGAGCAGGGGCGCGAAACGTTTAAGAATTTTTGCCTGGGTGTCTTTATCAAAATAAATCATGATATTCCGGCAAAAGATCACGTCAAAAGGGCCTTTGACAGGCCACTGGGGCGCCAGCAGGTTCATGGGCATAAACTCGACCAGCGAAGATACTTCAGGTCGCACGCGGGCCAACCCGAGATGGTTGCCGGTGCCCTTCTGGAAGAAACGCTTTACCCGCGCCTCTTCAAGCTTGCGCACCTGTTCCTGGGGATAGACGCCCTTACGCGCTTTGTTCAGGGCGTCAGTGTCAATATCCGTCGCGATGACGCTGGACTGGGAAGCTCGTCCGCCCAGCGTTTCGAGCAGCGTCATGGCAATCGAGTAAGGCTCTTCACCGGTGGACGCAGCCGAACACCACACCGATACAGGCCCCTGCTTGTCCTTTATATGCTCAGCCAGCAGCGGAAAGTGGTGGGCCTCACGGAAAAAGGCCGTGAGGTTGGTGGTTAGCGCATTGGTAAACGCTTCCCACTCTTTAGCATCCGGCTGACGCTCAAGGCGCGCGAGGTAGTCGCCAAATCGAGTCATCCCGTGGTGACGTAACCGTTTCGCTAAACGGCTATAGACCATTTCGCGCTTGTGCTCGGCCAGCACAATGCCTGCGCGCTGATAAATCAACTCACGTACACGGGTAAAATCGGCATCCGTCAGTTCCAGGTCGCGCTCGATCTGGCTGCCGGATGCCCATTGGCCGATGTCGACTCGTTCACGTTGCTCGGTCAAAATATGCGCCACTCCTCTACAAAGCCTTGACCCGCCTACTTGTCAGCCAACGGGGGTTGCACGACACGGTGAGTCTGAAACACAACCGACTGCTGGCACCAGAGGCACACCGCCTGATAGAGCGGCATGCCTCTGGTCGAAGTGCTATTGACTCCAGCTTTTATACTATCGGCTTGAAACCCGCTGACTTGAGCGCGTTTGCAGTACGTCTTTAGTGTTTAAAACGCTTCCCATTCATCCGCTGTTGCTGCTGACGCTGGCGCGGCAGGACGGGGGGACTGAGCGGGCAGCGAAGTGGCTGCGCGTGGCTTGCTTGCGGAAGCCGTCAGCGACTCGGCAACACGAAAACGTTCAACGGCTTCGCGCAGTCGCCCGGCTTCGTCTTCCAACTCGTTCGCACTGAAGGCGGCTTGTTGCACCAACTCGGCATTTTGCTGAACCACTTGATCCATTTGCGCCACGGCCTGGTTAACCTGACCGATACCATTGCTCTGCTCTTCGGAAGCAGCCGCAATTTCGTCCATGATGTCGCTGACCCGCTGCACGGCGGCCACCAGGTCCTGCATTGTCTTACCGGCCTGATTGACCCGCTCAGTACCAACATCGACTTTGCTCAACGAGGTGTCGATCAGGGTTCGAATATCCTTAGCCGCACTGGCGCTTCGGCTGGCGAGACTGCGAACTTCCTGTGCAACCACCGCAAACCCTCTACCATGCTCGCCAGCCCGCGCCGCTTCTACGGACGCGTTTAGCGCCAGAATATTCGTCTGGAAGGCGATATTATCAATAAGGGTAATGATATCGGCGACCTGGTGCGAGCTGGCGCTGATGTCCTGCATGGTATCGACGATCTCGCCAACTTCTTCGCCGCTGCGCCGTGCCGTCAGGGTGGCATTTTCCGCCAGTTGACTTGCCTGGCGGGCGTTATCCGCATTATGGCCAACGGTTGAGGCAAGCTGCTCCATGCTGGAAGCAGTTTCCTCCAATGAGGACGCCTGTTGCTCAGTGCGTGATGAAAGATCGTTGTTGCCACTGGCGATCTGTTGCGAGCGCTCAAAAATTGACGCACCACTGGTACGGACGACACCCACCGTTTGCGACAGCGACGCTTGCATATGGGCCATCGCAACGTAAAGACGACCAATTTCGTTATTACCAGGCGCGGTAATCTGCTGGTTTAAGTCGCCTTTTGCCATGCGTTCGAAGTAACCCACCAGATTGTCCAAAGGACGCAGCACATTCGCTGCCACCCCCCAAACCACTGCCACTACCGTGGTGAGCGTCACCAGCACCACGGCTAGGAGACTCCAGCGTATTTGCTCGGCGAACGCTGTAAACGCCTGCTGCTGGGCGGCTAGATCGCTACTGTTTTGCACGATATCTGCCCCATGATGGAGAGCATAAAGGCCGATACCACACGCCACCAGCACCATCGTCGACAGCGTCACCAGCACCAGTCCCCAACTCAGCCGGACGGTCATGTTATTCATTACTTGCCGTATCACCTGCCCCACCTACCGCACTCCTTATCGCCAGAAGCGCCCCCTCACTCCATTGCGGTGAGGGCGCTGACCGCATGATCCCTGGACACTCTTCCCTGTGCGTCAACTTTCTTTAACTCTGGCTGGCGCCGTCCACCAAGGCCATCTCTTCGCTGGTAAGCAGTTTGTCGATATCGACGATCACCAGCATGCGATCGTCAAGGCTGCCGAGTCCGCTAAGGAAATCGGAAGACAGAGTGACGCCAAACTCGGGGGCAGGCTTGATCTGGTCGGGCGTCAGCGTCATGACATCGGATACGCCGTCAACCACAATACCCACAATCCGGTCAGCCACGTTGACAACGATCACCACGGTTTGGCCGCCGTACTCGACATTTTCGAGGTGGAACTTGATGCGCAGGTCGACGATCGGCACGATCACGCCGCGCAAGTTGGTCACCCCTTTAATGAAGTCAGGTGCGTTGGCAATGCGCGTTACGTTCTCGTAGCCGCGAATTTCCTGAACTTTCAGAATATCGATGGCGTACTCTTCGTCACCTAGCGAGAACACCAGAAATTCGCTGTTATCCGCTTCAGTCGCGAGGACCGCCCTATCGTTTGCTTGGCTCATGACGGTTCAGACTCCTTGTAAAAAGACATGGTTTGCGTTTTGGCTGGTTTTGCAGCCTCTTTTTTTGCCCGGCTCAGTCGATGCAAGCCGGAAATATCCAGAATCAGGGCTACGCTACCGTCGCCAAGAATGGTGGCCGCAGAGATGCCAGGCACTTTGCGGTAGTTATCTTCCAGGTTCTTGACCACTACCTGCTGCTGGCCAACCAGCTCATCGACCAGCATGGCATAGCGACGTCCCTCACCTTGCACAATCACCGCAATGCTTTTGGTCGGGTCGGTAATGGCATTTTCGACGTCCATCACTTCGTGAATGGCGATCACCGGCAGGTATTCGTCGCGCACCTTGAGGACGACGTCGTCACCCGCCATGGCATACATGTCATCTTTATTGGGCTGCAAAGACTCCAACACGGTGGAAAGCGGCAGGATAAAGGTTTCCCCCCCCACTTTAATCGACATGCCGTCCAGAATGGCCAGTGTCAGGGGTAACACGATACTCGTGACGGTGCCCTCACCTTTTTTGGATTGGATCTCGACACGCCCACCCATGCCCTGGATGTTGCGTTTCACCACGTCCATACCGACGCCACGCCCCGATACATCGGTGACTTCGTTGGCGGTGGAGAAACCCGGTGCGAAAATCAGCTGATAAACCTCTTCATCCGACATTGTGTCGGATACATTCAGGCCGTTTTCCTTGGCTTTGGCAAGCAGGCGGTCGCGATCAAGTCCAGCGCCGTCGTCACGCACTTCAATCAGGATGTTGCCGCCCTGATGGCGGGCAGCCAGGGTCAGCTTGCCGGTGCGCGGTTTGCCGATCGACTCGCGCACATCGGGCATTTCAATGCCATGATCAAGGCTGTTGCGTACCAGGTGGGTTAACGGATCGGTAATTCGTTCTACCAGGCTTTTATCCAGTTCGGTGGATTTGCCTTCGGTGACAAGCTCGATCTCCTTGCCCAGCTTACCGGCGGTATCGCGTACAACCCTTGGGAAACGGCTAAATACAAACTCCATGGGAATCATGCGGATCGACATGACCGATTCCTGCAGGTCCCGGGCATTGCGCTGTAACAGGCTCATGCCGCTTTGCAGCGAACTGTTGACACCCGACTGCTCACCCAGGTCGCTGACCGTTTGATCGAGCATCGACTGGGTGATGATCAGCTCACCAACGAGATTGATAATCTGATCGACCTTGTCCACCGATACACGTATCGACGAGGACTCGGAGGCCGCTTTCTTCGCTTTGCCCTTGGCCTGCCCATCGCCAGCCTCGGCCTTGGCAGGTGCCGGCGGCGACGCTTTTTGTTCAGTTGCTGGTGCCGACGTTTCTTGCTCGGTGGGTGGCTTGGCTTCAGGCTGCCCTGCTGACGCGTCTGCTTTCACCTCGCCAGTTGCAACCGGCTGGATATCAATTTGGTCGGGCTCGATAATAAAGCACATGACCGCTTCAATATCGTCAGCGCTTACGCTACCACTGAGCACGACTTCGTAGCGCTTATCGTCGCCCGACTGGGACTCGATATCGCCTAGTTGCTCCAGCTCTTCAACCAGCAGTAGGCGATCCTTGTCATCCACATTGATCAGCGCCACTTTCAACTGGCCAGTGCTGTTCGCCTGTGGTGCTTCATCTGCAGACAAACCGTCAGCGGATGCCTCTTCGGTTGACGCCGCCGGAGTGCTCGCCGACGATGTTGTTTCAGCAGGCGCTTCGAGGGACTGGCCAATCTCTTCAAGGGCTATCTGCTGTAACGTTTGGCAAATTCGTTCATACGTTTCCTGGTCAGGCTCTTCCTCGTTGCGATAGGCATTTAATTGCTCGTGCATAATGTCTTTGGCCTCTAAAAATGTATCAACGAGGTCAGCCCGCAGCGCTAGCTCCCCTTTACGCGCGTAATCCAGAAGATTTTCCATGATGTGTGTGGTGTTTTGCAGAACGCCAAATCCGAAAGTGCCTGCGCCACCTTTAATCGAATGTGCGGCACGAAAAATAGCGTCGAGCTGCTCGCTGTCAGGATTATCCACATCAATCTCTAGCAGATGCTGCTCCATATCCGCGAGCAGCTCTTCTGCCTCTTCAAAAAAGGTGTCAAAAAAATCGGCTATATCCATGCACCATCCCCTACCTTCACGTCAAAGTGTTAGCACAAGCGCAGCGTTATTCGGCGCTCGTTGTCTCTTGTTCTAAGTCTGGCTGTTCTGGGTCTATCGCTTGCTCTGGGTTTTCCGCTGGAGTCGCCTCTTCAGGTACACCAATTGCGTCTTCCGCAGTTTCTGATAGCACCGTGGAAACATCGGTTTCCATCACCACCGAATTGCGAATGGCCTCGGCAATTTCGGGTAACAACACGATCAACTCAATGCGTCGATTGATCGGGTCGTCGGGTGCAGTGTCGGGCAGCAGCACCCGGTCTGCATAGCCGGAAACACGCAACAGTTGACCCGGATCAAGTCCTCCCGCAACCAACTCTCGGCGGGAGGCGTTGGCCCGGTCATTCGACAGCTCCCAATTGCTATAGCCTCGATAGCCACCGGCATAAGGCACGTTATCCGTGTGCCCCCCGATACTCAGGTCGTTGGGCAGCTCATTGAGCAGCGGCGCAATGGTTCGCAGCAGATTACGCATATAGGGTGCCACCTGGTCGCTGCCCAACTCGAACATGGGTCGCTGCTCGGTATCCAGCACCTGAATACGCAGGCCTTCGCGAGTCAGGTCAAAACGCAGCTGTGAGCGCAACTCGCGTAGTTCAGGATCGAGCTCAATCGCGCGCTCGATACGCTCCTGGACATCCATGAAAAAGCGTCGCTCCTGCACGCTAGGCCGCGTTGCCTGCTTTAAATCAATGCGTGCGCGTTCACCATCGCTGTGCGTTGGATCAGGGCCGCCGCCAGGAATCGCACTCGTACTTCCGGAGCGGTCACCACCGGTAATAGCGGTCGTCAAAGGTGTACTGAAATATTCAGCGACGCCTTGGCGCTCTTCCTCGCTGGACACGCTGAGTATCCATAGCACCAGAAACAGCGCCATCAGTGCAGTCATGAAGTCGGCGAGGGCTATTTTCCATGCGCCACCGTGGTGCGCATGCACGACTTTCTTGCGCCGAATAATGATCGGCCGCTTATCTCCCGCCGCACTCATGCACTACCAGCCTTTTTCGCGTCGCGTACGTAGTCTTCCAGCTCGTTGAAGGTAGGACGCTCAGTGCTGTGCAGCGCCTTCCTGCCAAATTCCACCGCCAGCTGAGGGGCATAGCCATGCAGGCTCGCCAGAAGCGTCACGCGAACACACTGGAGCATTTTTTCCGCTTCTTTCGCCTGCCGATCGATCGTGCTGGCTACCGGGTTGATAAACCCGTAACCCAGCAGAATCCCAAGGAAGGTACCCACCAGCGCGTGGGCGATCATCTCCCCCATCTGCTCTGGGCCGGCATCAGCATAAGTCAGCGCTTTCACCACGCCCATTACCGCCGCCACGATGCCAAAGGCAGGCATCGCATCGCCGACCTTGGAAATCGCGTCGATAGGGATGTGAGCTTCCTGTTCGAAGGCCTCAATTTCATGCAGCATCAGCTCATCAATCTCCATGGGCTCCATGCCGCCGCTGACCATCAGGCGCAGATAATCGGTAAGGAAGTTCATGATATGAGGATCTGCCAACACCGTAGGGTGCTCTTGAAACAGCGGGCTTTCCTGGGGGTTATCGATATCTCGCTCAATCCCCAGCATGCCTTCACGACGAACCTTGGAAAGCAGCTTGTACTGCAGCGCCATCAACTCCATGTACATGGCTTTGTTGTACTTTTTCGTGCGCTTCAGCTTGGGCATGATTTTGAAGGTGGCCTTGATCGCTTTGCCGTTGTTGGCAGCAAGAAAAGCCCCTACCCCGGCACCGCCGATCATCAACAACTCAAGCGGCTGAAACAGGGGACCCATGCTGCCCCCCGCCAGCACGTAGCCACCAAATACCGACAGTAATACGACGATGTAACCTAAGAGGATCAGCACAGGCAGTGTCCTTCACTATTTCAATGGTCTATAACGGAACCAACGGCGACCCGTTACGTCAAAAAATCACGTTATGTTTGATGCCGATTTACACATCTGCCGCGTTTTGCCGGCCCGGGAGGGCGGTTGGCAAATGCCGCAGTCATAGTCGTGCATCGGGTTATGAGCGTGAGCAACAAAACGACCTCCGCAACGGGTACACGGCGTCAGCTGGAGCAAGTCGCTCTCAAAAAAACGTACCAGCGTCCAGGCGCGCGTCAGCCCCAACACCGGCTCTACGCCCTCAACATCAATCTGTTCGCCGTATAGCCGATAGGCCTTCACGAAGGCATCAATCCGCTCACAGTCAGCTTCTTCCACCAAGCTGGTATAAATGTTGTAAAATAAAGAGGAGTGGATATTGGGCAGCCAGGTAATGAACCAGTCGGTTGAAAACGGCAGCATGCCTTTTGGCGGCGACATCCCTCTTACCTCTTTGTACAGCTTGATGAGACGTGTGCGACTTAGCTCTGTCTCCGTCTCCAATACCTGCAGCCTTGCCCCAAGTTCAATCAGCTCAATAGCGAGCTGCACCTGGTGCATTTCGTCTACCAAGCTTTTTTGACTCACGTGCTGTCCTCCGGCGGCATCGACTCGTACTCCTCACCAGCCAGCAGCAGTGACGCATGCAGGCTTGCGAGGCCTTGATCACGCGGATTGGCTGTCACCTGCTTCAATCGCTCGACGCTTGCCTGACCGAACCGGCAAATCAACTGGTTGGTCCGCGACAGCTTCGTCAGCTGCCGAGCATTGAGCGATAGGATAAGATCCGCCACCTCACCGTCGATTTTTAGACGGAACATTGCGGCCTCACGGTCTTCACTCAACAAGCGCTGTGCGAGCAGCAAGTACGCTAAATTGATTTCTTGTATTTCATCGAGAAAGCTGGTTTGACTCATAGTGGCCTATCGGACGAAACTGACGCCTCTATTAGGGTGGTAATGGCGCCATGAGTGATTTTTTCATACTGACCCAAACTTCATGGTTGCATACCACGTTTACATTGGCTACTCAGCCTTCTCACGCTTGTGTAGCCCAGCCTCCGACAATTCAAATACCCATACCAACAGTTCAGCAATCACCTGATACAGGTTGGCAGGAATCTCTGCATCCAAATCCAGTTGCATCAATAGCGCGACAAGCTCCGGCGCATCATGCACATAAATACCCTGACGCTGTGCCTCGGCCATGATGCGTTCGGCCAGATCGCCATAGCCCTTGGCCACTACCCGTGGCGCTCGTTCATGATCCTGATAAGCCAACGCCACCGCTTGACGCCGCGATTCATCCGTAGACATCCGGGGCCTCCTCGACGTAGCGTGCACGCACCTGAACCTTGCGCAGATCCAGCGCCTCCAGACGCGACTCAAGCGCAGGAACGCCGGCCTCAAGGCGTTGATGCACTTGCGCTTCACTGGCGGTTAAGTCGATGTTCAAGACACCTCGATACAGTCGCAGTGACACGCTAAAAGCACCAAAACCAGGCACATCAAGCTGCATGTCGGACTGCCAGCTATCATCAGACGACCGCTGCTCTTCGCCGTCTTCCTGATGCTGCCCACGTGTCGGCAGATTAATCGCCAGCGCCATGAAAATACCCGCCCACACGTCACCTTCCCACCGGATCGTGGGTGTCACCAGCATTTCAAGCTGTTGACGCACCAAGCTTTGCAGACTTTCATGCACCACTTCGCGTGGCTGGCGATTGGGCATGACATCCAGGGTGGTGTCGCGGGCCAAACGCGCATCAATGTTCGCTTGTGGCGACTCTTTCGCATGGGGGGCGAGTTCAGCCGTGTTAAATGTTCCTGGACTGCCCACCGGCGACTGAATCGTAGCGGGTGTGTTAACCACCGGGGCACGCGCCGCCGCAGATTCACTGGCTGCAGGTATTAACGATGTGTTGGGTAGGATGGCGGCGTTACCCGGCGGCGGTGGCGCTACCAGCAATGGCGAGGTGGCGCCGGGCACCATACCGGATGACGATATTCCACTCCCACCACCTTGCGGCACCAGACCTGCACCCAGCGCTGTCGACGCCAAAGGCGTTGGTACCGAGGCGCGCGGACCAGGCTGCATTTGCGGCTCTCTCAATAGCTGCTGCCGATTGGCCTCACCTTGAAACCAGCGTTTGAGATGTGCCTCGTAAAACAGGCCACTGTCCCGCACGCTGGCTTCAAGCCGCGCCGCCAACTGTGTCGATGATGGTGACTCGGCCGCATTCATCAACGGCGCTTCGGCACGCATGACGGAGGGTGGCGCGGGAAAGCGAAGCAATACATCCGCAATACTGCGTGCCGCTGGGCTAAAGTGGGTCTGAGTTGAGCCAGGCGGCAATGCCTGAGCATCACCTCGCTGAGGCTGTCGCCCGCCGTCAAGCTGAGACGGCAAACCCCTCATATCCCGTAGTGCTGTATCACGCAGCGCTGTAGAAGCAGGGTCACGTCCATCCAGCCGCGCATCCCCCATCAGGGCGCGCGGGCCTTCACCCGGCACTACCGGTTTAATCGGCTGATCCATTAACCGCTGGTTCGACACATCGCCCCGGCGCCCCAGCACCTGATGAAGCAGGGTATCGATCAGCGGATTAATGGTACTCACGACGACCTCGGCGCCTGGTCATCATTACCGCCAAGCTCATTACCACCTGCCTGCTGTGGCGCATAGGCACGGTGTAAATTGCGCTGACGTTGAGACACATTGATTAACCGCCCCAACTCATCACGACGGGCAATAAGCTGCCGACGGATCTCCACGTCCTGCTCCAGAATCGCTTCCAGCAGCTCTGCTTTACGCTGCTGCGCAGCAGACTCGAGCGTCACCGAGGAGTCCAGCTCACGCAACTTTTCAACCAGCAGGACATAGTGAGTCCGCTGATCGATCAACTCTGCCCACTGATCATTATCGGCCAGTTCGTGCATATACATAACGCTGTCGAGTAGCGCTGTATAGGTATCAATGAGCGTCTGTTGCGCGTCATCTCGCGTCGTGGTGGAAGCCGCCATTAGTGCCTCATGCAGATTGCTGTTGGCCAATTTCGCGCCATGCAGAGGCAATATCCTCAAGCAGCCGCTCGGCTTCGTCCAAGCTCGCTTCGTCATTGCGCAAATTAGCTGTCAACAACAGGCGTGCAATATAGTTGTACAAAGCGCCTAGTTGCTCTGCAATATCGCCGCCCTGCTCGCGATCAAGTGCCGCCGCCAGGCCATTGTTGACGATATCAAGCGCTTTCGAAATGGACCGCCCTTTCTCAGCCGAGTTACCCGCCTGCATATGGATACGGGCGGCGCGAATGGCGGCTTGCGCACCATCAAAAAGCATAACGATCAGCTGATGGGGGTCAGCCGACATCACGCCGCTTTCAACGCCAACCCTTGCATACGCATTGGCTCCTCGGCCATAGGCGGCTGCACCGCGCGAGTACGTCATACGTGCTACTCCTCATTGCGTGGCGACCAGATGCGGCCAGCCACTAAGCAAATTACCGGCAAGCATCAAGCATATCGCTGGGAATGCCTGCCTTAATTGATTATCGGCGAGCGCCAAAGCGACTTTAGTGCTTCAAGGTGTTTTTCTTTGTCTGGCGCTTGTAAGCCCTCTGTCAACGCCATGGCTATGTCGAGACGGCCACTTCGCTCACCGGACGCCCCAGCTTCTCGACAACATTACCGCGTATTGTCTCACCCAGGTTATCGCGCATCGGTGCATTCGCTGACGTCGCCAGCTGAACCTCCGTGAGATCACCCTCCTCATCAATACGCAATACCCACGCCAGCTGCTCACTGGAAAAGCGCACCAAGGCGCCAACCGGCAAGGACTTAAAGTGCCCCACATAACGCTTGATCCAGTGTGGGTCAAACTGTTGGGAATGGGTCAACAGATGGCGGTAAATTTGCTGTGCCGTTTTCGCGGGACGATCACTTCGGTCGCGCCGCAGGGCTTCCGCGACATCCACAATGGCGCTGGCCTTGGCAAGCTCGTTCAACGATTCTCCCGACACACCGTCTGGATAGCCGCTACCGTCCATGCGCTCGTTGATACCGCCGATCACGGCAGACGCAACACTCTGAGACAGCCACTGGCAACTCTCCAATCGCTCTAACACAAGCGAAACGTGTTCGCTCAATGCCTGGCGATGCGTCGCCTCGAAGTGAGCCGCCTTGAACAACACCTGAGGCACCAGCGCCTTTCCCAGATCATGAACCAGGCCGCTTGCCACGACCGCTTTGCGCACATCGCGGGGCATACCAGCGCCTACCAAATCCAGCAAGTGAACCGCCACGGCAATACCATGGCGAACCAGTAGCGGCTCGGGCGACAGACACCGACAAGCGAAAAGCAGCGATTCACGATCCTCTTCATGCAGCCCCATCAACCGGTCGGCGTATAAGGAAAGCTGGCGCGAGTCGATATCGCTTCCTTGCTGCAGCGACAGCATTTGCCCATCCAGGAAAGCGGCAACCTTGACCAGGCGGCGAGCCATGGGCGTGGCATAGCGCTTTACGTCGCGTCGCCCGACATGCTCACCGGCACCCACTCGCCCAGCTGGCGAGGTAAACAAGGGCGATGGCTGGCGCCCCTCACGATCCTCTTTGGCATAACGGGCCGACTCGCGCTCGATTTCACATACGAAATACCAGACCTGACGCTCCTGATCGGCACTGCATGAACCGAAATAAAACCCGACGCGCAGCAAATTTCGCTCCGGGTCCGGGCGCTGATGGCGAGCCAAGGCCTGAATCTCAAAGTGCGTCCCGTCGGGAAATTCAAAGGCAATATCCAATGGCCCCTCAGCGGTTGACAGCATGCCGCTTGCCGTCATTGGCAGCTCCAACTGGCAACCCTGCTGGGATAAGTCGCGCAGCTCGCCATGAATAGCCTCCTGGCCTGGCATGCTGACGTTGGCGGCCACGGGCATGCCAATGCGTAGCTCAGCGCGAAAAGCCTCACGCCGCTGAAGTACGTCCAGATACGACGGATAATCACTGCAGCACAGAAAACGCCCACCAGAACGGCGAGTTTCGGTCAACGATAGCAACGGTGTGCGCAGCACCTTACCTTGCGTTTCCCCCACCAGATAAAACGCCTCACCCTGCTGAAGACGACCGAGCAGGTAATCTACCGACGAAAGATCCAATACCAGGGTTTCGCCCTTGTGCTGCTCCATCAGCACGACCGGTTCCGGTCGCCGATCATCACCCTCCAAGCAAAGCGACGCGCCGCCGCTTTCCACCAATGTATCCAACAGCGACGCCACCGCTACCGGGTTTGCAACTCGCTCATATTCTTCCTCAAGGGCCACCATGCTCTCCTTACCTCTCCCATTGCCTCAGCGGATTATGCGCAAAGCGCTACACAATACCAGAAGCTGACGACAACAAGGATGCGCCACCCTTCGATGCAAGGTTTCGCTTAGCGACTATCCTAAACGCGACTATGCTAAACAGGGTGACAAAGTTAACTTATCCACCAATACTGCTTTGCCGACACTAAAGTTATCGTTAGCAGGGCCGATCAACATAGCGTAAGTATTAGATGCAAGAGCCTAAAAGTCGCTCCAATAAGGCCTCATGCCAGAAGAACTTATCAACCAGCGCTGGCCATTGGGGGCAGGTACAAAAAACAGGGGAATACGCACCATGAACTCATCCAGCATTGACGCAATCAACCTCGCTCAGACGACTCAGTTGAATATGCTGTCGCCGCGCCAGCGTCTTGACGACGCATTAGAGGTCCTTTCTGCCCCCGGAAGCCAGCTGAGCGAGAACCAGCAGGCTGAACCCACTACCGGGGAGCTCGTTGAACCCATCCAGCGCATTAATGAAGTGATGCGAGAGCGGGGGATAGAATTTGAAATCAGCGAAGATTTGTCGCGGGTTATCACTCGTGTGGTTGATCGTGATTCGGGTGACGTTATTCGACAGATTCCTGCCGAGGAAGTTATCCGCATTGCCGAACAGCTACAAGAAATGCGCGGCCGGTTCATCTCGCTGGAAGCTTGAACCACTGACACAAAAACCCGCTACTAACAGACCGCAATCAACAGGCGTAGCACAAAGTGCGTTACGGGGTTACACCTGCATATTCATAACATCCCGGTAGGCTGACACCAGGCGATTGCGCACCTGTAACCCCATCTGAGAGGCAACACTCGCCTTCTGCATATCAATCATGACATCCGCCAATTCGAGGTTGGGGTCCCCCGCCTGAAACGCCTTCGCCTTGTTGTTGGCATCCAGCTTTAGCTGATTGATGCGCTGAATGGACGCCTGTAGCTCACCGCCAAAACTGCCATGCCCTGCCGACTGGACAAGTGCACCACTTTGCATTGGCTGATTTGCCGCCTGGCTGGCCAACCCCTGCATCTGCTGCAGCGTTGCCTGTATTGCAGGAGTACTCATGTTATCGCCTCAAGCAGTAAAATGGCTGAACGTACGAAGCCTATCACCAGTATGACAAAGCTCATACGGACAATTACGTACAAAAAGCCAAGCTTTTCGTTCCTTTATGGTTGCCCAGCCACCGGATAATGGCGTTCATCATAATTACGCCTCATCTTTTCGGCGGATAACCGCGATTGACGGAATTTAGCCTATGCCTTCTATGGTGATGTGCCTGGGCAGCTACCTGTTTTGCTTGTCCCAAGGGAGGGATTCATGAGCGAAGCGGGTGCTGCGGCGGGCCGTCAGACGAACACTACCACGCCCTCAGCTCGTGACGGCGCAGGTAATGATAATACGAAAACTTCCTTTGCTGACCGCGTGCTGTCTCAGTTGCGCGGCAATCCGCTTGTCGCTCTGCTGGTGGCTGGCGCCGCGACCATTGCCGTGATTGCCGTCCTGATGATGTGGGCAAGCAGTCCCGACTATCGCGTGCTGTACAACAATCTTGATGAGGCGGACGGCGGCCGCATTATTACCGAACTTGATGGTCGCGGCGTGCCTTATCGCTTCAGCGACAACGGTCAGGCGTTGATGGTTCCCGGCGATCAGGTGCACTCTCTGCGCCTCTATCTTGCTGAGCAGGGCCTCCCACAGGGGGGGAATGTTGGCCTGGAACTCATGGACAACCAGGCGTTCGGGATCAGTCAGTTCGCCGAGCAGGTCAATTATCAACGGGGACTGGAAGGTGAGCTAAGCCGTTCCATTGAGTCATTAGGGCCTGTAGAAGGCGTTCGTGTTCACCTATCGATGGCCAAGCCCTCAGTGTTTATTCGCGATCGAGAGCCTGCGAAAGCCTCGGTGGTACTGACCCTGTTGCCCGGGCGCGTACTTGGCGATGGTCAGGTTAGCGCCATTGTTCACATGGTATCGAGCAGTGTGCCTGAGCTGGCGCCCGAAGATGTCTCCGTGGTCAACCAAAATGGCCGCTTACTGTCGGCAGACGTCGGCGGCAATAATGACCTTGATGGTAGCCAACTGGAATATCTGGCTGAGGTCGAGCGTTCTTATCAGCGGCGTATCGAGAACATCCTGACACCGATTCTCGGCGAAGAAAACGTGCGCGCTCAGGTAGCCGCTCAGGTGGACTTCTCCCAGCGGGAAGAAACGTCTGAACGCTACGGCCCCAATCAACCGCCTAACGAAGCCGCCGTTCGCAGCCGCCAGTTAAGCCTGTCGTATGACGGTGAAAACCTACTGAGCTCCGGCATCCCTGGCGCACTCAGCAACACCCCGCCTGGAACAGCGCCCTCCCCCATCAATCAGCCTGATGAGGACGGTGAAGGTGACGAAGACGGCGAAGAAGCCCCTGAAGATGCCCTTCGCAACCTGCAGCAAGACGATGTCGTCAATTACGAAGTTGACCGCAGTATTGAGCACGTTCAACACCGGCTGGGTCGCGTTGAGCGCCTGACGGCCGCGGTTGTCGTGAACTACCGTGAAACCATCAACGAAGAAGGTGAGCCAGAGCAGGTACCTCTCTCGAACGAGGAAGTGCAACAGATCGAGCGCCTGGTGCGCCGGTCGATGGGCTTCTCTGAAGCGCGCGGTGACGCAATCGATGTGGTCAACACCCCGTTTGTCGATATGGAAGAGGACACCCGTGAAACGCCCGAGTGGTGGCAGCGTCAGGGGACTCTTGAGCTGGCAGCGCAGCTGGGCCGTTACCTGCTCGTCGCGCTTGCCGCGCTGCTGCTGTACCTGCTGATACTAAGACCGCTCATCAAGCGCTATACCGAATCGCCTGTCATGTCGACAGCCACGCCTGGCGCAGGCGTTCAGGCTCGGGTTGGGGATGATGAAGATGAGTCGGTAGAAAACGAAGAAGACGCCGACGAGACATACCAAAAGCCGAAACGCCGGCGCAAGACATCGCTGTACGAGCACAACCTCAACGACCTGCGCGAAATGGCGCAAGAGGATCCCCGCATGGTAGCGATGATCGTGCGCAGCTGGATGAATGCCAATGAGTAATGTAGTTGCCAATATGGGCGGCGCCCGCAAGAGCGCCATCCTGTTACTCGCCCTGGACGAGGACAGCGCCGCTGAAGTGTTCAAGTACATGAACGCCTCGGAAGTCCAGGAAATCAGTATGGAAATGACCCGCCTTCAGCAAGTCTCCCACGACGACATGAAAGCGGTGCTTGAGGCATTCCATAAAGAGACGGAAGAGTTTGTCGCGCTCAACCTTAACTCCAGCGAGCATATTCGCTCGGTGCTTACCAAGGCGCTGGGCA
Organism: Halomonas sp. CSM-2; assembly: GCF_002119345.1. NCBI lineage: Bacteria > Pseudomonadati > Pseudomonadota > Gammaproteobacteria > Oceanospirillales > Halomonadaceae > Halomonas > Halomonas sp. CSM-2. The sequence goes on along the minus strand of NZ_NBYR01000003.1, from coordinate 24,508 downwards.
GCGACCGCGCGTCCAGCCTGATTGAAGACATCCTGGAAAGCAGCGCTGAGACCTCCGGGATCGACTCGCTCAACCTGATGGAAGCCTCGATGGTCGCCGAACTCATCCGCGATGAGCACCCGCAGATCATTGCCACCATCCTGGTCCATCTGGATCGTCACCAGGCGTCAGATGTGCTTGAACTATTTGAAGAGAAACAGCGCAACGACGTGGTATTACGTATCGCCACCTTCAGTGGCGTTCAGCCCGCCGCCCTGCAGGAGTTGACCGAGGTCCTCTCCAGCATGCTCGATGGCCAGAACCTCAAGCGCAGCAAAATGGGTGGCGTAAGAACGGCAGCGGAAATTCTCAACCTGATGAATTCGTCTCAGGAAGAAACGGCGATCGAAACCGTACGTTCCCACAGCGAAGATCTGGCACAAAAAATTATCGACGAGATGTTCCTGTTCGAGAACTTGCTCGACCTGGACAACCGCGCGATCCAGATGGTCCTGCAGGAAGTCGAGACCAATTCGCTGGTGATCGCCCTCAAGGGCGCCCAGGACGCCCTGGTGGACAAGTTCCTGCGCAATATGTCTCAACGTGCTGCTGACCTGGTCCGCGAGGACATGGAAGCCCGCGGGCCCATTCGCGTGTCTCAGGTTGAAGCCGAGCAGAAGACGGTTCTTCAGGTAGTGCGCCGCCTGGCGGATTCGGGTGAAATCGTCCTGGCAGGAGGAGATGATGAATATGTCTGAGACCCAATCGCCGCAGTTCGATCGTCACCAACAGTGGCGGCGCTGGCAGATGGATGAGCTCCTCCGCCCGGCCGGCCCTGGCGAACATGAGACCTCAGCGTCGGCATCGTCCCACCAGCGTAAGATCGACGCCGCTCAGAAAGCCGCCAAGGAGGCACAGCGGCGCGAAGAACAGGCGCGCCAGGCAGAATACGACAAACTACGCGAGCAAGCCGAAGCTGACGGTTACCAGGCTGGCCTCGCTAGCGGTCATGAAGAGGGCTTTGCAAAAGGCCTTGAGGAAGGCCGCCAGCAGGCCGAGCAGGAACTCGCTCAGCGAATAAAAGACACCTTGACTCCGCTTGGCAACCTTGCCAAGCAGTTTTCGGACGCACTCACGCAAATTGACGACGCCATTGCCCATGATCTGGTGGCGTTGGCCACCACAACAGGCAAACAGCTTGCTGCCGAGGCACTGAATGAAACGCCCGAGCGTATTTTGACACTGGTACGCGAGCTACTGCATACCGACCCCCCGCTTGTCGGCCAACAGCGGCTGTGGCTAAACCCTGATGACCACGCGATTGTCGCAGAGCACCTCGGGGTTGAGCTTGAAGCCGCCAACTGGAAACTCCAGCCCGATGATCAACTGGCCCGAGGCGGATGCCGGGTGACCAGCGCTCAAGGCGAGCTCGATGCCACCTTCGAGAGCCGCTGGCAAGCCGTGCAAGCCCAGGAGCGCAAGCGCCAATCCAATCCACCCAAGTCGTCGACGTCGTCATAGGGGCTGCCATGACCACTGTTTGTCCTCACCAATTCCGCTGGCAAAAAGCCATCCGCCGCACCACGCAGCGGGTTGGTTCTTTACCGCGTGTGGGCACCAGTGGTCGCGTCATACGGGCAACCGGCATGGTCGTCGAAGTGGTCGGGCTTCGCGTTGCGGTCGGCAGCGCCTGCAAAATCGAACTACCGAAAAGTGATGCGCATCTTGACCAACCTTATGCCGAAGCGGAGGTTGTCGGGTTCGCCGGGGATAAGCTCTACCTGATGCCTCTTGAGCAAATCTCAGGCCTGATGCCCGGCGCCCGCGTATCACCGCTGAGCGACGGAAGCGGCCACAGTGCAAGGCGCTTTCCCATCGGCGAGGAGCTGCTGGGTCGCGTACTTGACGGCAATGGCAATCCGCTTGATGACCGTGAGCACCTGGACGACACTGCCCGCGCCACCCTCGATACGCCACCGCTGAACCCTCTATCCCGGGCGCCCATCGAGTCTCAGATCGATGTCGGCATTCGCTCGATAAACGCACTGCTGAGCGTCGGCCGGGGTCAGCGCATGGGGCTTTTCGCCGGGTCAGGGGTCGGCAAATCGGTGCTTTTGGGCATGATGGCACGCTATACCAAGGCGGATGTCATTGTCGTAGGCCTTATCGGCGAGCGTGGCCGAGAGGTGCAGGATTTCATCGACAATATTCTCGGCCCCGAAGGCCGCCGCCGCGCCGTGGTCGTTGCCGCACCGGCTGATACGTCGCCCCTGCAGCGCCTCCAGGGGGCCGCCTACGCCACGCGGCTGGCCGAAGGGTTTCGCGATGAAGGCCGCGACGTTCTACTGATCATGGATTCCTTGACGCGCTTTGCCATGGCCCAGCGCGAGATCGCCCTTGCCATTGGCGAACCTCCGGCCACCAAGGGGTATCCGCCGTCGGTCTTTGCCAAGCTGCCTAGCCTGGTCGAGCGCGCAGGTAATGCGGAACGGGGCGGCGGCTCGATTACCGCGTTTTACACTGTCTTGACCGAGGGTGACGATCAACAGGATCCGATCGCGGATTCCGCTCGGGCGATCCTCGATGGTCATATTGTCCTTTCGCGTACGTTAGCCGAAGCAGGCCACTACCCGGCTATCGATATTGAAGCCTCCATCAGCCGCGCCATGACCGCGATCACCGACGAAGCTCAACAACGTCAGTCACGTGTTTTCAAGCAGTACTTCTCGCGTTATCAGCGTAATCGCGACCTGATTAGCGTGGGTGCCTACTCGCCCGGTCACGACCCGCAGCTTGATGAGGCGGTGAAGCGTTTTCCAGAACTTGAGCACTTTCTACAGCAGAATATTAACGAAAGCGCCACCATCGACGCTTCCCGACAAGCCCTGAATGCCCTGGTTGGAGAGTCCGCATGAGCCGAACGCAGCTGGAGATGCTTGCCGATTTAGCCCGTGAAGCCCGCGACCAGGCGGGTATTGCCCTCGCCCAGGAGCGACAGGGGGAACAACAGACAACCGCTCAATTGAATTCGCTAAAGCGCTATCGCGCAGAGTACGCCGCACGTTTGCAGCAGGCGATGCGCGAAGGAATTGATCCGGCCACGATGTACAACTACCAGCAATTTCTTGGCTCGCTGGATGCTGCATTGGATCGCGCTCGCCATACGCTGGCGGCACAGCAAAAACGCGTGGAAAAACGTCAACAACATTGGCAACAAGAGCAGCGTAAGCTGTCTTCCTACGATACACTGACCTCACGACGGCTAGTGGAAGAACACCGACGCCTTGAGCGTTATGAACAGAAAACCAATGACGATTTGGTGACTAGCCGTTTGGCTCGCCAACGTAATGAGACGCCGCAGTAGCGGTGCCGGGGAACTGAGCATGAATATTCACCAGTTGCTATCAACGACGCAAGGTCAAGCGACCAGCAGCCAGCAAGGCAACACGACAACAGCTGACAGTGCGCGTGGATTTTTTCAGCAAGCGCTTTCCCAGGCGTCTGCTTCGCCTCATCAACGCCTTGCCAGTGCACAGGTTACCTCCCCCTTAAACCAGGCAGGCAATAGCCCGATGGATAATGGTCAGCCTACAGAGGCAACATCGCTGTCGGCCTGGCTGGAATCACTTGGTTTAGATATTAGCCCTGAGGCCCTGGAGGCACTGGTGGCACGCTTTGCCTCGGACGGTGGCGAGTCAATGCCTGAGGAAATGACCCGCCTTGATGCTTCCGAGAGCCTGGATAACGCCACACTTGATGAAATTGCCCAGCGCCTCGCGCTAATGGCAAACTTCAGTAATACCGCCAGCGAGTCCCAACAGCTCCCGGGCAACGAGGGAGCGGCGCCTACCGCCACCGAGCTTGCCGAACAGCTAGGCATTGAGGAAGGTGAAGCAGAGCAATTGGTGAGCCTGCTCAGTGCCTTTGCTAACTCTCAGGGCCAGACAGCCAACACGACCGATACCCGGCCATCCGGTGCATCGCGAGGACTGAGCGATATCGCACAGGCACTAGGTACTTCGCCTCAAACGGCTGACGCGAGCAAGGGCTCGCGAGCGGAGAGCCTATTAAGCCAGGTCGACGCACGGTCAGCCTCTCGTCAAGGTCCGGACACCTGGGTGAATGCGCTCGACACCTCAGGACGCGCGGCTGACGGAGCTGCCAAAGCCAATCTGGTTTTGCCCACAACGTCCTCGGAAACACTGCTCAACACCCTGTCGTCGAATAACGCCGCGCAATCCAGCGGACAGGCGTCCGCACAAGCGACTAGCGGTCAGCCAACACCGACGAACAGCCTGGGTAGCGCTGCTAACCCGGCCCCTGCCGCGGTCAACACCCCGGTGACCAGCCCCGCCTGGCCGCAGCAACTAGGTCAGCAGCTCGTCCAGTTCGCCCAGCGAGGGGGAGACCAGCTTGTGCAAATGCAACTACATCCCGCCGAGTTGGGTGCTCTCTCCATCTCCTTGAAGTTTGGCGAACAAGGCGCCCAGGCACACTTTTTATCCAGCCACGCCCAGGTTCGCCAGGTCATCGAACAGGCCATTCCCCAGTTGCGTGAGGCGCTGGCAGAGCAGGGTATTTCGCTTGGCGAAACCTCGGTTGGCGAGCAGCGCGAATCAAGCGAGCAGGATTTTGCACAGCAGCAGGCTAGCCCGGGTGGCCAACCCGGCACTGAAGGGGGCGAGGAAGGTAGCGGCTTGGCGCCAACTACCCTTAATGCGCCCATCACAATGGATGGCAGAGTTGATCTGTACGCTTAACCTGATAATTCGCCAGGACTACACGTCTTCCGTGACCATTCAAATGGCACTTGGAAGCTAAGCCAAAAGATAGGCTTGCCAAGCGAGCCTGTTCATTTCATCACTAGCATGCGCTTTAGGCATAATGCCACGTTAACGCCACGCATGGAGATTACGGGAACGACCAATGGCTGAATCAAGCGGCGGACCAAAAAAACTACTTTGGGTCATGATCATTTTAGTACTGCTCTCCTCTGCCGGTGCAGCAGCCGCCATTTATATGGTGCTGGATGAGCGTGATGATGATAATCCGGAAGCCCCCTCCGAGGAGGTTGTAGAGTCAAAGCCACCGGTATTTCTGACCATCGAGCCCTTCACCGTTAATCTGGCTGATGATCGTCATGGTACACGCTTGTTATATGCGGGCATTACGCTTCGCGTGGAAGATGAAGCTACCCGGGAGTTACTGGAAACCCATATGCCACAGGTACGCAGTCGGTTACTGACGGTATTATCGGGTCAGGAGGCCGGCCAGTTGACATCCTCAGAAGGCAAGCAGCAACTAGCCGCCGCCATCAATGAAAGGCTGAGCGAGCCTTTCGACGAGAACCAGCCACCGCCTGAGCTGCGTGAAGTGCTGTTTACTGAATTCATTGTGCAATAATTTCGGGAACTGGAGCCGTTCATGTCGCAGGACGATCTACTGTCCCAGGAAGAAATTGACGCCCTGCTGAAAGGGGTCAGTGGTGATGACGAGTCATCAGCTTCCTCGGCCCAGTCGCAGGATGAATCAAGGATACGGCCTTACGATCCATCCACGCAGCATCGCGTTATTCGCGAGCGACTGCATGCTCTGGACTTCATTAATGAGCGCTTTGCACGTTACTTCCGTACCGGCTTATTCAACTTGCTCCGGCGCAGCGCTGACATAACGGTTGAATCGGTTCGTTACCAGAGCTTTAGCGATTTTTCGCGCAATGTGCCCGTGCCAACCAACCTGAACATCGTCTCGATGCGCCCGCTACGTGGCTCTGGCCTGATTGTATTTCCGCCTAATTTGGTTTTCATGGTGGTCGATAACCTGTTTGGCGGCGACGGACGCTTTGTCACAAAATCGGACGGGCGCGAGTTTACCAATACCGAGCAGCGCATCATCCACCGACTGCTAGGCTTGGCCATTGATGCCTATCAAGAAGCCTGGAAAGTCGTTTATCCGCTGGACATCAGTTTCTTGCGCTCGGAAGTACAGTCAAAATTTGCCAACATTACCAACTCACCCAATGAAATCGTGGTGAACACGAAATTCAATATCGAGGTGGGCAACCTGTCGAGCAATTTTCAGGTCTGCATGCCTTACGCCATGATCGAACCGCTACGCGATCTTCTGGCGAACCCGATCAACGATAGTAACCACGATCAGGACGGCACCTGGTCGCGCCGGATGGCAAGTGAGTTACGCGAGTCGGAAATCGAGTTAGTGGCTGAGTTTGCACAAATACCCAGCCGTATTTCCCATGTCATGGGACTCAAGAAAGGCGACGTACTACCGTTGGAAATTCCCTCTACGGTTACCGCCAACGTTGATGGCGTACCCGTGATGGAGTGCGAGTACGGTAGCCAGCGTCAGCAGCGTGCCTTGCGTGTCAAGCGCTTGATTGATCACGCCGCCATGAACAATGTACCGTCCAACGACTTTGCCAAAGGGTCGACGCGACAGAAAGCCAAGGAATCTAAAGCATGACGGATCCTAAGAAACCCGATCAGAACATCTCTGACGACGACTGGGCATCTGCCATGTCGGAACAGGAGCAGGAAGAAACCGCTGCCTCATCCGAGGCCGCTGACGGGGAGGATGAAGATCCCTGGGCAGCGGCGATGGCAGAACAGCAAGCCGTCGAAGAAGAAGCCTCAGCAGAAGAAGAAAGCGCAGCCGATGAAGCGCCCGCAAGCGAAGCCAAGGCGGCCAGCGACGATGTTTTCCGTCCGCTGACCCAGGAAGGTGGCGCCACGCCTTCGCGCGATCTCGAAATGATCATGGATATTCCGGTCAAGCTGACCGTTGAGCTGGGGCGTACGAAGCTGACCATCAAACAGCTGCTTGAACTGGCGCAAGGGTCGGTGATCGAACTCGACGGGCTCGCCGGTGAGCCCATGGATATCCTGATTAACGGCTATCTGGTGGCTCAAGGGGAAGTCGTTGTTATCGAAGACAAGTATGGCATCCGTATCACCGAAATCATTACGCCGTCTGAGCGCATTCACAAACTGAACCGATGAGCAGTGAAGCCGCTTCAACACAAAATGGGTCGCTCGACGCACTAAGTAGCGGTGGAGATTCCTTGATTGGCATGGCCATGCTGGGCAAGACAGCCGCGGCGCTGGCGCTGGTCATTGCGATCATTTTGCTGTGCACTGCATTGCTCAAGCGCCTCGGCAATGCCAAACGCGCTGGCGGACAGCTTCAGCTGATTAGCAGTATTGCTGTAGGTAATCGTGAACGCGTGGTCATCGTGCAGGTTGAGGATACGTGGTTGGTGTTAGGCGTCGGTAGTGGGCGAATTAACAAACTACACGAGCGACCGGCACCAGCCACACCGCCAGCTGAGACACCTCAGGCACCATCCAGCTTTGCCAAGCGATTTGCCCAGGCACTTGCACACAATGTGACCCAAAAGCGCCGCGGCCAAACGCCCTCACCGACCTCTGATACAGACCGAACCCCATGAGGATTGAAACCTTGCGTCAGCCGCATTATCAGCGGTGGCGGTGGCTCATTGTTATTGGCTTACTGCTGTGCCTCTTGCCGGTCATCGGTTATGCGCAAGAGCTGCCCGGTATCACGACCCAGCCGCTTGAAGATGGCGGCCAACAGTGGTCGGTTTCTCTACAAACGCTGTTATTTCTAAGTTCGCTGGCGTTTCTGCCCTCCATGCTGCTCATGATGACCAGCTTTACGCGCATCATCATTGTGCTGAGCTTGCTGCGCACGGCCATGGGCACTCAGGCGACACCACCCAACCAAGTACTACTGGGCATCGCGCTGTTCTTGACGTTTTTCATCATGTCGCCGGTGTTGGCCCAGGTCTATGACACTGCCTGGGTGCCGTTAAGCGAAGAAACCATCAACTTTGAAGAGTTTTTGCGCCTTGCGCAGGTGCCGTTTCGTGAGTTCATGCTGGCCCAGACCCGCGAGCCCGACTTGGCCCTCTTTGTTCGCCTGGCGGACGTCGGCCCTATGCAGGGACCTGACGATTTGCCAATGCGCGTTTTACTGCCGGCATTTGTTACCAGCGAGCTTAAAACCGCTTTTCAAATCGGCTTTACGATTTTTATTCCTTTCTTGATTATCGATCTGGTCGTTGCGAGTACGTTGATGGCACTGGGCATGATGATGGTTCCGCCGATCACCATTTCGTTGCCATTCAAGCTGATGCTATTTGTTCTGGTCGATGGCTGGCAGCTGATTGTCGGATCGTTGGCTGAAAGCTTCTACATGATATAGCCGTCATTACGACGATGGAGGCCGAATGACCCCTGAAATGGTCATGACGATTGCGTATCAAGGCATGCGAGTAACGCTGTTTCTCGCAGGCCCCATGTTGCTTGCTGCCCTATTTACCGGCTTGATCATCAGCCTTTTTCAAGCCGCGACGCAAATCAATGAGATGACGCTGACGTTCATCCCCAAAATTCTGGCGGTTTTTGCCGTCCTGGTGCTAGCGGGCCCATGGTTTCTTGGGCTGATCACCGATTTTACCCACCGCTTATTCACCAATATTCCCAGCATGGTGATGTAAGCCAATGGTTGAGGTCACCTTTGCCCAGCTACAGGCATGGCTGGTGGCGTTTATCTGGCCGTTTGCCCGCATTACCGCCTTCATGGCGGCTTCACCTCTGTGGGGTCATTCCAGTGTACCCAACCAGGCCAAGGTAGGCCTCGCGGCGGTCGTTGCGGTGGTGATCGCTCCGATCCTCCCTCCCATGCCAGACGTACCGCTGATGTCCTGGGCTGGCGCCGGCATCATGGTCGAGCAAATCCTCATTGGCATCGCTATCGGCTTGGTCATGCACATTGTATTCGCCGTGGTTCAAGCCGCCGGGGAATTTATCGGCCTGCAGATGGGGTTGGCATTCGCTAGCTTTTTTGATGCCGCCAGTGGTACCAACATCATGGTCTTATCGCGGATTTTATATATGGTCACGCTGTTGATGTTTCTTGCTCTGAATGGCCATCTGATGGTGCTGGAAACGCTGGTGATGAGCTTTCAGAGTCTGCCCATAGGCATCGGCACGCTTAATCCCAACGCCTTCGAACTAATGGCCCGCTACGCGGGCACCATATTTGCCTCAGGGATGCTGCTGGCCCTGCCACTGGTCGGCTCACTGCTGGTCATTAATCTGGCGCTGGGAATTCTGAACCGATCCGCTCCGCAATTGACGGTGTTCAATATCGGTTTCCCGACGTCATTGACGGTAGGACTCCTGCTGATGATGGTGCTGATGACGGATCTTGAGCGCTTTTTACAACGTATTTTCAGCCAGGGGATCGACTTCATGCAGGGTTTGATCGACACCCTCGCACCGTTATCTTGAACTTTTAATAAACGGCTCGCACCATGCAAAAAGCCCCTTGCCATCAATGACAAAGGGCTTTTAATTAACGTCAACAGAATTTCTGTCGCTCAATTTTCCGGGTTTACGTTACAGGTAGTCAAACAGCGACATACCCTTCACATCAACAAAGGCTTTTTGAGAAGCCTGCAGGCCTACCTGGCGTAAACTATATTCAGAGATTGCTTCGTTATAGTCGAGGTCGACCAGATCCGACAATGTCTGTTCATAGTTGAGGCTACGGTTATTGCCCACCGCGTCAATCACATCGAGCTCGTTGAGGCGTGCGCCTGCTGATGCGCGCACGGTTAGAACGTTATCCAGCGCATTGTCCAGGTCACGCATCGAGGTATTGAGCGTGTTGCGTAGATCAGCCTTGTCCGCGTCGTCCTGAACGGGGTTTTCAAGCACACGAATCGCTTCTTCCATGGTGCGGAACAGGTTCGGTTCGCGTTGATCGCTACCCGCCTGGGCTACCAGAATTTCATCCCCCACCGCTGGCTCGCCTTCCAGGTCAACATTTACCCCGCCGAAAGAAACATTCATACCTGGAATGTAGGCTTGATCGGTAAAATCACCATTATTATCGGGATCGTAGGCAACCCAGCTTTCGCTGCCCTCGTCATAAGTCTCGATGCTATAAGTAGGGTTGTTCCCAGCATCCTCATCGAACTGAATGCGATAGCTATCACCATAGCCGTCGTCATTGACATCGCTGACCTGCGGACCACCAAACGTCACATTGCCAGCGTTATCGTTATCCGCTTCAGCCACGTAGCCTGCGCTGCTGGGCACACTTTTGAAAATTGATTCACCGTTTTCATTGACCGACATCAGGCGTGATGCATCGACTCGCTGTTCACGCGTATTGCTATCACCTTTATATTCCACATTGCCATCGGCATTTTTGACAAATGGCGGGTTGCTATCATTATAGCCACCGAACAGATAGCGTCCGTTACCGTCGGTGGCATTAGCCTGGCCCAGCATGGTTTCGTAGACGCCTTTGAGCTCGCTGGCGATCGAATCGCGATCGACATTGCTGAGCGTGTCGCTGGATGCCTGGATCAGCAACGTCTTGGCGCTGGTAACGGCGTCGCTGACACTGTTGAGGATGCTTTCCGTCTGGGCAAGCGAGTTACGCGCTGAGGTTCGGGAATCGGCGTACTGCTCGGTGACCGCCTTGGCCTGGTCAACACCAACGGCGCGCGAGGCTGCCTGAGGGTCGTCGGAGGGATTCACGACGCGACGACCACTTGCAATCTGCTGACTGACTTTCAAAAAATCGCTTTGCTGGCGATTCATTGACGCCGTGCTTTGATCAAACATGGTAACGCTGCTAATACGCATGACTGTCTATCCTCGAATTAACCGCGTAGATTCAGAATGGTGTCCATTATCGTGCCGGCCGTATCAATAACGCGGGCGTTGGCCTGATAGAACTGCTGATAGCGGATCAAGTTGGCGGCTTCTTCGTCCAAATTGACACCGGACTCGGACTGCTGCACCGCGGTTAACTGATCGGTAAGTCCTTGCCGTGCATCCAGGTTCACCTCGGTAATGTTGGTACGATTACCTACATCACTGACCATCGAGCCATAGGCCCCACTCACCGTAGCGCTTCCGCCAACGACATTCTGGCTTTGCAGGTCCTGCATGGCCAAGGCATTGCGATTATCACCGGTATTGGCTGTTGCTTGGGATAACGTTAGCGTTGAATCTGTGCCAGCGTCATCAATAACAAAGCTAACGCCGTCGACTGTTATTTCATCACCGTCTGAGAACGTAGCGGCCGTTCCACCAGTCGCATCCGTTTGGACAACCCCTGCGTTAAGGGCTCTTTCTTCTCCATTAACGAGTACGTTACCTGTAAAGCCATCAATCGTTAACTCACCACCAGCGAGATCAAATTCCAATTGCTCACCTGTGGAATTGGTTAATGCATTATCCCCCGTCACCCGGAGATCGCTGATCGCCATCGTTCCCGCTTGCTCAAACTCGAAACTACCCGCCGCAATCTTGTCAAGATCGCTGATATTGGCTTCCATACCGGCCCCAGCACGGCGTACGGGCTGGATTTCAAATTGATCACCGTCAACTGGTGCTGGCGTATCGCTAAATTCGATAGTGATACCACCGAATTTTAATTGCTCATCGTCGTTCCAGGCGTCCTGATCAAACTCGACTTCCTGGCCGTTATCGTTGCGTGTCACGACGGGGTTAGCGCCGTCAAAGCTGACAGTGTAGTCCGTCGCGCGAAGCTCGTCGGCGCGACTAGCGTCGAATTCGGCAGAGGTAATAGTGGCATCGCTGTTAGACTCATATCCATAGGTCTGGGGCGCGCGAATATTGAAAAAATTCTCGCCCTGTTCACCATTGAGATCGACGCCTTGTTTGTGTTGCTCATTCATTGCGGAAGAAAGCGACACTGCCAGTTGCCCGATCTGGTTCTGAGTCTTGTCCAGAGTTTCCTGGCGGAAGTTCATTAATCCGCCAAGCGAGCCGCCCGTCACCACGTCTTCATCCAACTGTGAAAGATTACCGCCGCCATCCCGGTAGCCGATGACGGTCCGCTGCGGATCGTAATCAGCTTCCATGGTTTCCAGTTGAAAAGAATTGGTGCCGGTAACCAATGGCTGGCCATTGGGTAAGCTGACGTTGTAGGTTTTGCCATCCTGGATATTCAGGCGCAGGTCCATTCGCTCGTTCAGGTCGGAGACGAGCTTATCCCGCTGGTTGAGAAGGCTGTTGGGAGCTTCCCCAGTACGGGCCCGGGCTAGGGCAATCTCTTTATTGAGGCCGGCCACTTGCTCGGTGGTGTTATTGATCTGGGTAACTTCGTCTTTCAGTTGACTGTTGATATTGGTCTGCATGTCCTGCAAGTAGCTATCGAACGAGCGGAACTGTGCGCTTAACGTTTCAGCGTTACCCAATACACCCTGCCGAGCCGCCGGGTCTGATGGCGAACTTGCCAAGTCCTCCAGCGAGGAAAAGAAATTTTGCATCAGCGGCGCTAGCCCCGCGTCGCGATCGGCGAGCAGGTTATCGATCTGGGTCACCTGGTTGTAATAGGTCTCCAGAGCGCTTGACTGCGTCTTGGCACTGTTGAGCTGTTCCGCCACGTATTGATTGAACTGGCGTTCGATATCGTTGACCTGAACACCTGATGTCCCCGCGCTGCTCTCACCCAGTTTGGTTATTTCACGGTTGTAACCAGGGGTGTACACGTTGCTGATATTGTTGCTGGTCGTGTTCAGCGCGTTTTGCGCCGCGTTCAAGCCGCTTAGCCCAACAGAAAACATGCTCATGGTTCGATTCCTTTAGCCGATATTTTTATGATCGGCAGCGCGGTACAAAACTTGAATGATGATCTAACGTGAATCCGCCAGGAAGTCACCGGCATCCGGCATTGGCCCCAGGGTGTCCATCACGCTCACCAGCTTTTCAGCATAGCGGGGGTCAGTTGCATAACCGCCACGCTGCAACTCACGCGCCGCCAGTTCGGCTGACGGCGCCTGTGTCACGCCCGCGTAGCGAGGGTTATTGCCAATCAGGTTGGCATAGTCGGTAAACGCATGCTCATAGGAATCATAAACACGGAAGGTATCGACAATTTTCTGGCGACGCCCATCTATGTATTCGTGCGTCACAACATCCGTTGTGTCGCCATCCCAATGCCCGCCAGCCTTGATGCCAAAGACGTTATGACTATTCCTGCCATTCTGAGTGGCAATTTCATGCTGCCCCCAGCCTGTTTCCAGCGCAGCTTGGGCCAGGATCAATTCAGCGGGAACCCCAGTGGTACGGCTAGCAGCTTGAGCTGAAGGGGCCAATGTGCTCATAAACTGATCAACGTGGGGCAATTGCCCTGTCGCTTGACGCTGGGCCTCGGGCTGCACAGGGGCTACTTCCCCTCTCTGGCCCTGACGTACAGCATCCAACTCAGCCAAGAAGTGACTTTCCGAGCTCGCTTCGGGAACGCGCTCGTCACCAGGATTAAGCGGGCTGTCCAGAACCCGAGGCGTACCTCTTGGAATACCCGCGATCAATGCCTGCATTTGTTGATCACTGGTGGAGGACGTTCCTCCCCCTTTAGCTACCAGGCCTTCCCGCTCCAACTGCTGAACAAGTGCATCCGCAAGTCCAACGCCTCGTGAAGCAATCACCTGTGACCATTGCTGGTCCAGTATCTTTTGGTAGCTATCGGTCGCACTACTGTCCATCAGGCCAGACGTCGGGATCGCATCGCGCATGCTTTTCATCATCATCTGCACGAATAACGCTTCAAACTGTTGAGCGGCTGACTGTACGCCAGCTTCCGGATCCATCTTCGCCGTGTGCTGCATCCGCTGAAAGCCTTGTACATCAAGCGCAAATTGACTGCTCATATCAGTGGCATTCATCAGATGATCTCCAGCTCTGCACGTAGCGATCCCGAGGCCCTTAATGCTTCAAGAATCGACATCAAGTCCTGAGGGGTGGCGCCGAGGGCATTGAGTGCGTTGACAACTTCATTCAGGTCTGCCCCCTCGACCACCTGCAGGAAGGCTTCCTGCTGCTCAATGTCGATATCGGTATCGGGCACCACCGCTGTTTCCCCTTCGCCGAAGGGATTGGGCTGGCTGACGCCAAACTGGGTATCGATCATGATCGAGAGATTGCCGTGGGCGACAGCCGCTTGACGCAGCGTGACCGCGCTGTTCATGACCACCGAGCCGGTCCGCGCATTGAGGACGACACGCGCAGGCGCCTCCATCGGGGTCACATTCACGTTCTCAACCCGGGCCATAAAGTTGACGCGCTCGTTATCGTCTACTGGGCCGTCTAGGGCGATCACCCGGCCATTGCGGCCGTAGGCGACCGACCGACCAAATTCGTTGTTGATGGCGGTTACCATGCGCTGGACGGTGCCAAAATCAGCGTCATCCAGCTGTAGCTCCAGCATGCCGCCGTTGCTACCCAGATTGAGCGGCACTTCCTGCTCGACCAGACCGCCGTTGGGGATTCTGCCCGTTGCCTGCTGGTTGATCTGTACGCTACTCCCTCCGGCTTGTGCCCCCGCACCGCCAACCAGCATGTTGCCTTGGGCAATGGCATAGGTATCGCCGTCGGCGCCTTTCATTGGCGTCATCAAGAGGGTGCCGCCACGCAGACTTCGTGCATTGGCAATGGAGGAAACCACGACATCAAGCCGCTGACCCGGGCGGGAAAACGGCGGCAGGTCTGCTGTCACCATGACGGCAGCAACGTTACGCAACTGTAAGTTGGTGCCAGAAGGGACCGTCACGCCCAACTGCGACAGCATGTTGGTCAAACTCTGGCTGGTAAAGGGTGCCTGGGTCGTCTGGTCACCAGTGTTGTCCAGCCCCACCACTAACCCGTAACCTACAAGCTGGTTATCCCGCACACCGGCGAAGCTCGCCAGTTCGCGAATACGCTCTGCTTGAACAGGCATGGCCAGTAGGCAAACCAGCCCCATGATACCAAGTTGCCAGATCCGTTTTCCCAGCGCGTGAGGCGTTATACGTTGCATGTGATTGACCCGCATATTGTCGACCGTCGTGTCAGGCGCGATTAGAAAGGCGAAACGTTGAGGAAGAAGCGCTGCAGCCAGCCCATGTGTTGCGCTTCGTTAATGTAACCATCCCCCACATACTCAATCCGCGCGTCGGCGACCTGGGTAGAAGGAACGGTATTTTGCCCGCTGACGGTACGAGGGTTCACCACGCCCGAGAAGCGAATAAACTCGGTACCCTGATTGATGGCAATCTGTTTCTCACCGCGTACGCGCAAGTTACCGTTGTTCATGACTTCCAGTACCGAGACAGTGATGGTGCCGGTGAATGAGTTATTGGCCTGAGAGCCTCCTCCGCCTGAAAAGTCGCTTTCACCATCAACCTCAAAACCATACTCGGCCAGTGTTTCCAGGGCATCCGGTAGTGCACCAAACTCCAGACTCGCACTGCCATCGCGATCGGCATTGGACGTCGAGTTTTTGCTGGCACTGACCTCTTCATCAAGAATAATGGTCAGAATATCGCCAACGGACCTTGGGCGGCGGTCTTCAAATAACGGCTGGTAACCCCGACGCGCCTGGTAGATAGAGCCATTGGGAACCGGCGGGGGGCGATCGACAATATTGATCTGTTCCTGTTCGCCCACCACCGACGCCCTGGGTATTTGAGCACAGCCAGCGACCACCAGCAGAAAGAACGCCAGCCCTGCCAGCGCAATGCTTCGCAAACTACAATGTCGTTCCAGCATGAACCCAACCTGTCAGTAAACGTCGTTACAGCTGACCTAAACGCGCCAACATTTCATCGCTGGTCGAAATGGCCTGGCTATTGATTTCGTAAGCGCGCTGGGTCTGGATCATGCTGACCATTTCTTCGACCACATTGACGTTCGACGTCTCTACGTAACCTTGAAACAGGCGCCCAGCGCCGTTCATGCCCGGCATATTCTGATTAGGCACACCGGAAGAACCTGTTTCCTGATAGAGATTGCCACCCATGCTTTGCAGACCAGCGGGGTTAATGAAGGTGGCGACGTTAATCTGACCAATCTCATTGGCCTGATTGTCCCCCGGCTGGCGTACGCTAACCGTACCGTCTTCGCCCACGCTCACCGAGAGCGCGTTTTCCGGGATGAAAATCGCAGGCTCAATGGGGTAACCATTGGCCGTGACCATCTGGCCATTTTCATTCAGTTGAAAGCTGCCATCACGCGTATAAGCAGTATTGCCATCGGGCAAAAGTACCTGGAAGAAACCATCCCCATTGATCGCCAGGTCGCGGGAGTTTTCGGTTTGCTCCAGGCCACCCTGAGTGTGCAAGCGCTCTGTGGCGACCGCACGCACACCGGTCCCGACCTGCATACCGGATGGCAGGCGATCCTGTACATTATTCTGTGCACCTGGCTGGCGCATATTTTGGTATAGAAGATCTTCAAATACCGGGCGTGAGCGCTTGAAGCCATTGGTGCTGACGTTGGCCAGGTTATTGGAAATCACATCCAGCTTGGTTTGCTGAGATTCCAGACCGGTTTTGGCCGTCCACAAAGACGAAATCATAAAAAAACCCTCTTGGCTGACAACAGTTTATCAGCCCTGAATCGATAACATGCTGTTGGCGCGCTGTGCGTTTTCGTCCGCCGAGCTCAGCATTTTCATTTGCATATCGTAGCGGCGCGCCGCGTCAATCATTGTCACCATGGCGTCAACCGCGCTGACGTTACTACCTTCCAGTGCGCCACTGACCAGTGTCGCGTCTTCATCGGCTGCTAGTGCCCCCGGCTCGCCTTCTTCATTCGGGGGGGCGCGGAAGAGTCCGTCTTCACCGCGGGTGAGTTCACCCTCTTCTGGCGTCACCAGCTTGATGCGACCGACATTCACCAGGGCTTCTGGACCCTCGCCCTGGGGAATCGCACTGATGGTGCCATCGGCACCAATGGATATTTGCGCCCCCTGAGGTAGCGCGATAGGGCCTCCGTCACCCACCACCGGCCGACCAACGCTCATCAAGATACCGTCGTTGTCGACCTGGAGGTCTCCACGCCGCGTATAGGTTTCAACGCCTTCGCCGTCCTGCACGGCCATCCAGGCATCCCCCTGCATGGCGACGTCAAGCGTGCGGCCCGTAAAATCAACGGGCCCCTGAGAATAGTCGGTACCTGGTGTGGTGGTCACGGCAGACGTGCGGGTAGGCAGCAAGGCGTCACCTTCCACAGGCACAGAGCGCGCAGCCTGCAGTTGGGCGCGGAAACCCGATGTGGCAACGTTCGCCAGGTTATTACTCACCACCGACTGCTGGTCCATCGTATGCTTGGCGCCGCTCATGGCGGTATACAGCATTCTATCCACGACCTTGCTCCCTTAAATTCCGTCAGCCGTTACAGGTTGATGATGGTCTGCAGCAACTCATCCTGGGTACTGATGGTCTGCGAGTTGGCCTGGTAGGCACGCTGGGCGACGATCATGTCGACCAGTTCCGCGGCCATGTCCACATTGGAGGTTTCAACCGCGCCAGGCTCAATAAGACCGCGCTGGCCAGTGCCCGGCGCACCTACCAATTCCTGGCCTGAGGAGCCGGTAGCGGTCCACAGATTTTCGCCATTGGGGCTCAAACCTTCAGGGTTACGGAAACTCACCAGAGCAACCTGGCCAGCCGCGCGCGATTCCTCGTTGGAGTAGTTGCGCATGATCGAGCCGTCGTCTTCGATGGTCACACCCACCAGCGAGCCAGAGGTATAACCATTCTGAGACAAGTCATTAACCGTAGAGCTATTGGCAAACTGGGTGGTATTGGCGAAATCAATCTCGATCTGCTGACTGGTCAGCGTATCGTTAAATTCGCTGGCACCTGCGCCTAAAGCATTGCCATCTGCGTCAGTTATTTCGTTTGGAGCATCCAGATCAATCTCAAATTCATTAAAGTTATTATTGAGACGACCATCCGTAGTGAAACCAAAATTTGACCCATTAGCGATGTTAGTAAAACCATAATTCGGTGCACCTTCAGGGCCGCCGGACATCCGGGCGTCTACCCGCCATTCATTAGCCGCCGTCTTGCTGAAGTACATGGTCAAATTTCGCGCATTACCCTGAGAGTCGTAAATCGTGCCGTTGGTCGAATACGAATACTGACTTGAATCCAAGCCGTTGGCGATCTCTTGGGCAGAAGGTGCAGCAGCTAGCACTTCTTCTTCAGCATCCAGATTAAGGGAAACATCCAGCTCAGTGGTGGCACTTGCTGCAATATCTCCAGCATCAACGCTAAGCGCTTCAACGTCACCGCCGCCCTGGATATTGCCCTGATCATCCGCCGGGTAACCCATGATCTGTGCGCCCTGGGCGTTTACCAGGTCGCCGTTGGCCGTCATGGTCAGTTGGCCATTGCGCGAGTAGCCGATTTCGCCGTTGGGCTGCTGAAAGCGGAAGAAGCCTTCGCCAGCAATCGCCAGGTCCATATTGCGGTTCGATGATTCGATATTGCCCTGGTTGAAATTCTGCAGCACGGAAGAGGTTCGTGTACCCAGACCAATGCGCGACTCAGCGTACACATCGGCGAACTGTACGCTCGAGCTCTTGAAGCCGACCGTTTGCGAGTTGGCGATATTATTTCCGACGGCACCCAGCTTGTCTTGCTGGGCATTCAGGCCACTTAACGCTTGTGAAAAACTCATGATAGTCCCCTGCTAAATCGATCAATAAGTAATGGTTCAGAGAATTTGTTTGACTTGATCAAGTGTCACTTGGCCGTATACAGCACCGAGGTCAAGGCGAACTTCTTCACCCGATTCGGCGGGCGTCACACCCTGAACGAGCGCATAATTGAGCGCTTTGGATTCAAGTGCTTCCCCTTCGGCATTGGTCGCTTTAAAGCTGACGTTGTACGACCCCTCAGCGACGGCAGCTCCGTCATTATTCAGGCCACCCCAGCTGAACGACTCGACGCCCGCACTAACACCCTCAATGTTCTTGGTATAGACGACTTCACCGGCATTACTGGTCACGGTAATCTCGACATTATCCGCTGGCTTATCCAGCTCGATACCAAACGGGGTGGCATAGCTGTTGCCGTCTTCATCAGTGTTGACCTTTACCTGGTTACCCGGTACCAGCACGGCATTACCGATTAACCCGGAGGCTTGTAACATTTGAGAAGCATCCATCTGCTTGGTAATGCCACTGAGGGTATCGTTCAACTCCTCAATGCCGCTGACCGTATTGATCTGAGCCAGTTGGGACGTCATCTCCGCATTTTCCATCGGATTCATCGGGTCCTGATTTTCCAACTGGGTAATCAGCAGGGTCATGAAACTCTCACGCAGCTCCGCCGACTGACTGGCCGGCATTCCGCTAGAACCACCGCCGTTGACATTGCTAAGTACACTTGTATCGATATTCATGGTTTACCCTTCACCCAGCGAGAGTGTTTGCATCATCATCTGTTTACTGGTGTTAAAGACCTCGACGTTGGCTTGATAAGAGCGTGAGGCTGAAATCATGTTGACCATCTCATGAACCGGTTCAACATTGGGCTTGGCGACGTAGCCATCCTCGTCTGCAGCGGGGTGGTTGGGCATGTACTCAAGCCGTAGTGGCGAATCATCCTCCACGACCTCAGTGACACGCACGCCCCCCACGCCATAGCGTGAATTATTGGCTTGGGATTCGAACATGACCTGCTTGGCCCGATACGTCTCGCCGTCTGGACCTGCCACGCTATCGGCATTGGCCATGTTGCTGGCGGTGACATTCATGCGCTGCGACTGAGCACTCATGGCGGAACCTGCGATATCAAACGCAGAAAACATTGACATAACTACCTCCTAACCGGTTCGGGCCAGTTTATTCTGGCTGCATGGCCGTTTTTAGCCCTTGAATCCGGCTATTCATTATCGTGAGAGCTGCTTGATAGCGAACTGCATTGTCGGCGAATTGCGAACGCTCACGGTCCATTTCAACGGTATTGCCGTCCAGGCTGGGCTGGCTTGGGGTCCGGTAAAGCAGATCCGCATTATTACCGGCCGTTCGTGCAGGCCCTTCGCCGGCCAGATGCCGATCCGAGGTCCGCGACAACGCCAGGCCCCCGCCATCATTGCCCTGTGCACGCTGACCGCCGTCAACGGCTTTTTTCAATTCGCTGGCAAAGTCGATATCCCTGGCTTTGTAATTCGGGGTATCGACATTGGCAATATTCGCCGCAAGCACTTCATGCCGCGCCTGACGCAGCCCCAGCGCCTGCTGGTGGTAATTCAAAGAAGCTTCTAATTGGTCGATCATGCCAACCCTCGCTTACTGAGAGGCAAAATAGGATTTGTTGATGGTGGAGAATACGCCGACGCCTGTCAGCCTAAAGCATGAAACAACCTTCGTTTCACCCAGCATTTCTCGTGATAACCATCGGGCTTTTTCGTTAGAATCATGGTTAACTTATATCTGCCTCTTTCGTTGAGCACCCGCCTCCATGCGTCAATTGTCGCTTAATTCTGTACCAATCCCTCTGCTACGTTGGGTGTATCGCCTGCTTGTGGTCAGCCTGGCGGCATTGGCGGCCCTGCCTTTCGCCAACGCGTCAGATACCAAGCATGACGCGCTAATGGAAAGCGTGCATCAGTTCCTCTATAGAGAAACACAGGCGCTGGGTAACGAAGTGGTTATCAATCTGCGCCCCCCTTCTCCCCACCTTTCCGCCTGCAACAACCCCGACCCGTTCTTGACCAACCCGAATGAGGCACCACTTGGACGCGTTTCCGTGGGGGTTCGTTGCGGCACCGATAGCCAGCAAGTTCGCTATCTGCAGGCAGAAATCGACGTCATCGGCAGTTACACGATTGCCGCTGTCAACATCGAACGCGGCCGTCAAATCACTCCTGACATGCTGGGCGAAAAAACCGGCAATCTAGGCGACTTACCCCCACGAGCTATCACTCAACCCGATGACATCGTGGGTAAGGTCGCCCGCCAACCAATCGCTAGCGGGACAACGATTCAATCACATTTCATTCAGGCGCCTCTTCTCGTTGAACGAGGCCAGCGGGTTAAGGTCATAGCTGAAGGAGATTCTTTTCGCGTATCCCGCGAAGGGGAGGCTCTCAATAATGGCGCTATGGGCGAAGAAGTCAGAGTGCGCTTTGGTTCTCGCGAAGTGATGTCCGCGCGTGTGGTCGAGCGCGGAACTCTGATGGTCGATTTTTAATTAAATGGCTAAAGTTTCACCCAACGACGCCGATAGTCCACGTAACACGCGCATCGCGCTCTAAACGTTGACGATGAGGCACACAACGTGAAAATTGATAACGTCAATAATCAGCCACTTCGTTCCAATTATGCCCAGCAGCGTGATGAAACCCAGAAGGCGGCGAATTCAGCATCTACCATGTCAGGTGCTGAAGCAGAGGGCTCAACACGCATCAGCACGATGAGCGCCGACGAATCGCATGATATCGACAGCGCGAAGGTTGAAAGCATTCGTGATGCTATTCGTGATGGACGCCTGGAAATCCGGGCTGATCGTATTGCTGATGGTTTGATTGCCAATCTTCGAGAAACCCAGGAGTAATTTATGAGCCTCGCCAGCTTGTTGACCGATCAGCAGCAGCGCCTTGATGCGTTGATATCACTGCTGGGCAACGAGCAGACTCTGCTAACTCAGGGGGACATCGACGGCAATGCGCTGGCTGACGTTGCCCATCAAAAACAGCAATTGCTCACTGAGCTTGAGCGTATTGAAACCCTCCGGCGTAGCGTACAAAAACGCCTAGGGTACGAGGATGGTGCTCAAGGTGCCAAAGCTGCCGCTCGCGATGCTAGCTGCACTGACACATGGAGCCGCTTGCTCGAAAAAAGCGAACGTGCCGCCCGCATGAACGCGTTAACAGGTGAAATGCTTTCCCTTCGCATGAAGCATAATCAAAAGATGCTTGATTATATTCGGCAGATTGCTGAGAAGACGCTTTACAACCCGGATGGTCGTAATTCAGCCCAACCGGGTCGTATCAACGCTTCAGCTTGAACAATACTTGTATCAAGTGCCACTAAAACTAGACAACCCCTCTGCAAGATACTTCAATAGGTAACATTACGTTCCCTTATGGAGTAGCTGCATGCTTCCTTTCCTACCCGAAAAGTTTACTGCTGTCGTTATCGGCGCCAATGGCGGTATTGGCAACGCCATCGTTAACACCTTGCTAGGCAATAGCCAGATAGGGCGTCTCATAGCGGTTAGCCGTGCACCTTTTCATTCAAATCACCCTGACGTGGAATCCGTGGTTGCTGATGTCTCGACATCATCTGGGCGTGAAGTCCTATCACAGCACCTGGATGGCCGACCTATACATCTTTTGTTTAATGCGATGGGGATACTTCACGACCAGGCAAGTGGTATCCAGCCTGAAAAACGGCTTGAACAGCTCAATGAAGACACCATAGCCCATGTCATGCACATTAACGCAGTGACACCAGCGCTTTTGCTCTCGTCACTAAAACCGTGTTTACAAGGTAAGCATCCTTCGATCATCGCCAGCCTGTCGGCTCGTGTAGGTTCAATTGGAGATAATGGCTACGGGGGCTGGTATAGCTATCGAGCCAGCAAGGCGGCTCACAACATGTTGATGAAAACAGCTGCCGTCGAGCTTTCACGTCTTAACAAGCAATCTATCGTGTTATGCCTTCACCCTGGCACTACCGACACAACGCTTTCAAAGCCTTTTCAAGCGCGTGTTCCCTCCGAAAAGTTATTTCACCCTGCCTTTGTTGCCGATCAATTGATCAGCGTAATAGCCAAGCGCACACCTGAGGACACCGGCAGCTTCTGGGACTGGGCGGGCGAACCTATTGAATGGTGATTGTTTATTTTTCTTTCACACAAACAAAAACCCCCGAGCACGATGTGCTCGGGGGTTTCTGCGGTATAGGTGCCTGACGATGACCTACTCTCGCATGGGGAGACCCCACACTACCATCGGCGCGAAGCGGTTTCACTGCTGAGTTCGGCAAGGGATCAGGTGGTTCACGCTTGCTATGGTCGTCAGGCGTAACTTTAAATGGATATCATGCTGATTCTTTACAACGTGTCTTGTGGCGTCTCTCACTGGCTGATGGATCAGCTCAGCGCGTATCCGGTTCTCTGAGTGCTTCCACACTCGTCGTTATCATCACGACCAGACCCCTTGGGTGTTATAGGGTCAAGCCTCACGGGCCATTAGTACACGTTAGCTCAACGCCTTGCAGCGCGTCCACACCGTGCCTATCAACCAGCTGGTCTCGCTGGGCCCTTCAGGAGGCTCTAGGCCTCAGGGATGTCTCATCTTGAAGGGGGCTTCCCGCTTAGATGCTTTCAGCGGTTATCCCGTCCGCACATAGCTACCCGGCAATGCCACTGGCGTGACAACCGGAACACCAGAGGTGCGTCCACTCCGGTCCTCTCGTACTAGGAGCAGCCCTTCTCAAACATCCAACGCCCACGGCAGATAGGGACCGAACTGTCTCACGACGTTCTAAACCCAGCTCGCGTACCACTTTAAATGGCGAACAGCCATACCCTTGGGACCGACTTCAGCCCCAGGATGTGATGAGCCGACATCGAGGTGCCAAACACCGCCGTCGATGTGAACTCTTGGGCGGTATCAGCCTGTTATCCCCGGAGTACCTTTTATCCGTTGAGCGATGGCCCTTCCATACAGAACCACCGGATCACTAGAACCTGCTTTCGCACCTGCTCGACGTGTCTGTCTCGCAGTCAAGCACCCTTATGCTCTTGCACTCATTGCACGATGTCCGACCGTGCTGAGGGTACCTTCGTGCTCCTCCGTTACGCTTTGGGAGGAGACCGCCCCAGTCAAACTACCCACCACACACTGTCCTCGATCCGGATAACGGACCTGAGTGAGAACGCCAATGATGCCAGGCTGGTATTTCAAGGCTGGCTCCACCCGAACTGGCGTCCGGGTTTCTAAGCCTCCCAGCTATCCTACACAGGCAACATCAGCGTCCAGTGTGAAGCTATAGTAAAGGTTCACGGGGTCTTTCCGTCTAGCCGCGGGTACACCGCATCTTCACGGCGATTTCAATTTCACTGAGTCTCGGGTGGAGACAGCGTGGCCATCATTACGCCATTCGTGCAGGTCGGAACTTACCCGACAAGGAATTTCGCTACCTTAGGACCGTTATAGTTACGGCCGCCGTTTACCGGGGCTTCGATCAAGAGCTTCGCCTTACGGCTAACACCATCACTTAACCTTCCGGCACCGGGCAGGCGTCACACCCTATACGTCCGCTTACGCGTTAGCAGAGTGCTGTGTTTTTACTAAACAGTTGCAGCCACCTGGTATCTTCGACCGGTTCTCGCTGAAGCCGCGAGGGCTCTCACAATACGCCGGCGTGCCTTCTCCCGAAGTTACGGCACCATTTTGCCTAGTTCCTTCACCCGAGTTCTCTCAAGCGCCTTGGGATTCTCACCCTGACCACCTGTGTCGGTTTGGGGTACGGTCGCACATGATCTGAAGCTTAGAGGCTTTTCCTGGAAGCGTGGCATCGATGACTTCAACACCGTGGTGTCTTCGTCTCGTCTCTCGGCCTTGAGCGCCCGGATTTACCTGAGCCCTCAGCCTACCGACTTTCACCAGGACTACCAACGCCTGGCTCACCTAGCCTTCTTCGTCCCCCCATCGCAATC